>JBKGZJ010000155.1:0-5229 GCA_046545635.1 Thiohalophilus sp. | reverse complement strand
TGAGCATGCACAAACCTGTGTTTGGCTAGATGGCAAGTCCGGTCGTTTGGTTGCCGGCCAGGTTGCGCGTCTGCACGTGTGCCTTAACTGACTCTAGTACTCAACTTTTTGAAAGTAAAAAAATTCCATTGGCCAGAACTGGCTTATGCTTGCCCCTGATACTATAATTTTTTCTGATGCATAGTGAGAAGCCAATATGCACGTTACGCTCCGGCAACTGAAAGTCTTCGAAGCGGTCGCCCGGCACCTGAATTACACCCAGGCGGCCCAGGAACTGCATTTGACCCAGCCGGCGGTTTCCATGCAAATCAAGCAGCTGGAAGAATCGGTGGGGCTGCCCCTGTTCGAGCAGATGGGCAAGCAGACCTATCTGACCGAGGCCGGGCGGGAGATGCACCACTATTGCCGGGCGATTTCCCGCCAGCTCAGCGAGGCCGAGGAGGTGATCGAGCAGCTCAAGGGGGTGCGCCGCGGGCATCTGGACATTTCCGTCGCCAGTACGGCCAACTACTTTGCCACCCGCCTGCTGGCCAGCTTTATCAGTCACTATCCCGAAGTCAGTTTCAGCCTGGATGTCACCAACCGGGCCACGCTGTTGCGGCAGCTGGAGCAGAATGACAAGGATATGGTGATCATGGGCAAGCCGCCCGACGATCAGGGACTGGAGACCGAGGCCTTCATGGAGAATCCACTGGTGGTGATCGCGCCGCCGGATCACCCTCTGGCCGGTGAAGCCGGGATATCCCTCAAGCGCCTTGAGGAAGAGCCCTTCGTGGTGCGCGAACCGGGCTCGGGCACCTTCATTGCCATGGAGCGCTTTTTTGCCGAACAGGGCGTCAGCCTCAAAACCGGCATGCAGATGACCAGTAACGAGGCGATCAAACAGGCGGTGGAGGCGGGTCTCGGTCTGGGGATCGTCTCGATTCACACCCTGGAGCTGGAGCTGGAGACCGGCCGGCTGGTGGTGCTGGATATGGCCGATTTTCCCATTCTGCGTCACTGGTATGTGGTCCATCGTCAGGGCAAGCGCCTGTCGCCGGTGGCGCAGGCTTTCAAGGAGTTTGTTCTGAGTCAGGCCAGTGGTATGGTTTCTCGCGCACACTTGCAACCAGCTTGAGTCCTGCCCGCACAGGGCTCATAATGGATTCACTTGCCAATACTTATAATTATTCGCCCATTCGGGTTTTTCAGCCGTGGTCAGATACCAAAGCAATATTCGCTCACTGACGATGTAACCATGGGAGTAACCAGCGATGAAATATCTTGTTTCTATCACATTGATGGCAATGTTGGCCGGTTCCGCAACGGCCGATCAGAAGGCAGCGCATGTCGAACAAAGCCGCGAGGCGGTGAAGCAATTTTTCGGGAAACTGAAAGGCGAGCTGCAGGCCGGGATGAAAGCCGGCGGGCCGGTCAATGCCATCGAGGTGTGCAGTGAAAAAGCGCCGGACATTGCCCGGCAGGTCTCAGAGAAAAATGACCTGAAGATCGGTCGCACCAGCCTCAAGCCTCGCAATTCCGATAATGCACCGGATGAGTGGGAAAAGAGCGTGCTTCGGGAGTTTGAACAGCGCAAGGCGGACGGGGAAAATCCCGGGAAGATGGAAAAACATGCGATCGTCGAGCAGGACGGTCAGCAGCACTTCCGTTATATGAAGGCGATTCCGACCGGCGAGCTCTGTCTCAAATGCCACGGCTCAGAACTTGACCCGGGGGTTTCCGCCAAGCTGGAAAAGCTCTATCCCGAGGATCGGGCCACCGGCTACAGCGAGGGCGATCTGCGCGGCGCCTTTACGATTATCAAGGATCTCTGAACCGGCACTGTAAACAGACTGATTTTGGGGTTATTTTCCAGATCGGTTTTGTTACTATGGAACGGCCCCGGGGAACCTGTCGGGTTCCCCGGGGGTCAATCAGTATGTTGAACTCACGTTCAGGCCGATTCGCGCATGACACGAATACGACACGGGCTCATCCACCTGCTGACCCTGGCAATGATCTTGTTGCCGGTGCAGGCGTTGTATGCGCAGACCGACATGCAGGTGCCCTCGCCGGATCATGTCTGCGAGCACATGCAGATGGAGCAGTCGGATAGCGCCGGGGCGATGAGCTGTTGTGAGCAGGATACCGAACACTGCAATCAGAATTGCCGCGACTGTTTTCATTCCCAGAGTATCAACGCGCTCGCCTCCGTGCTGAGCACCGAAATCGATAGCCCCGAACTGCACTATTTGCTTCCCCTGCACCGGACCCCCGACGGGCTGCCCCCGGGCGGGCAATTCCGACCTCCCAGAAACCTCATCTGATCTTGACACCCTTCACGGGTGTACTTTGCTGTCGTTATGCCGATGCGCAGCATCGGTACGCAATCAGATGATGAGGTATTCACATGTTACGTCTATTTATGTTGTGTGGTGTCGTACTGGCGGCACTGACAGCCAGGCCGCTGCTGGCGGCGTCGACGTTGACACTCGAGGAGTCGATCCGCCTCGCGCTGGACAATGATCCCGGCTTTCGGGTTAACGAGGCCAGAGGCGCGGCGCTGAAGGAAAAATCAGTGGCCGACGGGGCGTTACCCGATCCGCAGGTCAAACTGGGGCTGATGAATTTTCCCACCGACACCTTCAAACGGGATCAGGAGCCGATGACCCAGATACAGCTGGGCATCCAGCAAATGTTTCCCGCGGGCGACTCACTGGAATACAAAGCCAGACAAACCCGGTCCCGCTCCCGGGCTCAGGAACACCTGTCCGAGGATCAACGGCGGCAGTTGATTCGCAATGTACGTCAGGCCTGGCTGGAATGGTATTACTGGCATCGTGCGCGCGAAGTGGTGAAGAAAAATCGCGAGTTGTATACCCGGCTGGTACGAATCTCCGAATCCCAGTATGCCTCCGGACGTCAGCAGCAACAGGATGTGATCCGCGCTGAACTGGAACTGGGGTTGCTGGATGACAGGCTGGTGGATATCGATAACGAGATTGAGGCCGCCTGGTCAAAACTGGCACGTTATCTCGGCGAGCTGCCCGAACAATACAAGCCGGATGACTCATTTCCCGAGTTGCCCGAACCGGAACAGCCGGATTTTGAGGATCATCCACAAATACTGGCCGCCAGGGCCGAACTGGAAGCCGAGCAACATGGTGTTTCGCTGGCACGTCAGTCCTACAAGCCTTCCTGGATGCTGGACGTGACCTATGGCGCGCGGGATGGCCGGGAAATGGATGGCAGTGCGCGCAGTGATTTTCTCTCCGCCATGGTCGTCATGGATATGCCGCTGTTTACCCGTAACGATCAGGATCGCAAGGTCGCCGCCGGTAAACAACAGCAGCAGAGCGCCCGCTACCAGTTGCAAGACAGGCAGCGCGATCTGCGTCGGCAATGGCAGGCGGACCATGCGCGCTGGAAAAGCCTGGCTGAGCGCCTGCGCCGCTATGACAAACGTCTTTTGCCCATGGCGCGGGAAAATGCCAGGAGTGCCCTGCACGGCTATCAAAGCCGCGGCACGGAATTCAACGCGCTGATGCGGGCACGCATCATGCAACTGGAAACCGAACTCAAGGCCTTGCGTCTGCGTACCGACCATGCGCGGATCCAGACGCAACTGCTTTATCTTGCAGGAGTCTCGTCATGAAGCTTTCAGGAATGAGTACCGCATTCATATTGGCACTGTTGTTGATTGCCTGTAACGGGGAACAACCGGACAAGGACAGCGAAGGGGAACAGAACGGCGAGCAGGAAACCGCGCTGGAACACGCGGAAAAACATACTGATCCCAACTATGTCTGTCCCATGCATCCCCAGATTGTTCGTGATGAACCGGGAACCTGTCCCATATGCGGCATGGACCTGGTGCCCAAGGAGGATGATGGTGCCGACGAGCCGGAAGAGGAGAAAGAGATTCTTTATTACCGGCACCCCCATGATCCTTCCATTACCTCCGAGGAACCCAAAAAGGATGAGATGGGAATGGATTATATACCGGTGTACGACGACGGTGACGGCAGCGCGGTAAAAATCTCCCCCGCGGTGATTAACAACATGGGGGTGCGCACCGCCGTGGCCGAGCGGGATACCCTGTGGCGCAAGATCGATACGGTTGGTTATGTTGATTACGATGAAGATGTGATTTCTCATATTCATTTACGCACCAGCGGCTGGATAGAAAAACTATATGTGAAGGCCGAAGGCGAGCGTGTTGAGAAAGGACAGAAACTTTACGAGGTGTATTCTCCCGAACTGGTGACCGCGCAGGAAGAGTATTTGCAGGCGTTGGAAAGTGCCCACAAACCGCTGGTGCGGGCGTCACGTGAACGTCTGCTGGCGCTGGGTGTAGCACAAAGCCAGATCGACGAGTTGCGCAAGACCCGACGGGTCAGGCAGTACATCACCGGCTATGCTTCGCAGGATGGCATTGTCGCGCAACTGGGTGTACGCGAGGGCATGTTTGTCAAACCCGATCTGGAAGTCATGGCGCTGGCCGATCTGTCCACGGTCTGGATTCAGGCCGAAGTATTCGAAAGTCAGGTCGACTGGGTCGAGGTTGGTCAGCCCGCCGATGTGCAGCTTGCCTACTTTCCCGGCAAAACCTGGGAGGGTGAAGTCGATTATGTCTACCCGAACCTGAACCCGAAAACCCGGACTTTACGGGTACGTCTGCGTTTCGATAACCCCGAACACAAGCTCAAACCGAACATGTTTGCCGATGTCAGCATCTACGGCGGCCCGAAGCGGGATATTGTGGTGATTCCACGCGAAGCATTGATCCGCGATGGCAAGAAAGACCGGGTCATTCTTGCGCTGGACGAAGGCCGGTTTCGCCCACGTCCCGTTGTCCCCGGCATTGTTACCGGCGATTGGGTTGAAATACAGCGCGGTCTGCGCGAAGGCGAACGGGTAGTGACATCCGGTCAGTTTCTCATCGACTCGGAAGCCAGCCTCAAGGACAGCTTCAAACGCATGACAACGCCGGACGACGCGAAACAGGAGTCGGACTCTGATGCCGAAGACAGCGAAAAAGAGGCGGATGAAGATATTCGTGGTACAGGCGTGTTGCATGAGATCGAGGCAGAGGATAACCGCGTCAACATGACCCACGATCCGATTCCCGAAATCGACTGGCCGGAGATGACCATGTCGTTTGACGTCAAACCCGACGTCGAACTCGACGCGTTCAGTCCCGATGACAAAGTCGAATTCGACCTGGAAGAAGGCGAAGACGGCTACATC
>JBKGZJ010000154.1:0-5236 GCA_046545635.1 Thiohalophilus sp. | reverse complement strand
CCCTTCGCTTTACTTCAAATACAAAATGCACTGCATCAGCTACATCATATTTATACGGATCAGGAGAACTTGAATCAAGAATTACCAAATCTGCCCGTGCTCTATCGGAGATAGGAATGTCAGTCAAATCGACGACTCGGCGGTAGAGCACCTCGGGCCTTAATTTTAGATGGCCAGGAAGATTTGCCTGTATCAAATTACACGCTTCCGTGACCAATGCTGATTCTGATAGCGGATAGGAGTTATAGTAGGCCCGTCGATGCCCCACCCAAAAAGCCAATCCTTGGAGTGCTTTTTCTAGAAAAGCTGGACGCTCAGGCATGCTATATCCCATATTGCCCTCTAATGCTGAGGTAACCGGCGCCAAAGCGCCAGCTAAGGGAACCAAAAGCGGTACGCTTTTGTTGTCCGGTTGACCGACTGGTTAAATGCCGTATTCACGCTCAACCTTCGCCACCCGGACACGAAACTTTGAATACCATTGCTGATGCCCCAGTCGCTGGGCCTCTCGATGCTCAGCGTTCCTTTTCCAATTACTGATCGCCTCAAGGTTTTCCCAGTACGACACCGTAATACCCAAGTCATTCCTGACGGACTCTATGCCCAAAAAGCCAGGTTGCTTTGAAGCGAGCTCCACCATTTTTTCAGCCATTTTAGCATATCCATTATCCCCCTCCGTGCGATGACTACTGAAAATAACCGCATAGTATGGCGGTTCAGGAGTGTTAGCGATTTCTGACATGGTTCCCTCTATGCATTTAACGAGCAAACTCACCCAATGAAGCCGCGCCAGGGGTTTTGTTCGGGTGGAGCGTCATGTTATACACGTTTTGCCACCAGCATTTCTGTGGCACCTTTTTGAAATTCATATTTTACAGGCGCCAAAGAGACGTTAACCCCCTCATCTTCCAGCGCCTCCATCACTGGCACGATATGCGGAGACATTTTGTTGTTGGTAATGGACAACAACGGATAAACGCGCACCTCTTTGGCAACACGGCACAACTCTTTCATGGATTCGACGTGTTGTTCCTGATTTACATGATCGCTATACAAAAACAAATAATGTGAACACAAGGCCAAATCGAACTCGGCATTCTCAAATGGAAGTGTTGGCAATGCGGCGTTAAGATACCTTCCGGTTTCCTGTGCATTTTCATAGTCATTCAGGAAGGTCTTCATTGCCTCCATTCTGACTTCCCCTAGCTCTTTAACGTCGCGAATGTTCTCCCAGGCATAGTCCTCTTTGTTTCTTGACACTTGATCCATTATTCGATGATAAATCTCTTCGATTCTAGATTGAACCTCAAGAGCGCTAAATTGATAGATTGGGTCAATGGATATGACATTACCACCATTGGCGGATAGCTCCGCATTAAAACTCGCCGGACCATCCCCACAGCCAAGCATCTTCTTTGTAAGATCGTCATGTGAGAGCGAGAACATTTCTTCGTACTCGCTAAAGGATCTCCCCCAAGGTACTACTTCTGATAACTCCACGATGATTCCTATTGCATTAACAGTGATATATACAGAATCTGTATTTTTCGGGATTTAGGCAGATTCTGCCTATCAAAATTATTGTTAAATTCAAGCTTCTTTATAATAGTAGCAATAGATTACGGGTTTTTCGAGGCAAGTATTCGCGTTACGGCTTGATATCAGAGTTTCCTCTTACGCTGGCTGGTCTGTTTTTGTCTCGTTAGACAACGCCGAGCATCGCAGTGAAAGGAGGATTAGCCCGTAAGGGTGCGCGCATGGACGCGCGCACTCGCCAGTCGGCACAGGGACGTGCCGTCTGGCGAGCCCGACTGGAAAGAGAAGCGCAGGGAACCCGATACGCAATTGATAAATTGCGTATCGGGCGAGTCTTCGGAGGAGCTTCTTTGGGTACTTTCTTGTCGGTACAAGAAAGTACCTCGCCGCGCGGGCGCGAGAGCCCGCTTTCAAGATCCAGGCCGCCCGGAGGGCGATCATTTAGAAGCAGGTTTGGATCACCCCACCCCCGCATCAAGTGCGGGGCAGGCTCTGGTGCTCCCCTTGGAGGAGGGGAATACAACATGTGTCGCGAGAGTCGCTTTCAAGATCCAGCTCGCCCGCAGGGCAATCCTCTTATAAAGACTGGATTCCGGCCTGCGCCGGAATGACGAAAACAGCGAAAACAGAGACCGATTTATTTTCTGTCGATACCCAGCCACTCGACCCATACCCTGAACAGTTTTTCATCCAGCGCCGCCACGGCCGAGCGCGGCTGCAGGCTGTTATTGAACACCGCCTCACCCTCCAGGGTGCAGGACTGCCCGCCCGCCTCGGCCAGGATCAGGTGCCCGGCGGCATAGTCCCACAGGTTCTGTTTGCCATGCAGATAGACATGACTACGACCGATGGCGATCCAACACCAGTCCAGCGCCACCGAGCCGAAGCTGCGTTGCGAGGCATAGGGAATCTCGACCGCCAGCCGGGTGGCCAGTTCGGGCGACAGGCGCTTGAAGTCGATCAGGCCGGTGCACTGCTTCAGGCCCAGACCGGTATCGATGGGACCGAGCCGCTCGTCGTTGAGCCAGGCGCCCTGCCCCTTTACCGCGCTGAAGCATTCATCACGTTCCGGATCGTAGACCAGGCCGACCTTGAGTTCGCCCTGCTCGATCAGCGCCAGGGAGACGGAATAAACGGGGATACCCGAGGCGTAGTTACTGGTGCCATCCAGTGGATCGAGGATCCAGATCGGTTTGCCGCTTTGCAACAGCGTTTGCTGCTCGCTCGCCGGCATCTCCTCGCCGAGAAACAGGGTGTCCGGCCAGTGGGCTTTCAGTTCATCGGCGATGCGGTTCTGCACCGCCAGATCCGCCTCGGTCAGAAAACTGCCGTCGGCCTTGATACCGCGTTTGACGTTGGTAAAACGCGGCAGCAATTCCTCCCGCGCCGCATCAATGATGATGGTTTTGAGTTTATTGATATCCAATGAAATATACCTGTAATGTCAGGATGCGCCATACACATCCGGAAACAAACTCACCCCAGGGACGAAAGATCTTCACCACGAAGACACGAAGACACGAAGACACGAAGACACGAAGCTGAAATATTATTATGTCCTGGCTTTCAAGAGAACCACCAATGAATCACACCAACCCTTCGCATATACGCCTTCTATGGCAAGAATCATATCCGCGAGTCCGTGTTATCCAGAACATCGCGTTACTCCACCGTGATTGAAGAAGGGCTTTGATTGCCCGTGGGAAGTAATTGTTAAAATGCGCTTTACTCAGCCCAATCTTCCTGCGTGAGACAGAAGATTTTTTATAAACAATCTTTTCTTCGTGTCTTCGTGCCTTCGTGGTTAATATTTTTTTGCATCCCTGCGTTGAGAAGCTTTTATATATCTGGGATGCCACCAGCCGGTCAACAGCAGCAGCATGATGATCCAGTAGACACTGCCGACGGTGATGCGGGTAGCCAGGTCGTAACCGGGATTGGGCGAGATATAGCCTTCGATGAAGCCGGCGATGATCAGCAGCGGCACGCCCAGGGCGATCAGTTTGCCAGCCTTGCTGACCGCCTGCTGAAAGGCACTGACGCGGGTCTGTTGTCCCGGCCGGATCAGGGCCTCGCCCAGTTTCATGCCGGCGGCGCCGGCCAGGACGATCACGCTCAGCTCGACCATGCCGTGGGCGACCACGAATTCGAACAGGCGATCGGCCATGCTGTACTGGTGGGTGAAGGCGAACACGCCGCCCAGCATCAGGCCGTTGAGCCCCATGATGTACAGCGTACCCAGGCCATAGAACATGCCCAGGGCGAAGGCGAAAAAGGTGACCATGATGTTGTTGGTCAGGATTTCGATCGACAGCAGCGAAGACGGCGTGACATTGAGCAGATCGTCGGTCCACAGGGTGCCCTGCTGCACGTTGCGGATCATTTCTTCGGAGGCCACCAGCGAGACCATCTCCGGGTAGGTGTCGACCAGCCACCAGCCGACCAGGGCGGCGAGCACGAATATCGCCAGGCTATACAGGATCGGCCCGATCAGCTCCCGCACTACCGCCGGGATCTCGTCGCGCAACAGGCTCAGCAGTTGCAGGCGCAACGGCATATGCCGGCGCTGGATCGTATCGTGCGCCTGGGCCAGCAACGATTCGAGATAGGCGGTGATGCGGCTGTCGCCGAGTGCATGCCGGGCCAGCGAGACGTCCCGCGACAGGCTGCGATAGCCGTTGATAAATTCCAGGGCCTCATCGCTGTGCTCGTCCTTGCGTCCCCGCTGGTGTTTGAGCAGCGTCTCCAGCCGTTGCCACTGCGGCAGGCGGCCCTGCAACCAGTTTCCCAGACTGCGGCTATCCATTATCGGCGATCTCCTGTCTGCCGCCCTGACCCACAACCTTTAACGCTTCCTGCAACAGCGCATCCCGCCGGGTCCACTGCGCGTCCTGGTGCGTGTCATAGCCGAGCCGGGTGAGGAGTTTTTCGGCCAGTTCGACCCGGGTATTGGAATCCAGCTGCGTCCAGCGCTCGCTCAGTTCGATGGCCAGTTCCCGCTGCCGGGTCGACAGGCCGGAACTCTGTTCCCCGCCAATCAGTTCCTCGATCCCGCGCCTGCTGCTCTTTTGCTCGTAGATCAGCACCGTGCCGGCGGCGAGATCGCCCAGGCGCAGGTTCTTTTTGTTGAACATGGCAGCCATGATGCCGAGAAAATAGAGCCCGCCCGGGAACGAGTCGAGCAGGCGGAACACGTTGCGCACCAGGATCGCCCCGGCCGAAGCCGCACTGCCCTCCTTGCTGATCACCCGCACCCCCGCCATGCGCTTGCCCGGTGTGCGGCCGCTCATCATGAGTTCGAGGAGGGGATGATAGAGAAAGTAGATCACAAAGGTCGGCAACAGCACCAGGAATATGAACAGCATGGCCATGGTCTTGCTGTCGTCGATGACCTCCGCGATAACACTGCTGTCGAAGCTGTTGAAAACCAGAAAGTTCAGCGGCAGGAACCAGGCCAGCGCCAGAATTATCCGGATATGCCAGTCGATGATAAAGGCAAAGCTGCGTCCCCCCAGGCCGGCAACTTCATAGTCAAGCTCCACCCCGCCGGCGGAAGTTACCCTGATTGTCTCGTCCATCGTTGTGGTTGTTGTCCTTGTGGTTGGTTATTACTCCGACAGCGTTAACGCCATCACCAGCGCATCCTCCCGGCCGAACGCATCGGGATAGTAATCGGGGCGAATGCCGATCTCCTGAAAAC
>JBKGZJ010000153.1:0-5312 GCA_046545635.1 Thiohalophilus sp. | reverse complement strand
CCGGATACATGTCGGTGTATTCGTGGGTTTCGCCGGCAATCGCGGCTTTCAGGTTGTCCTCGGTGCCGCCAATCGGCAGACCGGTTGCCGGATCACCGGACTGTTCCAGGTATTCCAGGTGACCGTGGGCGTGGCCGGTTTCACCTTCCGCAGTGGAACGGAAGACGGCGGAAACATCGTTGTAGCCTTCGACGTCGGCCTTCGCCGCGAAGTACAGGTAACGACGGTTAGCCTGGGATTCGCCGGAGAAGGCGTCCTTCAGACTCTGTTCGGTCTTGCTGCCTTTCAGTTCTGCCATTATCGTTTCCTCCATTTATCAACGACTTGATGAAAAATCAAAATTTAGACTCTGTCTAAATCATGCGGGTAAGATAGACCAGCCGCTTTCCCCTGTCAAGACTCAGTCTAAATCCAGCATGGATTTCTTGCCCTGACTGTATGGGGCCAAGCGGCCGCAATTTAAACCGTGGCGGCCAATGGCCTTGTTGCGGGGCTGTTTTCGGCGGAGAAATCCCCCTATCATTAGGCCTGCGCCCGGGATGCGCCGCAACTGCCTGAACTTTAGAGTATATGTGCCGTGAGCCAAAAAGACAGTAAAAAGAAAACCAGCAAAAAGACGGCGGCCAAAACCGCCTCGCCCGATTTTGAAAAATCCCTGGCCGAGCTGGAGGCGCTGGTGGAGCGCATGGAACAGGGGGATCAGACCCTGGAACAGTCGCTCAGGGATTTCGAACGCGGCGTGGCCCTGACCCGCAGCTGCCAGCAGGCGCTGAAAACCGCGGAACAGAAAGTCGAACAGCTGCTCCAGCAAAACGGCCAGGAAGCGCTGGTACCGTTTGAACCGGACGACCAGTAAACCGTGACCGAGGCGCTGATCGAACAATGGCGCCAGCGTGCCGATCACGCGCTGGATCGCTGGCTGCCCACGGCGGAGACCCTGCCGCAAACCCTGCACCAGGCGATGCGCTATGCCGTGTTCAACGGGGGTAAACGGGTTCGCCCGGTGCTCACCTACGCCACCGGCCAGGCAGTGGGCGTTGAGTCCGGGCAGCTCGATGCACCGGCGACGGCCGTGGAGCTGATCCATGCCTATTCCCTGGTCCACGACGATCTGCCCGCCATGGATGACGACGATCTGCGCCGCGGCCAGCCCACGGTGCACAGAGCCTTCGACGAGGCCACCGGCATCCTCTGCGGCGATGCCCTGCAATCGCTGGCCTTTCACATCCTGGCCCGGCATCTCGACCCGCATATCCCCGCCGAACAACGCCTGCAGATGCTCGAGGATCTGGCGCTGGCCAGCGGCTCGCGCGGCATGGCCGGAGGGCAGGCCATCGATCTGGGCGCCGTCGGCCGGGATCTGAACATCGCCGAACTGGAAAACATGCACGTCCACAAAACCGGCGCCCTGATCCGCGCCAGCGTCAAGCTCGGCGCCCTGTGCCGGCCCGGCATCGATAAACCCACACTCAAACAGCTGGATCATTACGCCAAGTGCATCGGCCTGGCGTTTCAGATCCAGGATGATGTGCTGGATGTGGAAGGCGATACCGAGACCCTGGGCAAGGCCCGCGGGGCCGATCTGGCTCGCAACAAGCCCACCTACCCGGCCCTGCTCGGTCTGGACGGGGCCAAGGAGCTGGCGGCCGAGCTGGTCGACGACGCGCTGGGCAGCCTGGCCGCCTGGGATGACCAGGCTGAAGCATTGCGCTGGATTGCCCGCTATATCGTGCAGCGCAAACATTGATTCTCACGCGACCGGCACAAACCCGGCGCAAGTTGCTATAATCACCTTCTTCATTTGCCACCTGTTCTGATGACCTGACCCCGATGTCCGATTCCGCCGTTTATCCGTTGTTGCAGCGTATCGATACGCCGGCCGATCTGCGCGAATTCGAGCAGACGGAGCTGCTGCCCCTGGCCGATGAACTGCGCCGGTTTCTGATCGAATCGGTCAGCCGCACCGGCGGACATCTGGCCGCCAGCCTCGGTACCATCGAGCTGACCCTGGCCCTGCATTATGTGTACGACACCCCCGAAGACCGGCTGGTCTGGGATGTCGGTCACCAGAGTTACCCGCACAAGATCCTCACCGGCCGCCGCGAGCGCATGCCGGGCCTGCGCCAGAAAGACGGCATCAGCGGATTTCCGCGCCGGGAAGAGAGCGAATACGATACCTTCGGCGTCGGCCACTCCAGCACCTCGGTGAGCGCGGCGCTGGGCATGGCCCTGGCCGCCCGCCAGCAGCGCAGCGATCGCCGTGCCGTGGCGGTCATCGGTGACGGCGCCCTCACCGCCGGCATGGCCTTCGAGGCGCTGAACCATGCCGGCGACATGGATGCCAACCTGCTGGTGATCCTCAACGATAACGACATGTCCATCTCGCCCAATGTCGGCGGGCTGTCCAACCATCTGGCGCGGATCCTCTCCGGGCGGTTGTATTCCTCGATGCGCGAGGGCAGTAAAAAAGTACTCAGCGTCATGCCCTCGGTGTGGGAACTGGCGCGCCGCGCCGAGGAACATATGAAAGGCATGATGATTCCCGGCACCCTGTTCGAGGAGCTGGGTTTCAATTACATCGGCCCGGTCGACGGCCACGATCTCAATACCCTGATCAAGACCCTGCGTAACCTGCGCCAGCTCAAGGGGCCGCAGTTTTTGCACATTGTCACCAAAAAGGGCAAGGGCTATGCCCCGGCCGAGGACAACCCCTGCACCTACCACGGGGTGCGGCCGTTCGATATCGACAGCGGCAAACCCCATGCCGGCAGCCCGGCCGGCGGTCCCACCTACACCGAGGTCTTCGGCCAGTGGCTGTGCGACATGGCGGCCGCCGACGAGCGGCTGGTCGGCATCACTCCGGCCATGCGCGAGGGCTCGGGGCTGGTGGCCTTCGCCGAACAGTACCCGGACCGCTATTTTGACGTGGGGATTGCCGAACAGCACGCGGTCACCCTGGCCGGTGGCATGGCGGCCGACGGCATGAAACCGGTGGTGGCGATCTACTCCACCTTTTTACAGCGCGCCTACGATCAACTGATTCACGATATCGCCATCCAGAACCTGCCGGTGCTGTTCGCCATCGACCGGGCCGGGATCGTGGGTCCCGATGGTGCCACGCACGCCGGCAGTTTCGACTTGAGTTATCTGCGCGCCATCCCCAACTTAACCATTATGGCCCCGGCCGACGAGAATGAGTGCCGCCAGATGTTGAATACCGGTTTCCAGTTGAACGGCCCGACGGCCGTGCGCTACCCGCGCGGCAGCGGCATGGGTGTGCCTGTGCAGCCGACGCTGGAAGGCCTCGAGCCGGGGCGTGGCGAGCTGCGCCGCCAGGGCAAGCGGGTCGCGATTCTCTCCTTTGGCGCCCTGCTGGGCAACGCACTGGCCGCCGCCGAAGCGCTGGATGCCACAGTGGCCAATATGCGCTTTATCAAGCCGCTGGACACCGATCTGCTGCAGCAACTGGCCGCCGATCACGATCTGCTGGTCACCCTGGAGGACAACGCGGTGAACGGTGGCGCCGGCAGCGCGGTGAGCCAGTGGCTGTCCGAACAACCCCACTCCGTACCCGTGTTGCATCTGGGACTCCCCGACGAGTTTCTGGAGCACGGCAGCCGCGAACAGCTGTTGGCAACGGCGGGCCTGGATACAGAGGGTATAATCCGGGCGATTACCGCGGTACCGGGCGCAGCGCCCCTTGCCAAACACGCGACACTCGCGTAAAGTCCTACTGCTTCACTCAGGTATTAACATGGCGCCACGCTACACCATGACCATTGTCACCGACTTTGCCGCCGCACATTACCTGCGCGACTACGAAGGTGTCTGTAACCGGCTCCATGGCCATAACTGGAAAGTGGAAGTGCATGTGCAGGCCAGCGCCCTGGATCGGGTCGGCATGGGCATGGACTTCAAGGACATCAAGGACGCAACCCGCGAGTTGCTGGGCGGACTGGATCACTACAATCTGAACGACATTGCGCCGTTCGATCAGATCAATCCGACCGCCGAGAACATCGCCGCGTTCTTTTACAGCAAACTGTCGGACGCACTGAACTCCGACATCGTGAAAGTGAGTGCCGTGACGATCTGGGAAACCGATCGGGCCTGCGTCACCTACACAGAGGACGAAACTTGAAATGAATGCCGTAACCGATCCCATCGAAGACGTACAGAGCAGCGCCGATACCCGCCGGATTCCGATCAACAAGGTCGGCATCAAGGATATTCGTCATCCGGTGCGTATCCGCGACCGCAGCGTGGGCGAGCAGCACACCGTGGCCTCGTTCAACATGTACGTCAATCTGCCGCACAATTTCAAGGGCACCCACATGTCCCGTTTCGTGGATATCCTCAATAACCACGAGCGCGAGATTTCCGTGCAATCCTTCAAGGAGATGCTGGCCGAGATGGCCGAGAAGCTGGAAGCCGATTCCGGTCACATCGAGATGGCCTTCCCCTACTTCATCAACAAGAAGGCGCCCATCTCCGGCGTGGAGAGCCTGATGGACTATGACGTCAGCTTCATCGGCGAAATTCACAACGGCAAAGTGCAGATGATCCTCAAGGTCATCGTGCCCGTCACCAGCCTCTGCCCCTGCTCAAAAAACATCTCCGACTATGGCGCGCATAATCAGCGTTCCCATGTCACCGTTGCCGCGCGCATCGAGGAATTTGTCTGGGTCGAGGAATTGATCGAACTGGTCGAGTCGGAAGCCTCCTGCGAACTCTACGGTCTGCTCAAGCGCCCGGACGAGAAAAACGTCACCGAACGGGCCTATGACAACCCCAAATTTGTCGAGGATATGGTCCGCGACGTCGCCGCCCGCCTGAACGCCGACAAACGCGTCAGTTACTACGTGGTCGAATCCGAAAACTTCGAATCCATCCACAACCACTCCGCCTACGCGCTGATCGAAAAAGACAAAAAAGCGCAATAGGCCAGCTGTGATCAACCCGATTTTCCAGGGACAACATTGAAACGCAGAGGACGCGGAGTCGCAGAGACGCAGAGGTAGTTTGTTACTTGGTGGCAGACTTAATATTTTGCGACTTCTCTGCGGCCTGAGTCTGGATTATTCCGTTGCCACAGCATCTACAATTTTTCAATTTCTCCGCGCCTCTGCGATCTCCGCTTCAATTTCCAGAGAACCGAAAAAAACAGCCGTAGGTTAGGTTGCGCATAGCGCTACCTGACACCCTGTTAGATAGATGAATGCCACACAGCCTATTATCGTCAGTGTTACCTGCGTAGCTGATTAGTCCCAATTTTCCAGGGCGGATATTGCAACGCAGAGTCGCGGAGGCGC
>JBKGZJ010000152.1:0-5323 GCA_046545635.1 Thiohalophilus sp. | reverse complement strand
GGTCGCAGAGACGCGGAGGCGCAGAGTAATTATATCCATTGGCTCTGAATATATGAAAATGCCGGCCATTTGGATTTTTGCCAGTGCATGATTGACGAGCTAATTAGAAAAAACTGGTATCCCTGGTGTAACCCTCAACTAACAACAGGCACACAAATTCATTCATATCTCTGCGACTTTGCGTCTCTGCGACCTCTGCGTTATTTACAGAAACGCATAAAACTGGGTCTATCAGCCATTACGGGCGTAGTGGCGCTGGATGTAGTCGTCGATGATCTGCTGGAATTCGCCGGCGATGTTGTCGCCCTTGAGGGTCACGGTTTTCTCGCCGTCCACGTAGACCGGGGCGACCGGTTTTTCGCCGGTGCCGGGCAGGCTGATGCCGATGTTGGCGTGTTTGCTTTCGCCGGGGCCGTTGACCACGCAACCCATCACCGCCACGCGCATCTCTTCGACACCGGCGTATTGCTGGCGCCACTGCGGCATCTGCTGACGCAGGTAACTCTGAATGTCCATCGCCAGTTGCTGGAAATAGGTGCTGGCGGTGCGACCACAGCCGGGGCAGGCGACGACCATCGGTGTGAAGGCGCGCAGCCCCATCGATTGCAGTATCTCCTGGGCGACCATCACTTCCTGGCAGCGATCACCGCCCGGTTCCGGGGTCAGGGAGATACGGATCGTGTCACCGATGCCCTGTTGCAGCAGCACCGCCAGCGCGGCGCTGGAGGCGACAATGCCCTTGGAGCCCATGCCGGCTTCGGTCAGGCCCAGGTGCAGGGGGTAATCACAGCGGGCCGAAAGATCCCGGTAAACGCTGATCAGATCCTGCACCCCGCTCATCTTGCAGGAGAGAATGATTTTATCGTGGGGCAGCCCCAGCTCCTCGGCCTGTCGGGCGCTTTCCAGCGCAGAGGTGACCACCGCTGCGTGCATCAGCGCGGTCGGCTCGCGTGGCTCGGGGAGTTTTGCATTTTCGTCCATCATGCGGGCCAGCAGGCTCTGATCCAGCGAGCCCCAGTTGACCCCGATCCGGACCGGCCTGTCGTACTGGATTGCCGTTTCGATCATGCGCGCGAACTGCTCATCGCGTTTTTTGCCCTTGCCCACGTTGCCGGGGTTGATGCGGTACTTGGCCAGCGCGGCGGCGCAGTCGGGATAGTCGCTCAGCAGCTTGTGGCCGTTGAAATGAAAGTCGCCCACCAGCGGGGTGGTACAGCCGGCCTGATCCAGTGCTTCGCGAATCCGCGGGACCGCCGCGGCCGCCTCGGCGCTGTTGACGGTGATGCGCACCAGCTCGGAGCCGGCCTGACTCAGCTCGCGCACCTGCCGCACCGTGGCGGTGACATCGGCGGTGTCGGTGTTGGTCATCGACTGCACCACGATCGGGGCGTCGCCGCCCACCGTGACGGGGCCGACCTGGACGGGAACCGTGCGCTGGCGCTGAACTGAATTGCTCATGTTATCTGTAAGCCATTGACCGCAAAGGCAGGATCATACCATATCCGTTTTGAGCCAGCGGGGCTCCGAGACAAAATTTCGCCTGTGGTAATGACAGCCGGGTTACCAGCGAATGCACCGAATAACACTGAGGACACCGAAAGTCCTGTTTCACTCGGCGGGTTCGGTGTCTTCCGTGTTTTCGGTGGTTCATCGGCGGATAACCCGTGTCCGGCGCCATGGCCGGAAACAGGCAATTTCCGCGCATTCGCTCATACAAAAACGGTGTAAACCCTATATAATAGCGCCCGAAATACGAATACCAACGCAATCGAAACAGGGGACAGGAAATGGCAAAACAGCAGGCAGGCAAGAAACCGACCATGGCCGATCAGGCGGACCGGCATGTGTTATACCAGAAGTCGGTGCAGGCCCCGGAGGCGGAAGTCGCCTTCTTTGACCAGGTGTTCCCCGAGTTGCGCGGCCGCAAGGCGCTGAGCATGAAAGAGGATTTCTGCGGCACCGCCTATCTGGCCGCCGAGTGGTGCAAGTCGGATCCGCAACGTACCGCCATCGGTGTGGACTACGACGAAGAGACCGTCGAGTGGGGCCGCAAGCACAACATCGAGGCCGAGGGCGGCGATCTGGCCGAGCGCATTACCCTGCATATCGACGACGTGCGTAACGTCACCGAGCCGCAGGTGGATATCGTCTGTGCCTTCAATTTCAGCTACTGCCTGTTCGAAAAGCGTGATGAACTGATCGACTACTTCAAAAAGGCCCGTCAGAGCCTGGTGGACGACGGCCTGTTGATTCTGGATCTGTTCGGCGGCACCGAGTGCGAGGATGTGGTCGAAGAAGAGACCGAGCTTGAGGACGAGCCGGCCACCTATATCTGGGAGCACGTGGCCTTCAATCCCATCGACCACCACATGAAATGCGCCATCCATTTCGAATTTGACGACGGCTCGCGCATGCAAAACGCCTTCACCTACGAATGGCGCCTGTGGGCTATCCCGGAAGTCCGCGAAATGCTCGAAGAAGCCGGCTTCAGCAAATCACGGGTCTACTGGGAAAAATACGAAGACACCGATGACGACGATGACGAACTGGAAGGCACCGGTGAATACGAAGAAGTGACCGAAGTGGAAAACCAGGAATCCTGGATGATCTACATCGTCGCCGAGAAATAAAGTGTTGAACGGCAGACATTATCTGCCGTTGGATCATTTCTTGGGGGACTGGAAAACAACGCAGAGGCCGCGGAGGCGCAGAGTCGCGGAGAAAAGCATTGATGTTTTCCCCGGTTGGTACTGTTAGTCAGGCAATCGAATAAACGAATAACGGATTGTCATACTCTGCTAATACTTTTAGATCTTATTGGCTTTGGTTCGTTGTCGAAACAGAACGACAAGTTTAGTAATCATTTCTATCTCTGCGGCTCTGCGGCTCTGCGCCTCTGCGACCTCCGCGTTAACTCCCACCGAATTATCAATCGTCCGCCGGCTCGGCGTGGTAGGGTTCTTCGCGGACGCGGTCGTGGATGTGCATGCGGTAGTCGACGAATTTGTGTTTGTCGTGAAAGTGCATGAAGGGGTTGCCCCTGACCTGTTCTTCCATGGTGGCGGTGGTCTGGTCGGCGTAGTTGTGGCCGGGCAGGGTGATGGTGTTGCCGGGCAGTTTGGCCAGCTTGTTCAGGGTGTCGTACATCTGTTCCGGATCGCCGCCGCGCAGATCGCAGCGCCCGCAACCCCAGACGAACATGGTGTCGCCGGTGATCAGCTGATCCTGAATGTGGTAACAGGCCGAGCCGGGCGTGTGGCCGGGGGTGTGCAGTATCCGGATCTCTGTGTCGCCCACCTTGATGGTATCACCGCCGTGGTGCAGGGTCGGCAGGTCCAGGTGCTTGCCCCAGAACTTGGCTTCGGGTTTGAGCAGATGCAGCTGGGCGTCGTATTGCTGCAACACCTGTTCCACGCCGTTGATGTGATCGTGGTGGCTGTGGGTCAGCAGGATGTCGCTGATGTTGATGCCCCGCTGTTCGGCCAGCGCCAGGATATCCGGCACTTCCCAGGCCGGGTCCACCACCGCGGCACGGCCACTGGCGTGATCGGTGATCACGTAAATGAAGTTCTCCATCGGGCCCAGTTCCAGCGCGTCGATACTGTACTGCTCGTTGTTCACAATCCGGGTCATGGCACATCTCCGGTTCAATTCATCTCTTTACCATAATAGGCCAATCGTCCTGCCGGATAAAACCCACCTGCGATGATGTTATCGGACTGTCAGGGGGTCGGCTGCGGCCGCTGACCGGTAAAATTAACCAGCGAATACGCCGGGCACACTGAATACAGTCGAATCTGTACTGCAGGGCGTTTCGGTGGTTACCCATCATCATTACCGCTATACCGGTTTATCGGTAATACGAAAATCGCCGCAGTCGCTCTTTCGGGGTTCGGATCCGGGCAGGGAAAGGGTAAACTGTCAGGCCGTTTTATTCTGGAGCAGGTCATATGGAACCGGAGTTCTGGCACGAGCGTTGGGAGAATAACCTGATCGGGTTTCATGTCGATGAGGTGAATCCCCATTTGCGCGACCACTGGAGCAGCCTGGCGGTGAAACCGGGCAGCCGCGTGCTGGTGCCGTTGTGCGGCAAGAGTCTGGATCTCATCTGGCTGGCCGACCAGGGTTACGAGGTCATCGGGGTCGAGATCAGCCCCATCGCGGTCAAGAATTTCTTTGCCGAGAACCACCTCAAAACACAACGGATTGCCAACTCCCGTTGCGATATCTGGAAAAGCGCCTCGATTACCCTGTTGTGCGGGGATCTGTTCGAACTGACGGCCGGAGATATCGGTCCGATCGATGCGGTGTATGATCGGGCCTCGCTAATCGCGCTGCCGTCGGATATGCGCCGCTGTTATGTCGAGACTCTGGATCAGCTTGTCCCGGCCACCGCCCCTCATCTGTTGATTACGCTGGATTATGATCCCGCCAGGATGGATGGTCCGCCTTTCGCCGTGAGCGAGGCGGAGATTCAGGCCCTGTACAGCGACCGCTATCAGATCGACTGCCTGCAAGCGGATGACGTGCTGGCCCGGAACGAGCGCTTCCGGAAGCGGGGGCTCGACTGGCTCCGGGAGGCGGTATACCGGCTGACCCGCCCCTGAATCGGCTAAAAATCACTAAACTTGTCGGCGCCAGTGACCGATAAGCTCTCCACCGACCTGAAAAGCAAAGAAGAACAAGCAGGGAACCCGGACCATGAAACAGAGCGTGACAGGTATTTTGTTGTCATTGGGTCTGCTGTGGGCAACAGGGCCCGTCCAGGCCGCCGAGTATTATCTCTATCAGCTGCCCGACGGCTCGCGCACTATCACCGATCGGCCCAAATTCGATGACGATCACAAACTGGTGCGCAAGAGTCGTAACCCGGCGGATCTGGGACGTTACGCCGCCGGCCACAGCAGCTTCAATACCGCGCCGGCGGCCAACTACCTGCGTTTCGAGAACCTCATCTACAAGATGGCCACGCGTTACAAGATCGATGCAGCCCTGATCAAGGCAGTGATCCACACCGAATCCTTCTTCAATCCCAACGCTACCTCTCACAAGGGTGCCTCCGGACTGATGCAGTTGATGCCGGCCACCGCAGAGCGTTACGGCGTCAGCGACCTTTATAGTCCGATTCAAAATATAGAAGGTGGTACCCGCTATCTGCGGGATCTGATGCAGCGCTATCCTGAACGCATCAAGCTGGTACTGGCGGCCTATAACGCCGGCGAAGAAGCCGTGGACCATTATCAGGGCATTCCGCCTTTCCCTGAAACCCGCAAGTACGTCCAGAAAGTCCTCAAGCACAAAGAGTTCTACAGTACCTGGCCCT
>JBKGZJ010000151.1:0-5345 GCA_046545635.1 Thiohalophilus sp. | reverse complement strand
TACGAGGCCAACATGGCCATGCACGAGTGCGACGTGCTGATCGCCATCGGCGCGCGCTTCGATGACCGGGTGACCGGCGATGTTAAACAGTTCTGTCCCGATGCGAAGATTATTCACATCGATATCGATCCCTCGTCGATCTCCAAGAACGTCCGCGTGGACGTGCCCATCGTCGGCGACATCAAACATGTGCTGGCGGATATGAACAAGGCGATCAAGGCCTCCAAGAAAAAACCGGATGCCAAGCTGCTGGAGCAGTGGTGGCAGCAAATCGATGCCTGGAGGAGCAAAAACTGTCTGCGCTACGACCGCAACAGCGCGCTGATCAAGCCGCAGTTCGTGATCGAAAAACTGCACGAGGTGACCGGCGGCGACGCCTATGTGACTTCCGACGTGGGCCAGCACCAGATGTTCGCCGCCCAGTTCTACCCCTTCGACAAGCCGCGGCGCTGGATCAACTCCGGCGGTCTGGGCACCATGGGCTTCGGCCTGCCGGCCGCGCTCGGCGTGCAGCTGGCCTATCCCGATAGCCAGGTGGCCTGCGTCACCGGCGAGGCGAGTATCCAGATGTGCATTCAGGAACTGTCCACCGCGCTGCAATACATGCTGCCGGTCAAGATCGTCAACCTGAACAACCGGTACATGGGCATGGTGCGCCAGTGGCAGGAGTTCTTCTACGACAGCCGCTATTCACACTCCTACCTGGATGCGCTGCCCGATTTCGTGAAGCTGGCGGAAAGCTACGGCCACGTGGGGATGCGTATCGAGCAGCCCGGGGATGTGGAAGGCGCATTGAGGGAAGCCTTCGCCATGAAGGACCGCCTGGTGTTCATGGATTTCATCACCGATCAGACCGAGAATGTCTATCCGATGATTGCCGCCGGCAAGGGGCACCACGAGATGCACCTGTCACCGGAAAGAGAGCTGGCCTGATGCGACACATTATTTCACTGTTGATGGAAAACGAGGCCGGGGCGCTGTCCCGTGTTGCCGGACTGTTCTCGGCCCGCGGTTACAACATCGAATCGCTGACCGTGGCGCCGACCGAGGATTCCTCTCTGTCACGTATGACTATCGTCACCAGCGGTTCGGACGAGATCATCGAGCAGATATTCAAGCAGCTGAACAAGCTGGTCGATGTGGTCAGTCTGGCGGATATCTCCGACGGCAATCATATCGAGCGGGAGCTGATGATGGTCAAGGTGGCCACCCCCACCGACAAGGTGCGTGCCGAGCTCAAGCGCATGGCCGATATTTTCCGCGGCCGGATTCTGGATGTGACCGATGAAACCTACATCATCGAGCTGACCGGCAACGGCTCCAAACTGGACGCGTTTCTCGACGCCATCGACGCACAGCTCATTATCGAAACAGTTCGTTCCGGTGCCACGGGTGTCGCACGCGGCAGCCGGGCGCTACGCATTTAATTTTCAATAAATAAAACTGGATTGGCAGGTATTACGTATGAATATCTATTACGACAAAGATTGTGATCTCTCTATTATCAAAGGCAAGAAAGTGGCCGTCATCGGTTACGGCTCCCAGGGTCATGCCCATGCCAACAACCTGAAGGATTCCGGCGTCGATGTGACTGTCGGCCTGCGCGAAGGTTCGGCGTCCGCCAGGAAGGCGCAGGAAGCCGGCCTGACCGTCAACAATGTCCCTGAAGCCGTCGCCGCTGCCGACGTGATCATGGTTCTTACCCCGGATGAGTACCAGGCCCGGATTTACAAAAACGACATCGAGCCAAATTTGAAAAAAGGCGCGACTCTGGCGTTTGCTCATGGCTTCAGTATTCATTACAACCAGGTGGTGCCGCGTGACGATCTGGATGTCATCATGATTGCGCCCAAAGCGCCCGGTCACACGGTTCGTAGTGAATTCGTGCGCGGCGGCGGCATCCCCGATCTGATCGCCATCTTCCAGGACGCCTCCGGCAAGGCCAGGGAGACCGCCCTGTCCTATGCCTCGGCCATCGGCGGCGGGCGTACCGGCATCATCGAAACCACTTTCAAGGACGAGACCGAAACCGATCTGTTCGGCGAGCAGGCCGTGCTCTGCGGCGGCGCCGTGGAACTGGTCAAGGCCGGCTTCGAGACCCTGGTGGAAGCCGGTTATGCCCCCGAGATGGCCTACTTCGAATGTCTGCATGAGCTGAAACTGATCGTGGATCTGATGTACGAGGGCGGCATCGCCAACATGAACTACTCCATCTCCAACAACGCCGAGTACGGCGAGTATGTCACCGGCGCCAGGGTGATCAACGAGGAGAGCCGCTGGGCCATGAAAGAGGCCCTGCACAACATCCAGACCGGCGAGTATGCCAGGAAGTTTATCCTCGAAGGCATGACCAACTATCCGGAGATGACCGCCATGCGCCGGCTCAACGCCGAACACCCGATCGAACAGGTCGGCGAGAAACTGCGCGGCATGATGCCCTGGATCAAGGCCAACGCGCTGGTGGACAAGAGCAAGAACTGAGGCGATCACACCGCCATAGTCCTGACAGGCAGGCTTGACTGCCAGGGCGACTCTGCAAGGCCGGTTCGCGTAACCGGCCTTGTCGTGTCTGGTACCCGGAAAAACGCGACCAGAGATCCGGGCAAAGCCCGCTTCACAGCCTCGCGGATTCCGTTATGATGGTAATCTCACTTTTATCTGTATACACACAGGCATGACCCGAAAAACCACTACAGACTCGCGCCGACGCGGTATCTACCTGCTGCCCAACCTGTTTACCACGGCGGCGCTGTTCTCCGGGTTTTATGCGATCGTGGCCGCCATGCACGGCCGCTTCGAGCCGGCGGCGATTGCCATTTTCGTGGCCATGTTGCTCGATGGCATCGACGGGCGGGTGGCGCGCATGACCAACACCCAGAGCGATTTCGGCGCCGAGTTTGACAGCCTGTCGGACATGGTCTCTTTTGGTCTGGCCCCGGCGCTGGTGATCTACGAGTGGGCCCTGTCGGATCTGGGCAAGCTCGGCTGGCTGGCCGCCTTCATCTATACGGCCACCGCTGCCTTGCGCCTGGCCCGGTTCAATACCCAGGTGGAGCACGCCGACAAACGCTACTTCCAGGGGCTGGCCAGCCCCTCGGCGGCGGCGATCATCGCCGGCAGTGTCTGGGTCGGCGAGACCTACGCCGTGGCGCCGGGCCAGCTCGATTATCTGGCCTGGGGGCTGACGGTGGTGATCGGCCTGCTGATGGTCAGCAATGTGCGCTACTACAGCTTCAAGACCTTCAATCTGCGGGACAAGGTGCCGTTTGTCGCGATTCTGGTGATTGTCCTGATTCTGGTACTGGTCTCCTCCAACCCGCCGGTGGTGCTGTTCAGTGTCTTTTTCGCCTATGCCCTGTCCGGGCCGGTACTGACCCTGGTGCAACTGCGCCAGCGGCGCGCCGAGCGGGATCAGGCCCATCGGCACCCTGACGAAAAAGATGAACAGGACTTGGAAAATCCCTGATCAGGCGTTATAGTAATTTGTAATGACTGAGCGAAATACCATGACATTGACTGACCCGACCTGTTGCCACATGCTGGTCACTGCACCGGCGGTGCAGGGTCTGCCCCTGTTCGCCCGGTTCACCTCCCTCGATGCTCTCCTGAATCTACGACTGCTGCCCTGAGGGGCAAATAACAGCAGACGACGCGCCGGGCTGGGCGCCACAACTTCACAGCCCAACAAGCACAGAATTTTCAGGTTAATTGCCAACCCGTGGCATAATGGGTTATCAGGAGAGAGACAATGAGCGACGACAGATTAATCATATTCGATACCACCTTGCGCGACGGCGAGCAGAGTCCCGGCGCCTCCATGACCAAGGAGGAGAAGATCCGGATCGCCCGCGCCCTGGAGCGGATGCACGTGGACGTGATCGAGGCCGGTTTCCCCATCGCCAGCACCGGCGACTTCGATGCCGTGCGTGCGGTGGCGCGCAGCATCAAGGACAGCACCGTCTGCGGTCTGTCCCGGGCGCTGGACAAGGACATCGACCGCGCCGGCGAAGCGTTGAAAGAGGCCAACAGCGCCCGCATCCATACCTTCATCGCCACCTCGCCCATCCATATGAAGATGAAGCTGCGCATGGAGCCGGATCAGGTGGTCGAGCAGGCGGTGCGCGCGGTCAGGCGCGCGCGCCAGTACACCGACAACGTCGAGTTCTCCGCCGAGGATGCGGGGCGTTCCGAGCTGGATTTTCTGTGCCGCATCGTCGAGCAGGTGATCGACGCCGGCGCCACCACCATCAATATTCCCGACACGGTCGGGTATAACGTGCCGCAGCAGTTCGGCGAGACCATTCGTAACTTGCGTGAGAAGGTGCCCAACTCGGACAAGGCGGTGTTCTCCGTGCATTGTCATAACGATCTGGGTCTGGCCGTGGCCAATTCGTTGTCGGCCGTGCTGAACGGTGCCCGCCAGGTCGAGTGCACCATCAACGGTCTGGGCGAGCGGGCCGGTAACGCCTCGCTGGAAGAGATCGTGATGACGGTCAAGACCCGCAAGGACATCTTCCCCTGCAGTGTCGATCATCTCGATACCCGCGAGATCGTGCCGACCTCCAAGCTGGTTTCGGGGATCACCGGCTTTGCCGTGCAGCCCAACAAGGCGATCGTCGGCGCCAACGCCTTTGCCCATGAATCGGGCATCCATCAGGACGGCGTGCTCAAAAGCCGTGAGACCTACGAGATCATGAGCGCCGAGGATGTGGGCTGGTCGGCCAACCGCATGGTGCTGGGCAAGCACTCGGGCCGCAACGCGTTTCGCTCCCGGCTCAAGGAACTGGGCGTGGAGTTCGCCTCCGAGGATGAATTGAACGAGGCCTTCGCCCGCTTCAAGGATCTGGCCGACAAGAAGCACGAGATCTTCGACGAGGACCTGCAGGCGCTGGTGACCGAAACCGGCATCTCCGCCGAGAACGAGCACATCCACCTGGTGGCCATGCGGGTCTGCTCCGAAACCGGCGAGACCCCCCACGCCAACGTGACCCTCAACGTGGACGGCGAGGAGCATAAAGCCGAAGCCGACGGCGGCGGGCCGGTGGACGCGGCCTTTCGGGCCATCGAGCAGGTCATCGACAGCGGCGCCGAGCTGCTGCTCTACTCGGTGAACAACATCACCAGCGGCACCGACGCCCAGGGCGAGGTTACCGTGCGCATGGAAAAAAGCGGGCGCATCGTCAACGGCCAGGGCGCCGACACCGACATCGTCATCGCCTCCGCCAAGGCCTACATCAACGCCCTGAACAAGATCGTCTCGCCGGTGGAGCGGGAACATCCGCAGGCCGCCGACGTTTAGTCGGCGGCCAGGGGCTAGGTTCTAGCGGCTAGGGGCTAGGAAAAGC
>JBKGZJ010000150.1:0-5428 GCA_046545635.1 Thiohalophilus sp. | reverse complement strand
GGCTTCATTCTTTAACAGCATAGTGTTGAGCAGCGGATCATCAAACCAGCCCAGTGTGGAATAGGCGCGCGCGCCGGCAATATGTGTGTCATCACCCTGCTCCTGCAACTTCCCGGCATAGGCCCGCGCTTTTTGTTCGGCAAAATAGCCGCGATAATTAAGACACCCGGCGAACAGGAAACACCACTGCCGGGGCTCCACTGACAGCTCGGGCGTGGCGATCACATTCCATACCGCATATTCGCGGCCGATATCGGCATAATAACGATAACTGTCATTATCCGGCAGCAGAAGCTCGTCGACGGCAAAGCGGCGGGCCTGTTGAAGCTGAATCAGCGCCTCGCGCACGGCATCGCGGGTCCCGGGATCCCTGATGACCTCACTGACCGGCCGCTGCCGGTTGAGAATCTCGGCGTGGCCGTTGACTGCACCGAGATAATAGGAAAGGGTGCTGCAACCCGGCAGGGTGACGACGATCACAAACAACAGCAGGACGGTGCGCACAGAATCGCCTTTTTCGGTAAATTGTCGGCGGGCGATGCCGATACATGAATGAACCTACTATATAATAGTGTGTCAGATTTTCTACCTCTTTCGTGCGAGTGATTATGGACAGTCCGGTCAAACCCGATACCCGCCCCCTGCACCAGGCCATCGCCCGTCTCGGCGAGATCATCGTCGGCAAGCAAGAGTCGATTCATCTGGCCGTTACCTGCCTGCTGGCCCGCGGCCATCTGCTGATCGAGGATCAGCCGGGGGTGGGCAAAACCACGTTGGCCCATGCTATCGCCGCGGTAATGGGGTTGCAGTATCAGCGCATCCAGTTTACCAGCGATCTGCTTCCCGCCGACATTCTCGGCGTATCGATCTATGAGCAGGCCACGGGGCAGTTCAAGTTTCACCCGGGACCCATCTTTGCCCAGCTGATCCTGGCCGACGAGGTCAACCGCGCCACCCCCAAAACCCAGAGCGCCTTGCTCGAGGCGATGGAGGAGCGCCAGGTCACCATGGAGGGACAGACCCGCGATCTGCCCGAGCCTTTTTTCGTGATCGCCACACAGAACCCGACGTACCAGATCGGCACCTTCGCCCTGCCGGAATCGCAACTGGACCGTTTTCTCATTCGCCTGGAGCTGGGCTACCCGGATGCCGAAGCCGAACGCGGATTGTTGAGTGGCGTCGATCGCCGTGAACTGCTGGAACATCTGGCGCCCGTCCTCGGCCCCGAGGATCTGCTGCTCTATCAGCAGGCGGTCAACCGGATCCATGTCAGTGACGGCTTGCTCGATTATCTGCAGGCGATTATCGCCCTGAGTCGCGAACACCCGGAGATCGCCACCGGCCTGTCGCCGCGTGCCGGGCTGGCGTTATTGAGCGCGGCCCGCGCCTGGGCGCTGCTGGCCGATCGGGATCATGTACTGCCCGATGATCTGCAGGCGGTGTTGCCCGGCGTCGTCACCCACCGACTGCGCCCGGCGACCGGCGAAAGCGGCCACGCACTCGAGCGGCTGGTACAACAGCTGCTGGACGTGCCGATCCCCTGAGCCGGGTGATATGCGAACCGCTGCGCTGATCCAGCGCTTTAATCTGTCCCGTTTCTTCCAGGGCGATGCCCCCGGTCCCGCACCCTGGACGCTCAACCGGCGCAATGTCTATATTCTGCCAACCCGACAGGGGGTGTTTTTTGCTGTCACCCTGGCGGTGATTCTGATCGGGGCCATCAATTACAACAACAGCCTCGGCTATTTTCTCACTTTCCTGCTGGGCAGCATTGCCCTGGTCGCCATTCTCCATACCTATCGCAACCTGCTGCAACTGCAACTTCGGCTGGCAACGATCCAGCCTGCTTTTGCCACAGGCGAAGTCAGCGTCCCGGTCGTCCTCGTCAACCCCGGCCCGGCTACCCGCTATCGCCTCGCTATCGCCTTTGCCGACCAACCGTCTGTGGTGTGCGACGTGCCGCCCGGGCGCCACACCACCATCACCCTGCACAAACCGGCCGGCGCCCGCGGCTGGCAGCCCGTCGGCCGCTTTACCCTGGCCTCCACCTTTCCCCTCGGGCTGTTCCGGGCCTGGAGTCATGTGGTGCCCGATGAGCACTATCTGGTCTATCCGGCGCCCGCGGCCGAGGCGCGACTGCCGCAAACCTCCCGCTACATGGCCAGCCTGCTGGGGGATCAGGGGCTGGGCAGCGACGACTTTGCCGGGTTGCGCGGCTATCGCAGCGGCGATTCGCTCAAACACATTCACTGGAAGGCCCTGGCCCGGGAGCAGGGCCTGCTGACCAAGCAGTTCGGTGGCGATCGCAGTGAACGGCTGTGGCTGGACTGGCGCATGCTGGAGGGGCTGGGGGTGGAGGCGCGGCTGAGCCAGTTGTGCCGCTGGGTCCTGGAAGCCGGGCGGCAGGATCTCGAATACGGTCTGTGGCTTCCGGATCGACTCCTCGAACCGGGTCGCGGCCCGCAACACCGGCAACAGTGCCTTGAGGCACTGGCGCTGTTCGGCTGAGCGCATGTTCCGCTCTGTGCGACTGCCCCGACCGCCACTGGCCAACGGCCTGTTACTTTTCAGCATTTTGCTGGTGATCCTGCCGCATCTGCCTCACCTCCCGCTCTGGCTCGCCCTGGCCGCGCTGCTGGCGATTGGCTGGCGGCTGTTGCACGACGCCGGCTGGGTGCCGCTGCCCAACCGCATTGTGCGCATCGCCCTGGTGGTGCTGGCGATTCTTGCCCTGCTCGCCACCTATCGAACCCTGGTCGGGCGCGAGGCCGGCAGCGCCCTGTTACTGCTGATGCTGGCGCTCAAGCTGTTTGAGATGCGCAGCTGGCGAGATATCACGGTCGTGGTCTTTCTCGCTTTCTTTGTCATGGTCACCGCTTTTTTGTTCAGCCAGTCGCTGCTCATGGGCGCCTATATCCTGGTGGTCGTGACCTTGCTGATCGCCAGCCTGATCAGCTTTCAGCATCCTCCCCGGGCATTCCAGCGACAACCCTTGCTACGTGATTTGCGACTGGCTACACGGTTGCTGATCCAGGCGATCCCGGTGGCATTGATTCTGTTTGTGCTGTTTCCGCGCATACCCGGCCCCCTGTGGGGGCTACCGGAAGACGCCACCAGCGGACGTACCGGCCTGAGCGATGAAATGGCACCGGGGCGCATCAGCCGACTGGCCGATTCGAACGCGGTCGCTTTTCGGGTTCAGTTTAATGACGCGGTGCCGGCAGCGGAACAACGCTACTGGCGGGGCCCGATACTCTGGCAATACAACGGCCGCAAATGGCAGACCCGACCCCATCAGATCCGTCTGCCCCAGCAGTTCGATCTGGATCCTCAAGGGCGGGCCGTGGACTATCAGGTGACCCTAGAGCCGCACAATCGCCAATGGCTGTTCGCACTGGACATGCCCGCAACCCTGCCGGACAAGGGGCAGTTCAACAGCGAATACCAGCTGCTCGCGCGTCGACCTGTTAACGAGGTCTATCGTTACACCATGCGCTCCCACCTCGATTATCAGCTGGATGCACAGGTTTTGACAGAGCCGGAACGTTACCTGGACTTACCCGCCTCAACCTCCCCGCGTACTCGCGAACTGGTCGCCGAACTTGAGGCCGAGACCGACTCGCCGGGCGATCTGGTTGAGGCAGTGCTGGACTATTTTGCCCAGCAACCCTTTTATTACACTCGCGAGCCGCCCCTGCTGTTCGATGATCCGGTGGATGAGTTTGTTTTCGAAACCCGGCGCGGCTATTGCGAACATTTCGCCTCCGCTTTTACCGTGATGATGCGTCAGGCGGATATTCCCGCGCGAGTGGTGACCGGTTATTACGGCGGCGAAATGAACCCCCTGGCCGATTACATGATCGTGCGCCAGTCAGACGCCCATGCCTGGAGCGAGGTCTGGCTTGAGGACCGCGGCTGGGTGCGAATCGATCCCACCGGCGTCATTCCCGCGTCGCGAGTGGAGCTGAGCAGCGATCTGGCCCGGCGTCAGCCCGAGGTACGCAGCCGGCTCGACGCCGAGCGGCCCTGGCTGCAGCAATCGCTGCGCCAGGCCGGCTTTGCCTGGGACGCCCTCAACAACCGCTGGCAACAGTGGGTGATCGGTTATAACACCTCGCGTCAAAACGCCCTGCTCCGCGCGCTGGGGCTCGACAATATCAGCTGGCGCAGCCTGATCGCACTGTTGTTCAGCGCCCTGGGCATCGCACTGCTGATCATCGCAATCCTGTTGTTCCGGCCGCCGCCCGCATCGGGCAATCACGCGGTGCGCCTCTACCGGCGCTTTTTGCGCAAACTGGCGCGCCAGGGCCTGGAAAAACCCGCGAGCGAAACCCCCGCCCGGTTTGCGCAACGCGTCGCCCGCGAACGGCCCGGACTGGCCGATCGGGCCCGCATGATTACTCAATACTATCTTCAGTTGCGTTATGCGTCGCTTGACGAGCGGGAGCAAAAGAAACTGCTCTGGCAGCTTCGCCAGGCAATCCGTCGATTTTCCCGCGGGGATTGATCGGGTGCCGTGTTACACGACCCTGCTGGTCCACAGGTTTTGTGTTCCGGTTCTCGTTTTAATCCCTTTGTTGTCTTAATCCGTGAAATTTTCCCTTCCCCCTGCGGCCTGGTTTGCCTGACGTTAAAGTTATACTTATAATACGCCTACTTTATTTATGCCCGGGAAGACGTGCTGACGGTCTTGTTCCAATGAAAGTCCGGGTCTATTGGCTTATTTTCGAAAGGAACTGAGAAAAATGAAGAAATTCTTACTGTGTACTATTGCCGCCCTTGTGTTCAGCAGTACTGCCGCGGCGGACAACAGTCTTCACGCCGGCGCCAAGGCGATCAACGTCAGCATCACCGATGAAGAGTTGCCAACCGGCTTTCTGCTCAAGGGCAAATACTTCACCAGTAACGACATGGCGATCATCGCCGGCGCCGGGATTAGCATTAACGGCAGTGACGCCGACGGCACCGACATTTCGTTGCTGGGCGGGGTACGCTCTTACATGGGCCGGGGCGATTTCGCGACTTTCTACGGCGGCATGATCACCTACACCGATTTCGATGCAACCAATACCAGCCAGCTGGCTTTCCTCGGAGAGTTCGGTGGCGAGTACTTCGTCGGCCGCCAGTTCAGCATGGAAGGATCGCTGCGGGCCGGTTACGCCACCACCGATGTGGGTGCCCTTACTGTCTCCAGCCTTGGCACCTTCGGCGGCCAGGTCAGCCTGAACTACTACTTCTGATCCGCGCCAGTCTCGATCCGCCGTCCCCGGGCGGCGGATCACCCCTCCCGACTCCCGATTTCCAGCTTCTAACCCTCCGCCCTAGCGGGCAAGTGTCACCGGCGCCACCGGACCCGGATCCGGTCGCTGCAGCGCGCGCATCTGCGGCACCAGAGCGGACAGGGTTTTCTGGCGGTTGCCCGGCGCGG
>JBKGZJ010000149.1:0-5435 GCA_046545635.1 Thiohalophilus sp. | reverse complement strand
CTAACGACCTAACGACCTAACGACCTAACGACCTAACGACCTAACGACCTAACGATTTAACGATTTAACAGAGGTTAACTAATTATATTATGTGTGGCATAGCCGGAATATTTCACGCCAATCCCGAACAGAAAATCGATCCGCAATTGCTGGTCAATATGGCGGCCATCCAGCACCATCGCGGTCCCGACGGATTCGGTTACAAAACCCTGGATGAGCAGGGGGTGGGGTTCTCCCATGCCCGCCTGTCGATCATCGATCTGAATGAAGAGCGTGCCCGTCAGCCTTTTATCTCGGCCGATGAAAATCTGTTACTGGCACATAACGGCGAGTTTTACGACTACAAGCGGATTCGCGCCGAGCTGACCCTCAAGGGTGCGCGTTTTCGGGCCAAGAGCGATTCGGAGATGGTATTGCATCTTTATCCGCGCCTGGGCCTGGAGGACATGCTGCCGCACCTGCGCGGCGAGTTCGCCTTCGCCCTGTACGACAAGCAGCATGATCGACTGATGCTGATCCGCGATCGCTTCGGGGTCAAGCCGCTGTACTGGACCAACACCGGCGACAAGATCGTGTTCGGCTCCGAGCTCAAGGTACTGTTCGCCCATCCCGATGTGCCGCGCCGTTTCAATGCCAAAGGCGTGTTTCATCAATTGATGCAGACCACCGTGCCGGGCAATACCGCGTTCGATAATATCAACCAGATCAAACCCGGCCATGTGGTAATCATCGAGCGCAAACACGGCAAGTTCCAGGTCACTGATCAGAAATACTGGGATATGGATTTCCCGTTACAAAGCGAGCGGCTGAAAAATGATCGTGATGATGAGGAGTACTATATAGAAGGTGTCCGCAAAGAGCTGCTGCAGGCGGTACAGTTGCGCCTGGAAGCGGATGTACCGGTGGCCTGCTATCTCTCCGGCGGGATCGACTCCTGTTCCACCCTGGGCATGGCGGCCGCCAGTCAGCAGTCACCGGTCAAGGCGTTTACCATCGGCTTTGACGATGCCGATTACGACGAAACCCCGATCGCCACCGAGATGGCCGAGTCGGTCGGGGCCGATCAGGACGTGATGCTGCTCAACGCCGGTCATCTGTACGATAACTTCGAGGAGACGCTCTGGCACACCGAGCGCACGATTTATAACACCCTGGGCGTGGCCAAGCTGCTGATGAGCCGGCACGTCAACAAGGCCGGTTACAAGGTGGTGGTGACCGGCGAGGGTTCGGATGAACTGTTCGGCGGTTACCCGGCCTTTCGCCGCGACATGTTCCTGCACGGCATGGACACCCTGTCGCCGGCGGAGCGGGCCGAATGGGAGAGCATCCTGGCCGAGGCCAACAAGCTGTTTCAGGGCGCCATGCTGGCCGAGGACGAAGTCAGCGACCCGGCCCTGAACGAATTGATGGGCTTTACCCCCAGCTGTCTGCAGCCCTGGCTCGCCTCGGCGGTGCATGTGCCCGGCTTGTTGGCGCCCGCGCTGCGTCAGGAGGTCGAGGGGTATGCACCGGGTCAGGCGATTGCCGAGGCGCTGGACGGCGACATGCTCGAAGGCCGGCATCCGCTCGACAAGGCCCAGTACGTCTGGATCAAGACCATGCTCGAAGGGCAGATCCTGACCTGGGGCGGGGATCGGGTGGATATGGCCAACTCCATGGAGGCCCGCCCGCCGTTTCTGGATCACCATCTGGCCGAATACTGCGCCCGGCTGCCGCCCTCCATGCGCATCAAGGGGCGGGTCGAGAAATACGTGCTGCGTGAGGCGATGAAAGGCATTCTGCCGACGACCCTCTACGAGCGGGAAAAATTCGCCTTCATGGCGCCGCCGGCGCACACCGACCCGAAAAAATGGGCGGCACTCAAGGCCCTGTCGGACAACTATCTTTCCGACAAGGCGATCGAGGAGGCCGGGATCCTGGATAAAGCCGGGGTCAAGGCCCTGTTCGATCTGCACGAGGCGGAGGAGACCACCGCCTCGACCCAGGTGAAGCTCGATGCGGTGATCAACCACATGATCGGGGTGCAGATCCTGCACAAACATTTCGTGGCCACCGATGTGCCCGCGCTGGCCCGGCAGAAGGCGGACGAATACGGCTGGCATGTCTGAGCGGGAGCCCGGGAACAGAAGAACCATCCGGAAAAGGGGCTGCGGCCCCTTTTTTGATCACGGGGCACGTGCCGGGCGAATCGCACAAGTAATTAAATATATTCAAATATAATAAAAAGCAACCGCCTGGAATAAAACGATTTTTGTGACGTCCTACACACTATCGATCGCGGTACCTGGGGTTAACCCCTAAAGTTGCCGATGATGGAACTAAGACAAAGTCAGGCGGGAGCTGTTGCAATGAAACATTTTCACTTTTTATGTGTGCTGACCGTATTATTCGGGTTATCAGCTGTAGCCGGAGCCAACGAGTCGCAAAACGCGGACATTAACTGGGCCGGTTGCGGGATTACCAAAAAAGCCTTCATGGCCGAGCTGGCCAAAGCCTATGAAGCCAAAACCGGCATCAAGATCGGCATCGCAGGCGGTGGAGCCACCAAGGGGATTCGCAATGCGGCCGCGGGCAATATCGACATCGGCGGTGCCTGCCGTACCGCGCTGGACAGCCGGGACGACGAACGTGATGCGCACCAGATCCCGGTCGCCTGGGACGCACTGGTGGTCGTGGTTCACAAAGACAATCCGGTGGATAATATTACCTTCGATCAGCTCAAGCAGCTTTATCTCGGCAAGCTGACCAACTGGAAAGAACTGGGTGGACCGGATGCCCCGATCGAACTGTATGTTCGCCGCGGCAAGATGTCCGGTGTCGGTCGTACCCTGCGTGAGCTGGTGTTCAACAATTTTGCTCAGGACTTTAAGGCTAAACATGTGGTGAAATCCTCCGGGCCGCTGGAAAGTGCCGTGGAAGAAGAAATCAATGCCATTGCCGTCACCGGGATCAGCAGTGCGAAGAAACGGGATTTCAAGATCCTCAAGCTCAATGACTACGAGCCGAGCTACGAACATATCAAAAGCGGTGACTATGTCCTGTATCGACCTCTCTATCTGGTTACCCAGCGCAGTTCCACGGATCCGAAAGTACGTGACTTTATCCGTTATGCAGTCAGTAATGAAGGTCAGGAAATCATTCGTCAACAGGGCACGGTCCCCTATACCGAGGCCATGGCGCTGGTGATGAAACAGCTCGAACAGTATGATCAGGCCACCGAATCCGGCGCCTATCGTACGGGCACGGACGGCAAAATATAAATCCTTTCCGTTAATCAGCTAAAAGAGGCACATCAGATGGTGTGCCTCTTTTTTTGTGCTCTGGAAATTAACGCAGTCATCTCTGTAGGAGCCGAGCCCTCTCGGCGATTCACCCTTGATGATCGCACCATCCCCAGGCCAATCGGCCAGGGGCTGGCCTCCTACAGTTACCCTGAAGATATCGGAATCACCGAAAGTGAAGATCCTGTAGGTCACGCTGGCGCAGCCTGCGTGACGATTTTGATACGGGGTCCGGTTTTGAATGTCAGGTAGCGCTGCGCGCAACCTGATCTACGATGCTTTCCGTTAATCAGCTAAAAGAGGCACATGAGATGTTGTGCCTCTTTTTTTGTGCTCTGGAATAATACGCAGAGGACGCAGAGGACGCAGAGGCGCAGAGAAGATATTTTTATGGCGTTAACCGATAAGGCTGCGGAGTTTATTTCGAATTATGGTTATTTCTCGCATTGCTATTATTTTAATTCTCCGCGCCTCTGCACCCACACAACGGGCATAAACGTCTCTGCGTCCTCCGCGTTAATTTCCAGCAAACGTAAAAGCGGATTCATTCCTGACTTGCCTGGCGCAGGTAAAAAAGGCGGGCATAAAAAAAGAGGCGCCGGAGCGCCTCTTTTTGTGCTTCGGTTGTAAAGCCTGATCAGGCGTCTTTGCTGGTGTAATAGTCGATCAGGATCTTGGCCACTTCCGGGCGCGAGAATTCCTTCGGCGGGGCTTCGCCGTTGCTCAGCATTTCACGCACCTTGGTGCCGGACAGCAGTACGAAGTCTTCCTTGGTGTGATCCGGGGCTTCGCACATCATCACCACCTTGTTGAGTTTCTTCGACCAGGCGGTGTGATCGGCCTCGAAGATCTCGATGTCCAGTGCGCCCTTGGGCACTTCGTCGTGAAAGATCTTCTGCGCGTCGAACGGGCCGTAGTAGTCACCAACACCGGCATGGTCGCGGCCGATGATGAAGTGGGTGGCGCCCATGTTCTGGCGGAAATAGGCGTGCAGCACGGCTTCGCGCGGGCCGGCGTAGAGCATGTCGAAGCCGTAGCCGGTGACCATCACGCTGTTGGGCGGGAAGTAGAGTTCCACCATCTTGCGGATCGCGGCATCGCGGACCGGTGCGGGGATATCCCCGGGCTTGAGCTTGCCCAGCAGCATGTGAATCACCAGGCCGTCGGCGCCCAGGCGGTCCATGGCCATGTGGCACAACTCTTCGTGCGCCAGATGCATGGGGTTGCGGGTCTGGAAGGCGACGACCTTGTTCCAGCCGTGTTCCTTGATCTCGTTGCGGATTTCCACCGCGGTGCGGAAGGTATCCGGGAAGTCGGTCTGGAAGTAGCTGAAGTTCAGCACGTGAATCGGACCGGAGACGGCGTAACGGCCCTGGCTGTTAAAGGCCGCCACACCGGGGTGTTCGGTGTCGGTGGTGCCATAGACCTTCTGGGTCATGGTGGTCATCTGCTCGTCGGAGATTTCCTCGATGCCCTCCACGTCCATCACCGCCAGCACCGGGTTACCGTCGACATTGGGATCGCGCAGGGCGATGCGTTTGGCATCACGGATGGGGTCGACGTTCTCCAGCAGGCAGAGGATCGGCACCGGGAAAAAGCTGCCGTCGGTCAGGGTCATCTTCTCGGCGGCGCCCAGGGCGTCGGCCACGTTCATGAAACCCGGCAGGGGATTGAAGTAGCCGCCGCCCAGCATCACGGCGTTGCCCGCCGCCTGGGAGCTGATGACCACTGAAGGCAGGGATTCCGCCTCTTTGCTCAATGCATCGTGCTTCGTCGAATCGTAAACAAAGCGCGGTTGCAGCTCGTCGCTACCGATAGGTTTAATCATCCGTCCTTCCTCAAGGTTGGGCCGCGTGGGCATTTGTTGGTTCGGGCTGCCGTCGTCGGGGAGGGCCCGCAAAGCGGGAATCCGGCTGCCGCGCAGCCCGGCTAAAATTGTTAGACGCCCGACTATACACCACTGCCTTCGGGGCAGAACAACAGGGATATTTATGAGGGCATTAGAATACAGGGCCGAGGGACGAGGTACGAGTGACGAGGTCCAGCGGCGCGCCAGATTCTGGATTCAGTATAAAAAAGGAGAGATCGAGCCAGGTGCCGCAAATGAGCAGCAAAAAAATAAAGCGCCCGGCGGGCGCTTTATATATATGGACT
>JBKGZJ010000148.1:0-5479 GCA_046545635.1 Thiohalophilus sp. | reverse complement strand
GACAGTGGAGCCGCCCATGCTGATGCTGCCGGCCGTTTTGTCGCCATTGACCACATACTGCGCCTGTCCCAGCGCCGCCGCCGCGCGCAGGCCGCCCGCGACACCCTGCACGCTCGATTCGCGGGCGTCGGTGGTGACGTCGATGAATTTGGGCAGCGCCGTGGCTGCCAGCAGGCCGAGGATGACGATGACCACGACCAGTTCGATAAGGGTAAAACCGCGTTGTTGATTCATGATGCGCTCCAGTGAGTAGATAGTGTGGCAACCGCGGTTGCCGGGTTTACAGACCCTTCTGCCGCAGCAGAAACGAGAATATTCAACAATTTATCGTAAATTTATCAAGTAATCTAGCAAGATTTTGTCGGATTACTGGCCCATAAGCCCTGTATCGGCAAAATGGGGCAAACTTTAAGTTTTTTATTATATCAACATAAATAAGACAGCCACAGCCGCCAGAAACACCAGGCCGCCGAACAGCCGGGGAGCCCGCTGCGCGACGCTGTCCAGGGCCGGGGCGTCGCCGGCCATGCCGGCCAGTTTCTGGCCGGTGGAGATCCAGCGATTGGCATGGCGTTCGAGATTTTTAATGTTGCTGGGGCGGATCAATACCACCAGCCCGATATAGAGGGTGAAAATCGCCATCACCACCAGGAAGATCTGCAGCGCATCGAGCAGCCAGGCCCAGACATCAATGGGCAGGATGCCGGGCAGGACGCTGGCATAGCCTTCCAGCGGAAAATCGAAAAACAGCCGGTAGAGCAAATAGCCGGCGCCGATCACCAGTAACAGGCCATAGAGTTTGGCGTGATGGTAAAAATAGCGTTCAACATGGAACTGTTTGTCGAGGAAAAAGAGGCTGAACCGGGGGGTCGAAAGCCGCCGGCTGAGCGACTGATTGAGGCGCAATCCAGTGTCGGGCTTGATCAGCAGCAGGAGTCCGTAAAACGCCACCAGGACCAGCAACACGCCGATGATCAGCAGGAGACTTTCCAGCAGGACAGAAGCGAGTGCGGTGTTGTTATTCATTTGGAAATTCCCATTCGTAGTCTTCCAGCGGTACCAGATCCAGGCCGCTCACATGATCGATGCCGGGATCAAAGCGATTGTTGCGGTTGTTGTCGGTGTAAACCAGTTTAATCCGATGCCGCACCCGGGGCGGTCCGGACAACGGAGTTTTAAAGTAGTCGCCAAAGCGAACCCGGTAAACCAGCGCCGACTCGGTGGTATCAAAATACCAGACCCCGTCTTTGTTTACCTGCGATTCATTGTCGATCTCGCCAATGTAGTTGTTTGGCGGTTGCGCCAGTAATTCCATCGGGTTGGTGTGTTCCAGGTTGTTGATAGTCCCTATCTCGTCTTTGGCGACCCGCTCGGCGATCTCCATCCCCAGTCCGCTGCGAATATTGCCAATGACGGTTTGAATCATGGCACGTTCGGCATCAATACGATAGTTGAGCAGTCGATCGATGGCAATGAGGCCCATGATGGAAATGATCAGCACGACCAGAACCAGTTCCAGAAGGGTAAAACCCTGTTGTTGGAATCGACATCGCACCGGCAAGCTTATTAACCTCCTCTTGCCACAGCCATGAGATCCCACATGGGCAGGAACACGCCCAGCGCCAGGATGAAGACCATCGCGCCGAGAATGACGATCAGAATCGGTTCCAGCGCGCTGCTCAGATATTTGAGCCGGTAATCGACCTCGCGGTTATAAAAGTCGGCGACATTGTCCAGCATCTCGTCCACCGCACCGGTCTCTTCGCCGACGGTGATCATTTGCAGGATCAACGGGGTGAACATGCCGCTGGCGGTGGCGGTGCGGGTCAGCGATTCGCCCTGCGCCACGCCGGTACGCATGCCGTGAATGTGTTGCTCCACATAGGCGTTGTCCACCGCATCGGCCACGACTGCCAGCCCCTGAAGCAGGGGGACGCCGGCGCGCTGGGTCACGGCAAAGGCGGTGGCGAAGCGCTGTAACAGCGCCTGGTGCAAAATGATTCCCACCGCCGGCAGTTTCAGCTTGTAACGATCCCAGAGGAGTCGTCCGTTTTGCGTTTTGAGCCAGCCGCGCACAGCAAATATACCGGCAATGAGCCCGGCCGCCAGCAGATGCCAGTATTGCACCATGAAGTTGGACATGCCCACCAGCAGGCGGGTCTGCCACGGCAGCTCGGCGTCGAATTTGGCGAAGATACCGGCGAAGGTGGGGATGACAAAAAAGTTGATCACGCCGATGGCAATGATGATGGCCACCACCACAAAGATCGGATAGCGCATGGCGGTCTTGACCCGGTCCCGGGTCTCTTTTTCCCGCTCCAGGTATTCGGACAACTGCAGCAAAGCCATATCGAGGTTGCCGCTGTGCTCCCCCACCCGGACCATGCTGATGAACAGATCGGAAAAAATGTTCGGGTGGCGGGCCATGGCGCCGGAGAGCGTCAGTCCAGACTCCAGTCCCGCAACCAGATCACGGATCACGTCCTGCAGATAGGGGTTGTCCATATTCTCGGCCAGACCGTTGAGCGCGCGGATGATCGGCACTCCGGAGCGCATCAGGGTATGGAGCTGGCGGGCGAACAGGATCATGTCGTCCAGTTTGGGTCGACGACGTGCGCGCCATTTGCGATAGCGATCCGCCAGGGACGGACGCGGCCGATTCTCGGTGATCTCGATGGGCGTGACGCCGCTGTTCAGCAGCTGGCTGGCGGCGCTGTCGACCGAGGCGGCCTCAAGGTAACCGGCGATCGCGTTGCCGCGCTGGTCGCGGCCTTTATAGTCAAACCGGGGCATGGGGCGAAGAGGTATCGTCGCTGTCGTCGGCTCCCGCCGCCGGGCTCAGCGGCGGGGGCAGCGCGACTTCGTCCACGGTTCCGGTGACCCGCACCACTTCTTCCAGTGAGGTGATCCCCTGCAGGGCATAGTCCAGCGCGTGCCGGGCAAAGGGGCGGAAGCTGTCGCTCTGTTTGGCCTGGCGGGTGAACGCCTCTGAATCTTCGCGGCGCAGGGCATTGGCCAGATCGTCATCGATCTCCAGATATTCGAACACCCCGATCCGGCCGTGGTAGCCGGTGTTGTTGCAATGGGGACACCCCTTGCCCTGGAAGAAGCGCTGGTCGTCGAGTCCCTCGCCCAGGGTGCTGCAGAGCCAGGCCAGTTCATGGGGCTCGGGCTGATAGGGGGTTTTGCAACTGTCGCAGACGCGGCGCACCAGGCGCTGGGCAACCACGGCGCGCAACGCCCCGGCCAGCAGATAGCCTTCGGCGCCCATGTCCAGCAGGCGGCTGACACTGGAGATGGCGTCGTTGGTATGCAGGGTGGAGAGCACCAGATGGCCGGTGATGGAGGCGCGCAGGCCGATCTGCGCCGTCTCCTGATCGCGCATTTCACCGACCAGCACGATATCCGGATCCTGACGCAGGGCGGCGCGCAATACCCGGGCGAAGGTCAGATCGATGCGCGTATTGACCTGGACCTGGCTGATGCGCGGCAGGCGGTATTCCACCGGGTCCTCGACCGTGATGATCTTTTTTGCCGCGTCGTTGAGCTCCGATAGCGCGGCATACAGCGTGGTGGTCTTCCCGCTGCCGGTCGGGCCGGTGACCAGCACCATCCCGTAGGGACGATGAATCTGTTTGCGGAAGTGGTGCAGAATGTCGTCGGTCATCCCCAGCTGTTCCAGCCTGAGCATGCTCCCCGACTGATCCAGCAGGCGCATGACCACCGACTCGCCGTACTGGACCGGCATGGTCGACAGGCGCACGTCGATGCTTTTGTCGCGTACGCGGATATTGAAGCGCCCGTCCTGGGGTATGCGCCGCTCGGAAATGTTCAGCCCGCCCATCAGCTTGAGGCGCGAGACCAGCGCATTGGCAATGCGCTTTTCCTTCATCACCTGCTCCTGAAGCACCCCGTCGACGCGCTGGCGAATGCGCAGCACGTTCTCATCCGGCTCGAGATGAATGTCCGAGGCGCCGATCTGCACCGCGTCCTCGAACAGGGTCTGCAGCAGGCGGACAACCGGGGCGTTGGTGATGTCCTCGTTTTGCGCCATCCGGTTGAGATCGATGTCGCTCCCATCCAGCTGATCATCGAGCTCCTCGGCCAGATTGCTGATGTCGGCGGTGCGCCGGTAAATCGAGTCAATCGCCGCCAGCAGGTCGGTTTCGCGCACCACGGCCTGCTGAATATCGCGCCGGAGCACCTTGCACAATTCGTCATAGGCGAAGATATCGGTGGGATCGGCCATGCCGACCAGCAGACTACCGTCGGCATTTTCCTTGAGCGCGATGACCCGGTAACGGCGCGCCAGGGTTTCAGGGATCAGGCGCACCGTTTCCTTGTCGTAGTTGTAGCGCTTCAAATTGATGAACGGCAGGCCCAGCTGGGTGGAGAGCAGCTCCATCAGTTGCTGCTCGGTAACCAGTTTTTTCTGGATCAGGGTGCGGCCCAGCTTCTGGCCGGTCTTTTTCTGATCGGACAGCGCAGTCATCAGCTGGTCTTCGCTGATGATATTGTTTTCCACCAGCAGATCGCCGAGGCGGATTTTCTTGCGTGGAGCGATTGTGACCATAAATGGATATGTCGACTGGTTATGGATCAGGCCGTCGCCTGGGCGTTGTTAACGTTATCGGCCGTTCGGGGTGCAGCTTTATCGTTTTTATGGCGGATTGGCGCTTTTTGCCGCAGAAACCGCTACTATCGTTCAGCTGCAGGCTGCCGGTCAACTGCGCTCCGTTGCTCAATCGGTGCCGGTTCAGAGGCAGGCCGGGCATGGCAATGCGGTGTCCGGCGCAACCCGGGGGTTTTCTCAAATACAGGAGCCGCCGGCGTCATTCAACCGCAGACTCCCCGTGATCTGCCCCACGTTGGCCAGCCCGTGGCGGTTCATATACGCCACGATACCCGCGTTGATTTTCGCGCAGATCAGCGGGTCATAAAACAGCGCGGTCCCCACTCCGACCGCCGAGGCCCCGGCGATCAGAAACTCGATGGCATCTTCGGCCGAGTTGACCCCGCCCTGGCCGATGATCGGAATGCCGTGCTCGCGCGCCACCTGGTAGACCTGGTGTACCTTGAGCAGCGCGATGGGCTTGATCGCCGGGCCGGACAGGCCGCCCTGATTGTTGCCAATGATGGGGCTGCGTGACTCGATATCGATGGCCATGCCCATCAGGGTGTTGATCACCGCAAAGCCGTCGGTGCCCGCCTCGATGCAACGCCGGGCGTTGTCGGCGATATCGGTCTGGTTGGGCGACAGCTTGGTGATCAGCGGCTTGTCGGTCACCGCGCGACAGGCGGCCACCACTCGCGCCGACATCTCGGGATCGTTGCCGAAGGTCACCCCGCCCTCTTTGACGTTGGGACAGGAGATGTTGATCTCCATCGCATCGATGGGCGAGTCATCGAAGATCCGCGCCACCTCGACATATTCTTCCAGCGTGGAACCGGAGAGGTTGGCGATAAAGCGGGTCTCGGT
>JBKGZJ010000147.1:0-5505 GCA_046545635.1 Thiohalophilus sp. | reverse complement strand
CACTATGCCTATGATTTCGGCGATTCGGTGGGCCTGACCCCGCTGATGAAGATGTACACCCTGGGCCACGACTTCGTGCCGCCGGGGATCCACGCCGGCGGGCTGCGCTATCACGGCGATTCGGCGCTGGTCTCGCAACTTTATAATGAAGGGCTGATCGAGGCGGTGGCGGTGCCGCAGCTGGCCACCTTCGAGGCCGGGGTGCAGTTTGCCCGCGCCGAGGGCATCATTCCCGCCCCCGAGTCCAATCACGCCATCCGCGCGGTGATCGACGAGGCCAACCGCTGCAGGGAAAGCGGCGAGGCGAAGACCCTGTTCTTCAACCTCTCCGGCCACGGTCATTTCGACATGGGCTCCTATGACAAGTATTTCAGCGGCGAGCTGGAGGACTTCGAGTACCCGGCCGAGGCCATCGACCAGGCGCTGCATCATCTGCCGAAGGTGGGTTGAAACGCATCTGCTGCGACGCCGGCCCCGGCGGGGCCGGCTGTGCTTGACGACGAGGCTGTCTGGTCTAATTTCCTGTACAGCATTCCGTCCGAGGTGGTTTTAACATTACTCTGACCAGGGAGGGACGCCATGTTCCTGCTCGAATACCGAACCCTGAGCTGGTGGTACTGGCTGGTGACAGCGGGGTTTCTCAGCGCCGGGGTGCTGGGCTGGGTTCCCGGTTTTTATGTCGCCATCGGTATTACCGTGTTCCAGTTGATCCACTTTCTGCTGCGCGAGCGGCGCCTTGCCGCTTTTCCGGTGCAGGTGCGCCTCGGTTATCTGCTGCTGTTACTGATCGCGCTGCCCGCGCCGCTGCAGCTGATTTACTGGATCCCGACTATTGGCACCTGGGCGCAGATCCTGTTCGGGTACTGCACCATGGCCCGGCTGGTGTCGCTGCTGCCGTGGAACCGGGCCGAGCCGTTCTCGGCCGATCTGCTGCGGCGAACCTTCTTCTCCCGGCCGGTGCGCGGCAACATCCTGCAGGGCCTGCCGCCGGTCGGCTGACTGGAAGCCGCTGGCGGGGTGGCCATTCCGGTTTACAGGGTCTTAATCTTACGTTAACGTCAGATTTAAACCGAACCGGAAGGAGAAGCCCATGCAAGTTGCCGATATTCTGATTCATGTGAACGAAACCCTGCCCGCCACCGAGCGCAATTCGCTGCAGGAGCGGCTGCGCCAGGTCGAGGGGGTGATTGCCCCGCGCTTCAGCGAGGGCAAGCCGCATCTGTTGCTGGTCAGCTATGATGCCGAGGTGGCCGATACCACTCGTCTGCTCCGGCAGGTCGAAGCCGGCGGCTACAGTGCACAACTGGTCGGGATGTAACCCGCCGGCATCAACCGGACCATGGACGAGACCTGGAAAATCGGGGAACTTGCCCGCGAGCTGGGCAGCACGGTGCGTACGATTCGTTATTACGAGGAGGCGGGCCTGTTAACCCCGATGCGCAGCGCCGGCGGGACCCGATCGTATAACGCACTGCATCGGGCACGCCTGCAGGCGATTCTCGCGCTGGCCGGGCACGGCTTCAGCCTGGACACTATCCGGGAGCTGGTGCAGACCCGCGAACAGTGCCGCACGGGTGACGAGGGCAGCCAGCGGGTGCCGGCCCGTGTGGATGGTGTGATCGCTCACATCGATCACCAGCTCGAGGCATTGCAAGGCCTGAAACAGGCGCTGACCGAGGCCAGAGCGAGAGTGAAACAGTGCCGGGGCTGCCACAATCGGCCAAGCTCCGATGAGTGTCCCGCCTGTCCTGTCAGACAACATCGGCATGAGAGCGGGGTGCTGAATCTGTTCTGGGATCAGGAATAAGTGATGTGTTTCAAGGGCGACTGAAACAATCGGCGTGGCGTATCTGGATGAGACCCGGATCGCCGGGCGACTGCCGGGCAGTCGCTGGCAGTTCGAGGATCAGCCGGGGGTTGGCCGGCAGCGGGGACGTCACGATCTGGCGCTGGTCTATCGGCATTATTCCAATGCCGTTTCAGCAAACCCAATCACGGCATCGATCTGGTATTGTTTTCCTACGCCCTGAGCCTGGATTGAACCAGACATGACTGAACTGCCAAGACGCTTTGTCAAAACCGCCTTCGGATTTTTAATTCTCGGCCTGTTGCTCGGCGGCTGGATGCTGCTGCGCCGTGAACTGTATGGCGAATGGCCGCATCCCTATCTTGTTTCGGCGCATACGCACATCATGTTCGTCGGCTTTGTGATGTTCATGATCCTGGGCGTAGCCCTGTGGCTGTTTCCCAAGCCATCACGCGATGATCCCCGTTACCGGGAAACGCTGATCAGGTGGGTATACTGGTTGCTGTTGATCGGCACCCTGTTGCGCTTCGGCGGGGAACTGGGGCGCAGTATTAATGATATGGCGCTGATAGCCTGGATCGTGTTGTGCGGCGGGCTATTACAGTTGGTAGCCATCGTGCTGTATATCCGGACCATGTGGACGCGAATCCGCACTACCACCGGCTACAAGCGTCAGCGGGTTGCACGGGAAACGATCGGGCGTGATAGCGAGACGATAAACAATAACAGCCGCGATTGAGGACCAGCGAGTGTATCGCCAGGTGACAGAGGCGCTGCGCGTGATGCGGGTAACAAAAAAATCAAAGTTTGCTAACATTCGTGACAGGCTACTTGTTGCAGTAACAAATTTAATGATAATAGTAGCTAACCATCAATCAACATCGATTGACCTTCAACAGAACACCCCTCAAAGAGGATAGTTTTGCCAGTTTCCGAGCTTGAATCCGTCCTGCAAGAGCTGAACTCGGCGAATCCGAGTATTCTGCTGTCGATTGTCGTCTCGCCGGACGGCCTGGTGATCGCGCATGAAGGCAATGTGCAGGATGCGGACCGGGTGGCGGCGCTGTACATCGAGCTGCAACTGGTGTGCGGCAAGATCATCGACGAGCTGCAGTACGGCCAGGTCGAGGAGATGTTTATTCGTTCCAGTTCGGGCTGTGTCACCATCCTCCCGGTCTTTGACAGGGCCATTCTGGCCTGCATGTCGACCCCCGATGTGAACTCGGGCATGTTGCAACTGGTCACCTGGAAGGCGGTCAACCGGCTCGCCAGACTCCTCTGAACTTCTTTTTAATTTCTCCATACCGTTAGTCTATTAATTAATTCTTATAGACCTTGCGCTACGAAAGGCTAATAATTCCTTTATTATCTAATACTTAAAACTAGTATAAAAAATAATTCTTTTAAGCTTGTAATTTATAGTTATTTAAACTATATATGTATAACTGACAAGGTTATTAAGGTACTCCAAAAGCAAATGTGATTAAGGGAAAACCCGGTGAAAGTCGGGGACTCAAAACTACAGGTCTACGGAGCTTGCTCTATGACGGCTGGGTTGCCACAGGAAACTTTTTCATCTTCAAGAGGCATTTCCTGCCGATATTTCCCGAATCACGCTATTACGTCCGAAATCGATAGACAGTCGAACTGGTTGCTGATTGCCAGCGCCTGGAGATAACGGAGATCCTTATTCGTTAATGTTCATGCAACCGTAATGTACGGCGTGAAGAATAATATCAGGCGACCAATCTGAAAACCGGGGACGTGGGGCCCCGGTGAATCAAAAGCAGGACTATGCCGCAAAACAACATAACAATTTCAGCGTTCGGATTTGACAAGCGCTCGCTTGAGCGACTGAGTCAGGCGATCAGCCCGAAAGTGCGCAACATCCGGTTGCTCGATTCAGTGACGGATGCCCAGCTCTTCGTGCTGAATCTGGAGGCCGAGAATATGGCAGAAAAATACAGAGATATCGTCAAAGACAATCAGTCCATCCCCGCTATCGGCTTCTGCAACAGCGAGGTGGATGGCTGGACGATAAGGAGTCTGAAAATGCCCGTTAATACAGATGAGTTTATTAATTCGATCAAGCAGGAATTACCCGATGTCGAGTTTGATATTCCGCAAAATGTCGGGATAACGGAAGACAAGGTGAAAAAGGCCATGGAGGCCATTGAAACCAAAAAAGTCGCATCAAAACTGAATACCAGGCTTGAGCAGGACAAGTCGAAGGTCAACCGGCAGCGGGAGATGATCAAAAAAACCGATGAGATGTGCTTCGATATGGAGCGCTTTCTGCTCGGACACGCTATCAAGGCGCTCAACACGTTAAAACAGCAACATGAAGGCGCACTGATTAAATGCTGGGGCAACAAGTTGATACTGATCCAGCCTTCAAAAGGCGAGGTGTTGACGAGTCTGTCGGACAATCAAATCCGCAACATGGCCATCGCACCGCTGGATGACAAGTTGTCCTCCTCGGTCGAGATAACCTACCTGGACAAGGCCGGGGTGGATAAAGTCGTCGCTTCAATCGCGGGACAGGGGCGCAGCATGTCGGTCGAGGCGTTTATGTGGGATCTGGGTTTGCTTACCTGCAAGGGCCGGATCCCGCATGAGATATCAACAGCCGACAGACAGTATCTGCGCCGCTGGCCGAACGTCACCCGTATCAAGCTGACGGACCACGGACTGAAGATTCTCGCGTACTGGGTTAAAAACCCCTGCAGCTTGTATGAGATGAGTGAAAAGCTGGAGTTGCCTTTACAGGATGTCTTTTCCATCTTTACCGCGGCCTATTCCGCCGGGCTCGCTGATCGGGCCAGGCGCGACGCCGATGCGGTTGTAGAGGCCGTTGAAATACCGAAAAACGAAAAACGGGGCCTGTTCGGGGCACTGATGAGTCGCTTGAGAAACATGGACAACAGTGAGGTGGCATGAGTACCTACAAGATTGTTTTTACCGGTCCGGTGGGTGCGGGTAAAACGACAGCCATCACCTCGATCAGCGATATTGAGCCGTTTCAGACCGAGGAGTTCGCCACGGATGAAGTCAGTGAACTCAAGGAAAATACGACCGTGGCCATGGATTACGGGCTGATCAAGCTCGATGATGGCGAAAGAATCCATCTGTACGGGACTCCGGGTCAGGAGCGTTTCAATTTCATGTGGGAGATTCTCTGCGATGGTGCCATCGGCCTGATCATCCTGAAGAACAATTTCGAACCCGACCCGTTACAAACGCTGGAGAAGTATCTTGATGCATTTTCCGGACATATTGATGCTTCCGGCATCGCGCTGGGCGTGACCCGCATGGAAACCGGCACCGGCCCCTCGATCGATGATTATCATGCCGTCCTGTCAAGGCGACAGATCTGTGCGCCGGTACTGGAAGTGGACCCCCGGGTGTCGAATGATGTCATACGTCTGACCGAGTCTCTGCTTTACACTCTGGATCCGGGACTGTAGTTCAAACCATGATGTACAACTAACCGGAAGTGTCTGTGCTTAATCTGAGTCAGTTTGGTGTCGCCTTCGGCGACAGCGTAATTCTGCGGTCGGTCGATTTGACTGTTCCCGAGCGCGGTGTTTTCGCCTTGCTGGGACCGGCGGGAACCGGCAAGTCGACACTGTTACGGACTATCTGTGGAATCAACCAGGCGGTATCCAATCTGCGTACCTGGGGTGAGGTGGTTTATC
>JBKGZJ010000146.1:0-5621 GCA_046545635.1 Thiohalophilus sp. | reverse complement strand
GCGAACTCTGCGTTAGTTATCGAAGTGTGAGAAAAGTGGCTCAGTCTTCGGCCATGAGGGTCTTGAGGTACTGGAACAGTTCGCGGGCGGCTCTGGGGGGCTTGTTCTGTTTGTGTTCGTTGCGCGCACTGCGGATTAATTGACGGACATGCTGGCGATCGGTGTCGGGTTGCTCTTCGACCAGTTTTTCCAGCGCGGCGTCGCCGTCGGTTAGCAGCCGTTCGCGCCACTTCTCCAGCTGGTGGAAGTGTTTGATGTCTTCCTCGAAGGGATGCATGACCCGATCATAGGCCTGTTGCAGGGCCTCGGCGTCACGCTGGCGGATCAGTTTGCCGATAAACTGCATCTGGCGTTTGAGGGCGCCGTGCTGTTTGATGCGTCGGGCCTCGAGGATGGCCTGGCGCAGTTCGTCATCCAGGGGGATCCTGTCCAGATCCGCCGGTGAGAGTTTGGTCAGTTCGCCGCCGAGATCCTGCAGGGCGTGACATTCCCGCTTGCGCTGGGATTTACTGATCCACTGTTCGTCATGCTCGTCGTAAGTCATGGCGGCTATTTTACCCGCTAATGGCGGGGAGTCGACCGGAAAATACGATCTGCCGGCGCCGCGGGGCGTTTGTTCCCGCTTTTGCGGGCCGTAGAATGGTTCAATTAACAGCAAATGAGAGTTCCATGTCTGACAAGAATGTGAGTACTGCCGAGACGACGGCGCTGTTCGACGCCGAACGTTATCAGCAGATGGTGGCCGATATGCTCGCTGAGGCGAAGCGGTTGGGAGCCAGCGCGGCGGAAGCGGCGGTCAGTATCGAGTCCGGCCTGTCGGTGACGGTCCGTCTGGGCGAAGTGGAGACGGTGGAGCACAACCGGGACAAGGGCCTCGGGATCACGGTCTATTTCGGTCAACGCAAGGGTTCGGCCAGTACCTCCGACTTTGGTCCGGCCGCCATTGGCGAGACCGTCAAGGCCGCCTGCGATATCGCCCGTTATACCGAAGAGGATACCTGTGCCGGCCTGGCCGATGCGGCACTGATGGCGGCGAGCATCCCCGATTTGCAGCTCTACCATCCCTGGGCGATCGGCGCCCCCGAGGCGATCGAACGGGCCCTGGCCTGTGAGAACGTGGCGCGGGGCTATGATGCGCGCATCAGCAACTCCGAGGGGGCCAGCATCACCAGCCACAGTGGGCTGCGGGTTTACGGCAACAGTCACGGCTTTGTCGGGGCCTATCCCAGCTCCCGGCACAGCATGAGCTGTACTGTCATTGGCCAGGATGAGTCGGGCATGCAGCGGGATTACTGGTATACCCTGGCCCGGGATCCCGCGCAGCTCGACAGCGCCGAGTCGGTCGGCGAGCGGGCGGCACTGCGTACGGTTTCCCGGCTGGGGGCACGCAAGCTCAGCACCCGTCAGGTGCCGGTGATGTTCGAGGCGGATGTCGCCCGTGGGCTGCTCGGACATCTGGTGCGTGCCATCAGCGGCAGCGCCCTGTATCGCAATGCCAGTTTCCTGGTGGATTCTCTGGGCCGGCAGCTGTTTCCGGAGCGGGTGCGTATCGACGAGCGGCCCCATCTGCCGGGTGCGCTGGGCAGTGCACCGTTTGATAACGAAGGCGTGGCGACCGCGCCCCGGACCCTGATTGATGCGGGTGTGTTGCAGGGTTATGTGCTCGACAGCTACAGCGCCCGGCGGCTGGGCATGCAAACCACCGGCAATGCCGGCGGGGTGCATAATTTGTATATTAATCATGATGATCTGACCCGTGACCAGCTGCTGCAACAGATGGACAGCGGCCTGCTGGTGACCGAGGTGATGGGGCAGGGCGTCAACAACGTGACCGGAGACTATTCGCGCGGTGCCTCCGGCTTCTGGGTCGAAAACGGCGAAATCCAGTATCCGGTCGAAGAGATCACCCTGGGCGGCCGGCTGCAGGACATGTACCTCGGCCTGCAGGCCGTCGGCAACGACATCGACGCCCGCGGCAACATCATCACCGGCTCCTGGCTCATCGACAACCTGACCGTCGCCGGCGACTGATCCATTTTTGTGGTCAGGCGTAATTAAACGCAGAGGACGCGGAGGCGCAGAGGCGCAGAGGATACAAGGTAATGTTGAATTTTGAATGCTGAATTTTGAATTAAATACCCGTCCGTAATTCAAAATTTAAAATTCAACATTCAAAATTCTACTCCGCGCCTCTGCGCCTCCGCGTCCTCTGCGTTTATTTCCAGTGAACCTGAAAAGAGGGTCAGATCAGGAACAGCGTCGCCAGGCCGAGGAAGGCGAAGAAGCCGACGACGTCGGTGACGGTAGTGAGGATTACCGAGCCGGACAGGGCCGGGTCGCCGCCCAGTTTCTTGAGGATCAGCGGAATCACCGCGCCGGAGATGGCGGCCATGATCAGGTTGATCAGTATCGCGGCGGCGATCACCAGACTCAGCTTGAAGCTGTCGAACCAGAAGCCGGCAACACTGGCGATAATGAGGGCCCAGATCAGGCCGTTCCAGATCCCTACCCCGAACTCTTTTCTGAGAATCGTTTTGGCATTGGTCGCGCTGATTTTGCCCAGCGCCATGCCGCGAATCACCAGGGTCAGGGTCTGGCTGCCGGCGATACCGCCCATGCTGGCGACCACCGGCATCAGCACAGCCAGCGCCACCAGTTGTTCAATGGTGCCTTCAAACAGACCAATGACCCAGGCGGCCAGCAGGGCGGTGAGCAGGTTAATGCCCAGCCAGACACTGCGCCGTCGGGTACTGGTGAGCACCGGCGCGAACATGTCTTCCTCCTCGTTCAGGCCTGCCATGCTCATCAGGGAATGGTCGGCTTCTTCGCGAATAACGTCGACCACGTCGTCGATGGTGATACGTCCCATCAACTGACCGTCTTCGGTGATGACCGGCGCGGTGATCAGATCGCGGCGTTCGAACAGGTTGGCCACGTCGCGGGCCGGCATATCGACCGGAATACCGATTACATCGTGTTCCATCACCTCCGCGACACTCATTTCCGGATCGCTGGTCAAAATGACCGTCAGGGGCAGCAGTCCCTGAAAGCGGCCTTCGCGATCGACGACGAACAGGCTATCGGTCGATTCGGGAATACTGCCGCGGCGGCGCAGATAACGCAGGACCACATCCAGGCTGGTATCGGCCCGGACGGTGATCATGTCCAGATCCATCAAACCGCCGGCGGAATCCTCCGAATAGGAGAGCACCGAGCGCAGTCGCTCGCGCTCCTGCTGCTCCATGGAGAGCAGGATCTCCTGGACGATATCGCGCGGCATTTCCGGCAGCAGGTCGGCCAGATCGTCGGTATCCAGGGATTCGGTGGCGGCAACCAGCTGGTCGGTATCCATCCGGTCCATGATGGCGCTGCGTACGTCATCGGCGAGATGGACCAGGATTTCCCCTTCGGAATCAGCGGGGACGTGTTCCCAGACTACCTGGCGATCAGCCGAGGGGAGGGATTCAAGCAGATGAGCGATTTCCTGGGGATGCATCTCCTCCAGAAAATCCTCGATCTGTTCATGATCTTCGTCTTCGGCATGGAGGATAGCGAGAAGTGACTGCAAGACGTCACGATATTCCTCTTTTGTTTCCACTTCGGCCATCAGTCCATTCCCGTATCCACCCGCCTGAAAGTTTAGCAAGCTCGCTGCTGACTTGGGAACTGCCCGGGGGACTTTTATTGTTCGGCGAGAGGCGTATGCAAAAGTCGGAAAATAAGGTTATTCAGATTCATCAAACCGGTTATTGATGAGTTCAAGCAGGGCCTGGCTGGCCTGCTCCTCGTCGGGACCGTCGATTTCGAGGTGAATGGTGGCTCCCTTGCCGGCGGCCAGCATCATCACGCCCATGATGCTTTTGCCGTTGACCTGCTGGCCGTTGTAATCGATCAGTATCTCGGCGTCAAACGCTGACGCCAGGGTGACAAATTTGGCCGCCGCCCTGGCGTGCAGACCAAGCTTGTTGATGATTTCGACAGAATGTTCCAGCAAGTGTCAGTCTCCGGCGGATTGGATGACAATAATTCCGTCATGCGCGCCGGAGACGGCTTTTTCCACCATTTCGGGCAGGCTCAATCGGGGGTAATTGAGGACCCGGATCAACATGGGCAGATTGAGCCCGGTGATCACCGCGATGTTGCCGGATTGCAGCTGCCGGGCGATATTACTGGGCGTGGCTCCGAACAGGTCGGTGAGGATCAGAACACCTTCACCTTCATCGAGCCGGTCGATCTGTTGATGGGCCTTGTCCAGGGTTTCCTCAAGTCGGGCATTCATGCCCACACCCATGCGCGTGATTGTCAACGGCATGTCACCGATGATCTTGCCGGCCGTATCCAGCATGGCCTGGCCGATCTTGTCGTGCGTGATAAGCAGCACCGCGACACTCATGTCAGCTCCCTGTGCCGGGCGAGCACCCCATCACGTTGCTGATGGAAATAGCTGGCCAGGCGCTCTACCAGATAAACCGAGCGGTGATGTCCGCCGGTGCAACCGATAGCGACGGTCATATAGCTGCGGTTATCCGCCTCGAAGCAGCCGATCCACTTTTCTATAAACTGACGAATATCGTTATACATATCGTGTACGGCGGAATGGCGCTCCAGATAGTCTGCCACGGCCCGATCCTGCCCGCTCAGGTGGCGCAATTCGGCAACCCAGTGCGGATTGGGTATGCACCGAACATCAAAGACAAAGTCGGCATCCGCGGGAATACCGTGTTTGAAGCCGAAGGACTGGAACAGGATCGATAACTGTGTCCTGGCCACCCCATGCACCCTGCTGCGGATAATGTCCCGCAATTGGTGAATGTTAGTCATACTGGTGTCGATTCGCAAATCGGCCCGTGATGATATAGGTTCCAGTAACTGGTGTTCCTGGAGGATCGCCTCATTCAGCGGGACTTCATCGTTGCTCAGGGGATGCTTGCGCCGGGTTTCGCTGAAGCGCTTCAGCAAAGTGAGATCGTCCGCTTCAAGAAAGAAAATATCACACTGAATCCCGGCCTCGTTCAAAGAGTGAAGCGCGTCAGGAAAACTGATTAATTCGCCGGACAGATTGCGAGCATCGATGCCGACGGCAAACCACTGCTCGCCATGTCGGTTGGCACGCACGATCTCATCGGCCAGTGACGGGAGCATGCCAATCGGCAGGTTATCGATACAGTAATAATCAAGATCCTCCAGCACATGCAAGACCACGCTCTTGCCCGAACCGGAAAGTCCACTAACGATGATTAGCCTCATTATGAAGAACGGGCCTGGTTGATAAGTTCCTGCTGGCGTTCGATGAAGTCTTTTGCGGCATTATAGCCGTTGAGATAGAGTACATGATTTCTCACGGCCGCTTCAATAAGGACCGCCAGGTCACGGCCCGGAGCCACGGGTAACCGGACTTCCGGAATATCCACCTCCAGCAGTCGCCGGCTGCGACCGGTATGATCCAGCCGTTCAATCGGTTCATCCGATGAATCCGGGTCGGTGTCGAGGTGGACGATCAAACGCAGACGTTTGTGATCGAGGACTGCATTGTTGCCATACATGGCGCGGATGTTCAGCACGCCCAGTCCGCGTACCTCGATAAAATCGGTCAGCAGGCTGGGACAGCTGCCGGTGATGGC
>JBKGZJ010000145.1:0-5638 GCA_046545635.1 Thiohalophilus sp. | reverse complement strand
GCCTATCTGCATTTCGAAAAACCGGACAAGCCGCTGAAACTGAGCTGTTCGCTGGCGACGGAAGAACTGCAAACCCTTGGCGAGGCGGTCGGCGAACGGCTGCAAACCCTCGTGGACCAGCTGCAGGCGGGGCAGGGTCTGCCGGCCTGGGGGGACACAGATACCTGTAAATATTGTGATATGGCACTGTTATGTCGAAAACCGGTCTGGCAGACATAAAAAACCCCGGGCAAACCGCCGAATCGGATCAGCATCCGACCCGGCTGAGGAGCCGGCCATGAGCGGTGCCGCGACGCCCGCCCTGCAGGGCAACATCACCGTGCAGGCCTCGGCCGGCAGCGGCAAGACCTATCTGCTGGTCAGCCGCCTGCTGCGCCTGCTGCTCGAGGGCGCCGAGCCGGATGCGATCCTGGCCATCACCTTCACCCGCAAGGCGGCGGCCGAAATGCAGCAGCGGCTGTTGCAGCGCCTGCAGCAACTGGCCCTGTGCGACGAGGCCACGCTGGATAACCAGTTACAGGCGCTGCAGCTGGAGCCGACCCCGGCCCTGCGCCGGCAGGCCCGGCAACTCTATCAACGCCTGCTGCAAACCCCCTGCAGCGTCCGCACCACCACCTTCCATGCCTTCTGCCAGGAGCTGCTGCGCCGTTTCCCGCTGGAGGCGGATGTGCCGCCCGGCTTTGAACTGCTGGAGCGCACCGCCGCGCTGCTCGATGAGGCCCGCGAGGCGCTGATGGTGGGCGCCGCCCGCGAACCGGACAGCCCGCAGGCCGTCGCCCTGCGCCAGCTGTTCGACGAGCTGGGGCTGCACAACACCCTCGGCGCCCTGCGCCAGTTCGTCGCGCATCGCAGCGACTGGTGGGTGTATACCGCCGGCCAGCACGATCCGATCGCCTGGGCCGGTGAGCAACTGCGTGACCAGCTGGGCATCGATCCCGAGACGGATCCCATCACCGACTTTTTTGCCGATGCGGGACATTGCCAGCGACTGGCGCGCATGGCCGAACTGCTCGCCGGGCATCCCAACAAAGGCAATAATGAGGCCGTGGCCCAACTGCAGATTGCGCTGGATCCGCAACAGGAAGCGACCACCCGCTACAGCGCGGTTTACCAGGCATTTTTAACCCAGGCCGGCAAGCCACGCGGTAATCGTGAGGCAGATAGCAAGGCACTGCAAAAAAGCCTGGGTGCGGTCGGCGCACAAGAGCTGGCCGATCTGCATCATGACTTTTGCGATCAACTGGAAACACTGCAAAAGCAGCTGGCAGCCCGGCGCAATTACCGGCTCACCAGCGCCTGGTACCGGGCCGGGGTCGCGCTGCTGGATCATTACCAGCGCATCAAGCGCGAACAGCGGCTGCTCGATTTCACCGATCTGGAATGGCGGGCGTATCAGCTGCTCAACGACGGCGACAACGCCCTGTGGGTGCAGTACAAACTCGATCAGCGCATCGCCCATCTGCTGGTGGACGAATTTCAGGACACCAACCCGACCCAGTGGCAACTGCTGTTGCCGTTGCTCGAGGAGCTGGCCCAGGAGCGCGAAGGCCCGCGCAGTGTCTTTCTGGTCGGCGACAGCAAACAGTCGATCTATCGCTTTCGCCGCGCCGAGCCGCGGCTGTTCGACACCGCCACCGACTGGCTGGAGCGCCATCTGGGCGCGCAGCGTTATCCGCTCAACACCTCCTGGCGCTCGGCCCCGGCGATCATGGAGTTCGTCAACCGGCTGTTCACCACCGATCCCCGGCTGCAACAGCAGATCCCCGACTTCCCCGAACACCGCACCCATCACGGGTCGCTGTGGGGCGAGGTGATCCTGCTGCCGCCGGCCAAAGAGCAGGAAGACGAGACAAAAATTGAAACTGGGGACCATGCACCACTGCGCAACCCGCTGCTGAGCCCGCGCCCCGAGCCAGCCCACAGCCGCCATCGTCAGGAGGCGCAGGCGATCGCCGCTGAAATCCGCCACCTGATCGACACCGCCCTGCCGGTTCAGGCGAGCCCGGACGCGCCGGCCCGGGCCATCGGTTACGACGACATTCTGCTGCTGGTGCGCTCGCGCACCCACCTGCCCGAGTACGAGCAGGCGCTGCGCGAGGCGGGCATCCCTTACCTGAGCGGCAATCGCGGCACCCTGCTGGAGAGCATCGAGGTACAGGACATGCTCAACCTGCTCAACTGGCTGAGCATGCCCTTCGATAACCTGGCGCTGGCCGGCATCCTGCGCTCACCGCTGTTCGCCGTGGACGACCGCGAGCTGATGCAACTGGCCCGCGAGGCATCGGGCAACTGGTTCGAGCGGCTGGCCCGGCTGAGCAGCGATCAGCCGGCCGACGCCCCGCTGCGCCGCGCCCACGATCACCTGACCCGCTGGCGCGCCCTGGCCGGCCACATTCCGGTGCACGATCTGCTGGATCGGATCTACCACGAGGCCAATGTCCCGGCCCGCTACCGGGCCGCCTTCCCGGCCCATCTGGTACCGCGGGTGATGGCCAACCTGGTCCGCTTCCAGGAGCTGGCGCTGGAGATGGACAGCGGCCGCTATCCCAGCCTGATGACCTTCGCCCAGTGGCTGCGGGAATTGCGCCAGAACGACGACGATGCCCCCGACGAGCCGGCCGACGCCGGGCAGCAGGCGCGGGTACGGATCATGACCATCCACGGCGCCAAGGGGCTGGAAGCGCCGGTGGTCTTTTTGATCGACAGCGCCCGCGCCGAACCGCGCGCCAAAGCCCACGAGGCGCTGGTCGAGTGGCCGGCCAACGCCCCCCGCCCGGCCCATTTTCTGCTGCGCCCGGCGAAGGGCTGGCAGGATCCGCTCAGTGAGGCGGTGATCGAACGCGCCGAGCACGCCGCCCGCCGCGAAGAGGCCAACCTTTTATATGTGGCGCTGACCCGCGCCCGGCAGCGACTGTATATCTCCGGCAGCCTGCCAAAACGGGACGAAACCAGCAGCTGGTATCAGCAGATCGCCGGCGCCTTTGATCGCCAGCCCGACGAAATCGACAGCCCGCAGACCCTGGTCACCCGCAATCGCCCCCCGGCGCCGGTGACGCCGACACCGGCCCCTGCGGCAGAGGTCACAGCCGAGCCGGATCCGCGCCTGCATCGGCCGCTGACCCTCGCCGTCGGCGATGCGGCGCTGGCGCCCAGCCAGCAGGATGAACCGGGCGACGGCATCACTGATGAGGACGGGCGCACGCGGGGAATCGTCATCCACCGCTGCCTGGAGTGGTTGTGTCAGGAACCGGCACTGTCCCGGGACACCGCCCTGCGACGGCTGGCCGGCGAGGCCGACGCCGCGCAACTGGCCCGGTGGTGGGACGAGGCGCAGGCCGTCTTTTCGGCCCCGCAACTGGACAGCGTGTTTCGCCCCGCCGCCGGCGTGGACTGCCGCAACGAGCTGCCGCTGCTCTATCGCCAGGCGGGGCGGACAATTAGCGGTGTCATCGACCGGCTGTTGATCGAGCCCGGCCGGCTTCACCTGATCGACTACAAGACCCACCGCGCGGCGCTCGCGGATCCCGCCGCCGTGGCCGCCGGCTACGAGCAACAGATGCGGCTCTATGCCGAAGGCCTGCGTCAGCTGTGGCCGGATCATGAACTGCGGATCAGCCTGCTGTTCACCGCCGCTGCGCAACTGTGGCCAATGCGGGTATAATTCGCCGCGCGTCCCGCCCGTCCGGGGACGCCTCTTTGCATCCCGTATCCGTTCAGCAACCGACAGGACAGACCATGAGCCAATCGCAGTACAGTTTCGATGTCAGCGCCCAGACCTTTCAGTCACAGGTGATCGATGCCTCCCAGCAGGTGCCGGTGCTGGTGGATTTCTGGGCCACCTGGTGCGGCCCCTGCCAGAGCCTGATGCCGGTGCTGGAAAAACTGGCCGCCGAGTATCAGGGCCAGTTCATGCTGGCCAGGGTGGAGATCGATCAACAACAGGAACTGGCCGCCCACTTCGGCGTGCGCAGCGTGCCCACCGTCAAGCTGGTCAAAAACGGCCAGATCGTCGACGAGTTCACCGGCGCCCTGCCCGAAGGTGAGATCCGCGCCCTGCTCGACCGGCATATCGAAAAAGAAGGCGACAGGCGCATGAACCAGGCGATCGAACTGTATGAACAGGGCGAGACCGAGACGGCCCTGCAGGAAATGCAGCAGATCATCCTGGATGACAAGGACAATATGCAAAACCGGATACGCTTCGCCGAGGTGCTGATCAAAGAAGCGCGCCACGACGACGCCCGCCAGTTGCTCGACAGCCTCTCCGTCGATATCCAGATGAGCCCGGAAGTCTCCGCGCTCTATTCCAGACTGGAACTGGCCGAAACCCTGGCCGATTCCGATGACATCTCCACCCTGGAAAAACGGATCGAAGCCGATCCCAAAGACAGCGCGGCCCGCTATCAACTCAGCGCCCGCTACGCCGCCGAAGGCCGGCACGACGAAGCGATGCAACAGCTGCTGGAGATCGTCAAACGCGATCGCGGCTATAACGACGACGCCGGACGCAAGGGCCTGTTAAGAATGTTCGAACTGCTCGGCAACCAGAACGAACTGGTCAGCAAATACCGCCGCCTGCTGGCCCAGGCGCTTAACTAGTCAGTTCGGTGTAATAAAACGCGGAGGACGCGGAGACGCAGAGAAAGTAATAATTTTGAGTTTTTAATGTTGAATTTTGAATGGAACCTGGCCTGCAACTCAAAATTTAAAATTCAACATTCAACATTCAACATTATATCTTTGCGTCTCCGCGTCCTCTGCGTTAATTCCCAGAGCGCGAGAAAAATGACCTCAGTTCGGCGTTTTGCCGTTGAGGATCGCGGCCAGACGTTTGGGCGGCACGAAGCCGGGGACGATCCGCCCGTCCTCGAGCACCAGCGCGGGAGTGCCGGAGATGCCCATGTTCTGACCGAGCTTGAACTGATCGGCGACGGGGTTATCGCAGGTTTTTTGCGGGATCGACTCGCCCTGTTTGGCTTTGGTCAATGCCGCTTTTCGGTCGTCGGCGCACCAGGCGGAAACGGCCTTTTGATAGGCCCCGGATTCGAGCCCCGCGCGGGGATAGGCCATGTAGCGGATGCGGATGCCCTGCTCGTTATACTCATCGACCACTTCATGCAGCTTGCGGCAGTAACCGCAATCGATATCGGTAAACACGGTCACCGTATGTTCGGCATCTTGCGGGCCAAAGACGATCATCGACTCCTCGCCCAGCGCCTCAATGGCCGTGGCTACCGATTGTTCACGATACTCACGGGTCAGGTTGCGTTTGTTATCGAGATCGATAACCTCGCCGTCCACCACGTAACGCGCATCGGGCGACATATAAAACACCTGCGGCGGGATCGAGACCCGGTACATGCCCTTGATCGGCGAGGGCTCGACATTCTCGGCTTTGACATCATCGAAGCGATCCATGATCGCCTTGCGGGCCTGTTCGAGTTCATCGGCGCCGGCCTGGGACATCAGCCCCAACAGGGCGGCGATAGCAACAACACGGGAAAATTTTTGCATGGGGGATAACAACCAGTAATAGATGAATAACGCGTGAGAGTATATCCGATTCACGCCCGATTATGGGCTATAGGATGCGCAAAACGGGCAGAAGTTCCGCAAAATCGCAGTTGGCAGTTGGCAG
>JBKGZJ010000144.1:0-5656 GCA_046545635.1 Thiohalophilus sp. | reverse complement strand
ACTGCCAACTGCTAACTTATTCCTTCCTCGTATCCCGTTCGACCTGTTCCAGACTGATGTGGCGTACGTCCTTGCCCTTGACCAGATAAATCACGTACTCACAGATATTACGGGCCCGATCACCGATACGCTCCAGCGCCCGGGCGGACCACATCATGTTAACCACTTCCGGTATGGAGCGGGGATCTTCCATCATATAAGTCATCAGTTCACGCAGGATACTTTCGTACTGTTTATCGATCTTGATATCCTGATGCGCTACCTCGATGGCACGCTCGACATCCATGCGGGCAAAGGCATCCAGTGAGTCGTGCAGCATCGTGTGTACCCGTTCACCCATATGAATGATGCCGGTAATCATCTTGTTATCACTTCTGGCTTCGGCAAAGTGCATCGCCATACGACCGATGCGTTCGGCTTCATCGCCGATACGTTCCAGATCGGTAATGGTCTTGATGACCGCGATCACCAGCCGCAGATCACTGGCCGCCGGCTGGCGCTTGGCGATGATCTGGGTACACTCCTCGTCAATCTGCACTTCCAGGGCATTGACCTTGTAATCGCTGGTGATCACGATCTCGGCCAGGGCCTCGTCCCGATCCGTCAGAGCCTTGATCGCATCGCTCAGCTGTTGTTCGACGATGCCACCCATCTGCATGACGCGATTGCGTATATCTTCCAGTTCTTCATCAAACTGGTGGGAAATATGTTCGCCTAGTTTGTCCATGTCATATCCCTGCTAAAAAGTTACCTGGTGGTTTGCCATGATCCGGTTCTTTAACCATAACGGCCGGTGATATAGTCTTCGGTCTTTTTCTGGCCCGGGTTGGTAAACAGGGTGTTGGTATCCTGAAATTCGACGACCTCGCCAAGATACATAAACGCCGTGTAGTCCGAGACTCGCGCGGCCTGTTGCATGTTATGGGTCACGATGACAATCGTGTATTTTTCCTTGAGCTCGTAAATCAGCTCCTCGATCTTGAGCGTGGAGATCGGATCCAGCGCCGAGGCCGGTTCGTCCAGCAACAGCACTTCCGGCTCGATGGCGATGGCGCGCGCGATCACCAGGCGTTGCTGCTGGCCGCCGGACAATCCCAGCGCGTTTTCCTGCAGACGATCCTTGACCTCGTCCCACAGCGCGGCACCCTTGAGGGCCTTTTCCACGCTCTCATCCAGACGGCGCTTGTCCTTGACGCCCTGGATACGCAATCCGTAGGCCACATTTTCATAGATGGTCTTGGGGAACGGGTTCGGCTTCTGGAACACCATCCCGACCTTGCGGCGCAGTTCGGCAACGTTGATCTTCTTGCTGTAGATATTCTCCCCGTCGAGGGTAATTTTACCCTCGACCCGGCAGATATCCACCAGATCGTTCATCCGGTTAAAACAGCGCAACAGGGTTGACTTGCCGCAACCGCTGGGACCGATGAAGGCCGTCACCTTGTGCTCGGGGATCCCCATGTTGATATTAAACAGTGCCTGGGTCGGCCCGTAGTGCAGGTTCAGATCTTCGACCTGGATCGCCAGGTTCTCGTCCTCGAAACGCACACCGTCCTGCGCGCGATCGAGGTTATCCAGATTGATGCCGTGTGTCAGATTATCGGGAGTCATAGTCATATCTTCTGCCAGTTTTTAACCGCCTTCAAGTGCCCGGTACTTCTCACGCAGGCGATTACGGATGTATATCGCGCTCAGATTGAGTGCAATGATGACCAGAATCAGTAACAGCGAGGTCGCATATACCAGCGGGCGGGCGGCCTCGACATTGGGGCTCTGGAAGCCGACATCATAGATGTGGAAGCCCAGGTGCATGAATTTGCGCTCCAAGTGCAGGTACGGGAAATTGCCATCCAGCGGCAGCGAGGGCGCCAGCTTGACCACACCGACCAGCATCAGCGGCGCCACCTCGCCGGCGGCGCGCGCAACGGCCAGAATCAGACCGGTCATCATCGCCGGCGAGGCCATCGGAATCACGGTGCGCCACAGGGTCTCCGCCTTGGTGGCGCCCAGGGCCAGACTGCCCTCACGAATCGAGCTGGGAATCCGGCTCAGCCCTTCCTCGGTGGAGACGATCACCACCGGCAGGGTCAGCAGCGCCAGGGTCAGCGACGACCAGAGAATGCCCGGCGTGCCGAAGGTGGGGGCCGGCAGCGCCTCGGGGAAAAACAGCTGGTCGAGATTGCCGCCGAGGAAATAGACAAAAAAGCCCAGGCCGAAGACCCCGTAAACGATCGACGGCACACCGGCCAGGTTATTCACGGCAATACGGATGGTGCGGATGATCGGCCCCTGGGTGGCGTATTCGCGCAGGTAGATGGCGGCAACAACACCGAATGGCGTGACCAGAACCGACATAATCAACACCATCATCACGGTGCCGAAGATCGCCGGGAAAATCCCGCCCTCGGTATTGGCTTCGCGGGGCTCGCCGCTGACAAACTCCCAGACCTTGGCGAAATAAAAGCCCATCTTGCCCGGGAGCCCCATGCTGTTGGGGTAATAGACCCGCACCATTTTCTCGAGCGGAATTTCGATCTGGCGGCCGCTCATGGTCTCGGCCACGATACTGTCGCGGCGAATCTTGCCGTACAGTTCATTCATTTTTTCGCGCAGCGCTTCGTACTCGGCATTCAATGCCTCGCGCCGGTCGGCGAGATCCTGCTGCCTCTCCGACGTCAGTTCATTGTCGAGTTCCAGCGCGCGCTCTTCCAGACGCAGGCGTTCCATCTGGTAGTTGATCGAGCCGATCTCGCCTTTCTGGATATCCTTGATGCGATCGTGCAGGTCGGTGGCGCGCGCCAGACGCACGTCCAGTTCCTGGCGGGCCTCCTCGCCCTCGGCGACCACCTGTCCGTTTTCTTTGACCTGACGGAGGAAACCGTAAAAATTGCCCCACTCATGGCGTTCGGCAACCATCACGTTTTCGGGGTACTTGATATCCCGGACAAAATCGGCGAAGACCACCTGAAAATCCGCCCCGGTCACATCCCGGTTACCGGTCTTGATCAGATAGCGGGTCAGTTTTTCCTGTTCGAAATCGAATTCATAGCCACTGCTTTCAGCCTGGACGCGAGGAATCGTCTCGACCGAGTCGATCTCGCCGACCAGGCGCGTGGTTTCCCCATCGGGTAATGCATATTCGGCATCGATGACGCCGCTGGGCCAGAAGTGGCTCAATCCCCGAACGCCGATGAGCAGCACCAGACCAAACACCATGATCAGGCTGATACTGACAGCGCCGGCGTTGAGCCAGATCCAGGGATGTCCCGATTTGAACCAGCTATTCATCGATTTTCCTCAAGATTCCCATTCATCACAGACTGCTGTACCGCTTGCGTAAACGCTGGCGGACAATCTCCGCCGCGGTATTCACCATAAAGGTAAAGGCAAACAGCACCAGCGCCGCTAAAAACAGAACACGATAGTGCGTACTGTCGACTTCCGATTCGGGCATCTCCACCGCGATATTGGCCGACAGCGTACGCATGCCCTCGAAGATGTTCATATCCATCACCGGGGTATTGCCCGTGGCCATCAGCACGATCATGGTCTCGCCCACCGCGCGCCCCAGACCGATCATCACCGCCGAGAAGATGCCCGGGCTGGCGGTCAACAATACGACCCGCATCATGGTCTGCCAGGGTGTCGCGCCCATGGCCAGCGAGCCCTGCACCAGATGCTTGGGCACGGCAAAGATTGCATCCTCGGCAATGGAAAAGATGGTCGGAATCACCGCAAAGCCCATGGCCAGCCCGATGACCAGCGAGTTGCGCTGATCAAAACTGATGCCCAGCTCCTGGCTCATCCAGATGCGCACATCCCCGCCGAAGAAGGTGGCTTCCATCCAGGGACTGGCGCTGAAAGAAACATAGCCGAGTAACAGCACAATCGGAATAAGCCAGGCGGCTTCCCAGCCTTCGGGAATCGCATGGCGAATCCGATCCGGCAGGCGATGAAAGCCGTAGGCCACCAGTAACAGGCCGAAGGGCATGATAATTAATAACGAGAAGATGCCCGGCAGATGACGTTCCAGAAAGGGAGCCAGCCACAGACCGGCCAGAAAACCGATGATGACCGTCGGCAGGGCTTCCATGATCTCGATACTGGGCTTGACCGCCTGGCGCATGCGCGGAGCCATGAAATGAGCGGTATAGATCGCCCCCATGATGGACAGCGGGATGGCGAACAGCATGGCGTAGAACGCGGCCTTCAGGGTCCCGAAAGAGATCGGCACCAGTGACAGCTTGGGTTCGTGATCGTTACTGGCCGAGGAAGATTGCCAGACATACTCCGGCTCGTCATAACTTTCGTACCAGACCTTGCCCCACAGCGAGGACCAGGAGATTTCCGGATGTTCGTTGTCGATATGGTAAAAGTGCAGGCGGTCGCCGGATTGCAACAGCGCTGCCTTGGCGCGCGGCGAGATCGCCACCTGCTCCAGGGTATCGTCGATCGATTCGGTCAGCAGCGTGCGGTTGGCGGTGGTGTGGAAAACGCCCAGCTGTCCCTGTCCGTCCACGGCCAGAAAGCCCTTGCGATTGTATTCGGGGGCAATAGCCTGCACCTCGCCGTTCAGTTCATCAAAGGCGCGGATCTGCCGCAGCTCGCGTTTGTCACTGTCGCGTTGTTCGGGCACCGCGAACAGCTGTACCACCCGGCCCTGATCGGAACCGGCCAGCAGCGAAATATCGCCGGTCAGAAACTCCAGACTGGTCACCCGCTGGTCCCCGCCAAACAGCGTGAGATGTTGCTGCAGCGAGGGCGCTTCCTTGTCAAACAGATCGTAATGACTCAGTTCATCCTTGCCGTTAACGAAATATAGATTGCGTTGATCCTTGTCCACCAGCAACTGCGAAATGGCGCCACGCGAGGTCCGCGGGATTTCTGCCCGGGTTTCCTCCAGAGTGGCCTCATCGCCCATAAACGATTCCTCGCGGCGGATATTCAGCAATTGAAGTTGTTGCTCACCCGCCAGCCCGGCAATCGTGGTCTGCTCTTCGCCAGACTGCACCGTGAGCAGAGTAATCGGCCGCCCCTGTTCATCCAGTTGCAGAAGGTCCTCGCCAAGCGGGTAGCGGATTTGCGGGGCAATTTCCCGCACCGGCTTGCCACCTTCCGCCAGCGCGTCGCTAAAGCTGGTCTCGTAGTCATGCTTGAATACCAGCACCCGGCCATTGGACAGCCCCACACCCAGGATCCGGCTGGCCGGGTCACCCGCCGCCCAGCTGGTGATCTGTGCATCCCCGGGAATCGGCAGGCGGACGATCTTGTGAATCGAGCCGTCCCAGGTATTGAAAAAGATAACCCGACCGGCATCGGTCAGGCGCAGCCCAACCAGCGCCTGCTCTTCCATGGCCAGATGGAGGGTCCGCTCGTCGCTGCCGGGCACATTGTAGTCGGTGACCTTGTTGATCGACGCCGACTCAAACATCGGCAGCACCACCCACAACAGATAGACCATGATCAGGGTGATGGCCACGATGACCCCCAGGCCACCTACCGCCACGCCATGGCGTGCCAGGGTGTCCTTGAGCATGCGCCAGCGCATAAGCAGATTGCTGTGGTCGGTACGGGTCATGACCGGCTCGCTTGTCCCCTGTGTATTTGAAGCCGCCAGCATAAAGAGCGGATATGACACTAATGTGACAAAAAAGCC
>JBKGZJ010000143.1:0-5738 GCA_046545635.1 Thiohalophilus sp. | reverse complement strand
CCCTTGGGGACGCCATATCCAATAAAAAAGGGCCCTTTATGGGCCCTTTTTTATTGGAGATTGTTTTTGCAGGCGATGCGAACCCAGAAGATGGGGTTCGACAAATCGGCAGGACAGCCGATTTGGTCGCACGCAGTGCGCCCGTAGGGCGAGGGGCCAGGGAAGGCCCCGAGACAATCCCCCTGGGGACGCCATATCCATAAAGGCCCGGTCGCAAGACCGGGCCTTTTTGTTTCCCGGCAAGCTAATCGCAGTCGATCCCTCTTTGTCATTCGTCAGCTCCGCTGCGGATCTTTCACCGACGTGCCGTTGCCGGTGTGCTTCGCTGGAAAGTGACGCCCTTCGAACCGCCTGTTTTCCAGGGATGCAGCCACGGCGCAAGGAAATCGGATCACGCGCATTCTCCGCACGCTTTGCAGCCAGACAGCGGGCATAAATGTCTCTGCGGGAAAATGATCGCCGGGAAGGCTTGCATCGGCACGAAACCGATTTATACTAACTGACCGGTCAGTCAGTATTATTCAGGGTTAATGGAAAAATACCATTTAAAACAGTCGGATAGCCCTCGCCATCAGCGGCGCAAGGCCGCCCGCCCGGGCGAGATTGTGGCAGCTGCCCTGGAATTGTTTGTGGAACACGGCTTTGCTGCCACCCGGCTGGAGGATGTGGCGCGCCGGGCCGGTGTCTCCAAGGGCACGGTCTATCTCTATTTTGACAGCAAGGAAGCCCTGTTCGAGGCCGTGGTCCGCGAGGTGGTGATTCCCCAGGTCGAACGCAGCGAAACGCTGGCGCAACAGCATCAGGGCGGCCAGGGCGAGTTGCTCGAACAGCTGGTGATGAACTGGTGGCAGTCGGTCAGCAGTGGGCCGATTTGCGGCATTCCCAAACTGATCATCGCCGAGTCGGCCAACTTTCCGCAGGCGGCCCAGTTTTTTGTGGATAACGTGATCAACCGGGTGCGCGGGATTTTCAACAAGGTCATCGAAAAGGGCATCGAGCAGGGTGAATTTCGTCAGGTCGATCCGGAATATGTTACGCGTCTGTTGATGTCACCGATGGTCTTGCTGGCTATCTGGCGTCATTCGCTGCAACCTTATGATCAGAGCTACCCGATGGACGAGCAAACCTATTTGTACCAGCATCTCGATCTGTTTCTCAACGGCCTGCGCAAGGAGCAGCCATGAAATTACGTGGCGTGATCGGCATGCTGTTGCTGCTACTGGTTCTGCCAGGGGTGCGGGCCGATGAAGCGGAACTCGGTTTTGACCGGGTGGTGGAGAAAATCCTGCAACAGTATCCGAGCCTGGAAGTGGCGCGCCTGCAGGTGCAGCGCTCACGCCAGGAAATCGCCCGGGTCGAGAGCCGCCTTGGCTGGGAGCTGGCCGGCAGCGGCGGGGTGGCCCACGATGTCTCCGTGTTCGGCACGCCGACCGATCGCGCCGATGTGGATCTCTCCCTGGATCGGCAACTGGAATCGGGCCACCGGGTCGGGGTCAGTGGCAATTATACCTATGAAGACAGTTCCTTCACGGTCAACCCCGAGTTCCCCAACCCGTCGCATGTCACGCAACTGGATCTCAATTATCGTATTCCACTCGGTCAGGGCGAGGACAATCCGGCCTACCATGAAAGCCTGGCCGGCGCCCGCGCGGGGGTTGAGGCGGAGCGCGCCGCGGCACAGGCCCTGCGCAACGAGATCGCCAATCAGGCGCTGGATCTGTTTTACGCCAAGGCGCTGAGCGAGGCGCGTCTGAGCAGCGCCCGCGAGGGGGTGAAGAACGCCCGCCGCCTGCAGGACTATATCGCCGAGCGACGCGAGCTGGGGCTGGCCGAGGAGAAGGATAGCCTGCAGGCGCGGGCCCAGCTGCGGGCCCAGCAGACCGCCCTGCAACAGCTTGAGATGGCCCTGGAGCAACAGCGCATCGCGCTCAACCGGCTGATGGGCGAGCCGTGGGAGCGGACTTATCGCAGCGCCATTCGGTTGGAGACGGAACTGACCGAGTATGGCGTGGCTGAATTGACCGGACAGGCGGAGGCGCGCTATCCAGCCCTGCAGCAAAACCGCGCCCGTCTGGACGTAACCGAAACGGTGCTGCGCCGCAGCCGCGATCAGCGCAAGGAGCAGCTGGATCTGGTTTTCTCGGTCGGCAGCCGCACCCGCAGCGGCGATGCTGTCACCGGCAGCGTTAGCGAGGAAGACATGGCCGGTCAGATTCGTTTTGAGTATCGCGAGTCGCTGAACAAACAGGGGCTGGATGCCGAGGTGCGTCAGGCCCAGCTGGATCGCACCATCGCCCTCGAAGAGATCCGCCGTGCTCGCGATGAACTGCGTTACGGTGTCGCCAGTCTGGTTCAGGAGATCAACGCCACCCGGCGCGCGCTGGACAGTGCCCGGGGACGTCTGCAAAGCGAACAGGATAAATACCGGGAGGCCATGCAGCGTTACCGTCAGGGGCGGGAGCAGACCGATCGGCTGATCCAGTTTGATAATGAACGCAATGAGGCTCGCCTGACCGTGGCCGAACTGGAGGTCGAGCTGGCGCGCCGGCTCAGTGAGCTGCAGATACTGCATGGCAGTTTCTGGTCCTCGCTTGAATCTGTACAGGAGCTGCCATGATCCGGTTTCTGGTAGAACGCAGCCTGGTGGTTCACCTGGTGTCGATCTTTCTGGTGGTGCTGGGTATTATCGCCATTGCCAATATCAATCGCGAAGCCTTTCCCAACGTCAATCTCGACGAGGTTCAGATCGAGATGGCCTATCCCGGTTCCTCGCCCGAGGAGATCGAACGCATCATTATCACGCCGATCGAGCAGGAGCTGCGCTCGCTCGATGGTATCGACACCATGACCTCGATCGCCTTTCCGGGCTCGGGACGCATCAATCTGGAGCTGGATCCGGATGCCACCAATCGGGATCGGATCGTCAGTGACGTGCAACTGGCCGTCGATCGTGCCCGGCTGCCAACGGATATGCCGGAAGACCCGGTGGTGCTGGAAGTGGATGGCAAGATGATTCCGATCCTCCAGCTGGCGATTTCCGCGCCACGCGATGAGGTGGCGCTGAAACGGCTGGTGGATGACATGGAAGACGATCTGCTGAATATCGAAGGTATTGCGCGGGTGCAGATCCAGGGCGATCGGCGCGCCGAGCTGCGGGTGGTGGCCGATCCTGACAAACTGCGCGAGCACCGGATTTCCATCGGTGAACTGAGCGAGGTGCTGGAGAACTGGAATGTCAACGCGCCCGGCGGCGATCTGGAAACCCCGCAGGGCCAGCGGGCCGTTCGCATTGTCGGTGAATATCAGCGCACCGAGGATATCAGCGAACTGGTATTGCGCGCCAACGAGCGGGGCGAGGGTATCCGACTGGGGGATATCGCCGAGGTGGGCGAGTCGCTGGAGGAGGCGGATGTCTATTACGATGTCAGCGGCACCCCGGCGCTGAATGTGATCGTAATGAAAAAGTCCGAGGCCGACATCATCGAGGCGGTGGATCGGATCAATGCCTATCTGGAGACCGTGCCGCAGCGCTATGGCGATGATATCCGGATTGAAACTTTTCAGGACTTTTCCTATTTCGCCAAGGTGCGCCTGGGGGTGCTGACCAACAACGCCCAGGTCGGGCTGATACTGGTCTTTCTGTCGTTGATCATGTTCTTACGCCCCTCGGTGGCGCTGACCACCACCTGGGGTATCCCGATCGTTTTTCTGACCGGCCTGTATGTATTGTATCTGTCCGGTATCACGCTCAATCTGGTTTCCATGCTCGGCTTTATTATGGTGCTGGGGATGCTGGTGGATGATGCCATCATCATCGGCGAGAACATCACCTATCACATGGAGCGGGGGTTGTCGCCCAACGAGGCGGCGGTGACCGGCGCCAAAGAACTGATCGGCCCGGTGACGGCGACCATTTTGACCACGGTCACGGCCTTTATGCCGATGCTGTTTATGAGCGGCATCATTGGCAAATTTATCGTCGCCATCCCGACCGTGGTCATTGCCCTGCTGGTGTTCTCCTGGCTGGAATCGTTTTTGATCCTGCCCAGCCACGTCGCCCATGTCACCAACAGTAAAAAACACCCCGCCGAACGGCGCTGGCTGGTGAAGCTGGAAAATGCCTATGCCTGGATCCTGGACAAGGCAATCCGTCGCCACTGGATCACCCTGGCGATTTCCGTCCTGGCACTGGCGTTAAGCCTGTTTGCGGCCATGAATGTGCTCAAGTTCCAGCTGTTTCCGCCGGTGGATGTGGATGAATACATCGTGCGGGTGACGGCCCCGGCCGGCACCAGTCTGGAGAAAATGCGCAAGCAGATGCGCACGATCGATGAAATCGTGCGCGAGGGCACCAATCCGGAGTATCTGGAGACCACGATCATTTCCACCGGCCAGATTGCGCTGGATGCCAACGATCCGCTGATGCAGCGCGGCAGTCGCTTCGGCCAGATCCGGGTCAATTATATTCCCGCGGTATTGCGGGAAGATCATGACGCGCTGGATGACATGCGCCGCTTTGAGTCGCTGTTGACGGAAAAATTCCCCGATCTGGAAATCTCCCTGGGTGAGATCAAGCATGGCCCGCCCACCGGCCGGGCGCTGGAGGTGGAGATTTCCAGTAACAACAACGACGTTAATGAAAAAGTCGCCTACCGGCTGATGGATTACGTGAAATCCCTGCCGGGGATCGCCACCATCGAAAGCGGTTTGCAACCGGGGGACCCGGAGCTGCACGTGGTGGTGGATCGGGTCAAAGCGGCCTATGCGGGGATCGATCTGGCGACCATCGCCAGTCACGTGCGCGCCGCGGTCGACGGCCTGCGGGTGACCACCACGCGCAAGGGTACCGAGGAAGTGGATATTACCATTCGCCTGCCGGATGACAGCGACGATCCCGTCGGCAAGTTGATGCAACTGGAAGTTCCCAATCGCAGCGGCGGCATGGTGCCGTTGAACCGGTTTGCCAAACTCGAGGAGCATGACGGCTATACCACCATCCGGCACAAGCAGGGCGTGCGCGCGGTCACCGTGGTCGCCAATATCGACAGCAAGCAGACCACCAGTATGGAGGTCAACCGGGCGGTGGAAAAGGGCGAACCGCAGTGGCTGGGAGAGTATGCTGATAAGGTCAGGGTAGTTTATGGCGGCGAGAACGAGAAGAACCAGGAATCTTTCGCGGATCTTAAATGGGCATTTGGCATCGCGTTGATCGGTATATTCTTTATTCTCGCAATTCAGTTCAATAACCTGGGCTATCCGCTGCTGGTAATGCTGGCGATACCGTTCGGGGTGGTGGGGATCGTGATCAGTTTCCTGCTGCACGATCTCTTCTGGAAAGACATGCCGCTGTCGTTCTTCTCGACCCTGGGCATGGTGGCCCTGACGGGGGTGGTGGTCAACAGCTCGCTGATCATGGTGGTGTTTATCCAGCGTGCCCTGCAGGAAGGGAATAATATCTACGAGGCGGTGATGCAGGCCGGGCGGCGGCGCCTGCGGGCCGTGATCCTGACCGCCGCCACCACGGTGCTGGGGCTGTTACCGACGGCTTATGGCTGGGGCGGTTCCGATCCCTTCGTCGCGCCCATGGCCCTGGCACTTTCCTGGGGTCTGGCGTTTGCCACCCTGGTGACCCTGCTGACCATACCGGCGGCCTTTGTCGCCGCCACGCGGGTCAAGGCAGGCGTGCTGCGGCTGGCGAAAGTCGGCAAACAATCGTGAGATTCTCGCAATCGGTGCTG
>JBKGZJ010000142.1:0-5745 GCA_046545635.1 Thiohalophilus sp. | reverse complement strand
ATCGGCGACCGTCGTGCCCCTTTTCTCGAGTCGCGGCTGAAAGCCCCTCCTACAATAATCTGACATCTGATTTAATAATATTAATCTCTGCGTTCTCTGCGCCTTTGCACCCAAACAACGGGCATAAACGCCTCTGCGTTGGTTTTTTATAAACCACTTTTCAGGCTGGCTTCGATAAACGGATCCAGATCGCCGTCGAGCACGGCCTGGGTATTACTGGATTCGACGCCGGTGCGCAGGTCCTTGATACGGGACTGATCCAGGACGTAGGAGCGGATCTGGCTGCCCCAGCCGATGTCGGATTTGGTTTCTTCCAGCGCCTGTTTTTCGGCGGTCTGTTTCTGCAGCTCCATCTCGTACAGCTTGGCCCGGAGCTGGTTCATGGCCTGATCCTTGTTCTGGTGCTGGGAACGCCCGCTCTGGCACTGCACCACGATGCCGCTCGGTATATGGGTAATACGCACCGCCGAGTCGGTGCGGTTGACGTGCTGGCCGCCGGCGCCGGAGGCGCGGTAGGTATCGATGCGCAAATCCGCCGGGTTGATGTCGACCTCGATCGACTCGTCCACTTCGGGATAGACAAACACCGAGGCAAACGAGGTGTGGCGTCGATTGCCCGAATCGAACGGCGACTTGCGCACCAGGCGGTGCACGCCGGTTTCGGTGCGTAGCCAGCCGTAGGCGTATTCACCGCTGAACTTGACCGTGGCGCTTTTGATGCCGGCCACCTCGCCTTCGGAGACTTCGATCAGTTCGGTGGTAAAGCCGGCGTTCTCGCCCCAGCGCAGGTACATGCGCAGCAGGATGTTGGCCCAGTCCTGGGCCTCGGTGCCGCCGGAGCCGGCCTGGATATCGATAAAGGCGTTCTTGTCGTCCATCGGACCGGAGAACATGCGCTGGAATTCCAGGCGTTCGAGATGTTTCTCCTGCTCATCCAGATCCGCGACAACCGCATCCACCGTGGCTTCATCCTGTTCCTCGATGGCCATCTCCAGCAGTTCACCGGCCTCATCGAGTTTCCCGGTCAGTTCGGTGATGGTCCCGACGATCTTGTCCAGATGAGCCCGCTCGCGGCCCAGTTCCTGGGCATGTTCGGGATTGTTCCAGATATCCGGGTCTTCCAGCTCGCGGGTGACCTCAATCAGCCGTTCACGTCGGGTATCGAAGTCAAAGATACCCCCTCAGGGCGTCGAGTCGCCCTTGCATGTCCGTGATACGGGTCTGGATTGCGTTGACTTCCAACATATTGATAAACCACCGGAAAATGTGAAGCGCGTATGATACACCAATTCCCGGATCTTGGCGATGGGCGGGGATCCTGACGAAGGGAGGTCTCTAAATACCTGTTCCTGATAAGGTGCACAGAGGCGTAGGTCAGGTTGCGCGCAGCGCTACCTGACATTTTCCGCATCAGCAGGGATGTCACGCAGGCTAACGCCAGCGTGACCTACACAATTAGCTGAGTATAAAGTGTGTATGAATCTGGAACAGTTGTTTAGCCGAGAGGTCGCAGATAGCGCACCAGCAGCTGCAGGCTACGCTGGCCGCGGTATTCATTGACGTCCAGCTGATAGACCAGCTCGACCCGGCTGACCTCGGCCGGCCAGTCGTGATCCACGTGATTGAAGGCGATGGCGTCGAATACCCGGTCATCGGCTCCGGGATGGCGCAAGACCATTTTCAGATGATGCTCGCCGACGATACGCCGCTGCACCAGCTCGAACTCGCCGTCGAACAGCGGCTCCTCGAAACCCTGGCCCCAGGGGCCGGCCTGGCGGATCGCCTCGGCCAGCTCCAGGGTCATCTCCTCGGCCGCCAGCGGCCCGTCGCTGAAATGCTCGCCGCACAGCTCGGCCTCATCCAGGTGGCGGCGCACCTCGGCATCGAAGGCAGCGGCAAAATCCGCGAAATTCTCCCGGGGCAGGCTGAGACCGGCGGCCATGGCATGGCCGCCAAACTTGCTGATCAGTTCGGGATGGCGGGTGGCGACGGCATCCAGCGCGTCGCGAATATGCAGGCCGCGCACCGAGCGGGCCGAGCCCTTGATCTCGCCATTGGCGGTGGCGGCGAAGGCGATCACCGGGCGATGCACCTGCTCCTTGACCCGCGAGGCCAGGATCCCCACCACCCCTTCGTGCCAGTTCTCATCGAACAGGCACAACCCGTGGGGCAGGTTCTGTTCGTCCAGCTGCATGTTGTCCAGCAGTTTGAGGGCATCCTGTTTCATGTTCGCTTCGACGCCACGCCGCTCACGATTGAGCTGATCGAGCTGTTGCGCCAGTTCGCGGGCTTTTTGATCATTGTCGGCCAGCAGACATTCGATGCCGTGGGACATGTCATCCATGCGCCCGGCCGCATTCAATCTTGGCGCAATAAAAAAGCCGATGTCACTGGCGCCGAGTTGCACGGCATTACGCCCCGCCACGTCGATCAATGCACGAATCCCCGGGCGCGCCTGACCGGCGCGCAACCGTGCCAGCCCCTGGGCCACCAGAATGCGGTTGTTGCGATCCAGCGGTACCAGATCGGCCACCGTGCCCAGCGCCACCAGATCCAGATACTGCGCCAGGTTGGGCTGCGCAATCCCCTGCTGTTCGAACCAGTCGAGCTCACGCAGCCGCGCGCGCAACGCCATGAGCAGATAGAACATCACCCCGACGCCGGGCAGTGCCTTGCTGGGAAACGTATCCCCCGGTTGATTGGGATTGAGGATCGCCTCGGCCGCCGGCAGTTGCTCGCCGGCCAGGTGATGATCGGTGATCAACACCTTGATGCCCTGCGCGTTGGCCGCCTCCACGCCACTGAGACTGGCAATGCCGTTGTCCACGGTGATGATCAGATCCGGTTGATACTCGCGCGCCACCTCGACGATCTCGGGGGTCAGACCGTAACCGAATCTGAAGCGATTGGGCACCAGGTAATCGATCTGCCTGAGGCCCATCGCCTGCAACGCGGCGACCGCCAGCGCGGTACTGGTCGCCCCGTCGGCGTCGAAGTCGCCGACGATCAATACCCGCTGCTGTTGCTGCAATGCCGCGATCAACAGCTCGACGGCGCGATCGATATCCTTGAGCTGTTGATAGGGCAACAGCTTTTGCAGATCGTATTGCAACTCATCGGCATCGCGCACCGCCCGCGCGGCAAACACCCGCGCCAGCACCGGATGCAGATCTTCGGCCAGTTGCGGTATCGCCTGCGGCAACGGCCGGCGCCGGATATGCTGTTCAACCGCCATCGCTCACCCACTTTGCCAGCGGCCTGCGGCGACGCCACCAGCGCCGTAACGTGCGTCGGGTTAATTGATAACGTTGACCGTTGGCGGGCAACAGCGTCAGGCGTTGATAGCGTTTTTGCCGCAATCCTGCCAGCAAGGGTTGTAGCCAGAGGTTTTGAAACTGTTCGACGGCACCCACCCAGGCGAAGGGGTCCTGCTGGCGCAGGGGATGAAGACAGTCATCGACGCCCAGCAATATCTCGCCATGACAATTCTCAAGCAGATCCTCGACAGACTCCGGCAAATCATCACTGGCCACGCCATGAAAACGGGCCAGCGCATCCAGCAACCAGTCATCGGTATAGATCTGTTGCCAGCGGACGGCGGACTGATCAGGCTGATGGCCCCCGCCCCACAGCCACAGGCTGTTGACGGTCAGGCGCCCTTCGGCCTCGCGTTGTCGGTTGACCGGATGATCGTACAGCAACATCTGGATCTCGTTCATCAGCCGGCGCCACTCGGCGGCCGACTCGCCGCGTGGCAGATGGGGATTGATGTCCTGCAAAAGCAGTGACGGCAGGGGTGAGGTCTGAAGTTGCGGCGCAGCGGTTAAACTCAGGTACCAGTGATGCGGCTGGCCCATCACCAGTTGCAGGCCGTCCTGATGAAGATGTTGATTGATACTGTCGACCAGCTGTTGCGCCTCATCGGCATCCAGGCGCAGTTCCTGATGTGCCCGTAACACCGCGCTGGTCATATCCGCCTGCAGATGGATCGGATCGGCGCGCAGGCAGAACTGTTCCAGTTGCAGTTGCTGGACCGACTGGCAGACGGCGGCGGCGGGGTAATCGCCGGCCGCATCGGGCGCGATACCGAACAGCTGAAACAGTCCGGCATACGCGTCGTTAATCGGATCGGAAGTTACATCGGCGCGGGCCAGCGCCGTCTCCAGAGCGGTAAAGTCCGGCAACTCGGCAGACGACAGTTGCGACAACACCGGTTGCGGGCCCAGCAGGCCAGGTACAAAGACTGTTACATCAAGTCTTGAATTGTCAGTCATAAGTCCTGAATCTCAAGTCGGAAGTCTGAAACCCGGGACGCAAGTCGATTTCAGATTGCCGACTGCTCTATGCCATATTCGCCATGGATTCGGTGCGTAGGACGCACCCTATAACTGGAAACCGGTTACGTCATGCCGACAGCATCCAGTCCCGAACCGAGGTGCGCCTGGATTCCGGCTCAAGGCCGGAATGACGGCAAGAAGTTGTCAGTACTTAGTACTTAGTACTTAGTACTTAGTACTAAGCACTATTTTATCTGCCAACTGCCAACTGCCATCTGCCATCTGCCATCTGCCAACTTTGTTTTATCCCATATTCGCCAGTATCGCCTTCTTCACTTCTTCGAGCGTGGCATCCACTGCCTGGACCGGCGTGCTTTGCTGAATGGCGATGTCCGGATCTTTGAGACCATGGCCGGTCAGGGTGCAGACGATCTTGCTGCCTTCGGGGATCTTGCCGCTTTGAATATCGCGCATGGCGCCGGCCAGTGAGGTGGCCGAGGCCGGTTCGCAGAACACCCCTTCTTTTTCCGCCAGCAGTTTTTGTGCGGCCAGGATCTCATCGTCACTGCATTCGTCGAACCAGCCGTTGGATTCCTCGCGGACTTTCCAGGCCTTGTCCCAGCTTTGCGGATGGCCGATGCGGATCGCGGTGGCGAGGGTATCGGGATCATCGACCATCTCACCGCGCATGAACGGTGCCGAACCGCTGGCCTGATAGCCGACCATGCGCGGCAGGCTGTTAACGATGCCGTGTTCGTGGTATTCGCTGTAACCCATCCAGTGGGCGGTGATGTTACCAGCGTTACCCACCGGGATGCAGTGGAAGTCCGGCGCGCTGCCCAGCTCTTCGAGAATTTCAAACGCCGCGGTCTTCTGGCCCTGCAGACGATAGGGATTGATGGAGTTGACAATAGTCACCGGCGCCTCGGCACCGACTTCCTTGACCAGCTGCATCCCTTCATCAAAGTTGCCCTTGATCTGGATGACCGTGGCGCCGTGCATCATCGCCTGGGCCAGCTTGCCCAGCGCGATCTTGCCGTCGGGGATCAACACAAACGCGGTGATCCCGGCACGCGCGGCATAGGCCGCCGCTGACGCCGAGGTATTGCCGGTGGAAGCGCAGATGATGGCCTTGCTGCCCTCTTCCACCGCCTTGGTGACCGCCATGGTCATGCCGCGGTCCTTGAACGAGCCGGTCGGGTTCAGCCCTTCGTACTTGACGTAAATATCCACGTCCTTGCCCAGCACTTTGGGAATGTTATTCAGCCGAATCAACGGCGTGTTACCCTCGCCAAGACTGATGATGCGGGTATCATCATGCACCGGCAGGCGGTCGCGGTACTTGTCAATCAAACCGGTATAACGGGTACGAAATGGCATCTTGTGGTTTCCTCGAATATTTCGGGCAGCATGATGGTTGTTCCAACTCTACCCATTTGAACTAAATTCTGTGTTTGTGTGAGAGCGT
>JBKGZJ010000141.1:0-5753 GCA_046545635.1 Thiohalophilus sp. | reverse complement strand
TGCCCCAGCATCAAATCCGCGAGCAGTCGGGCCGAGGCGAGTCCGAGCACCACGCCGTTGCGAAAGTGGCCGGTGTTGAGATACAGCCCCGCGACGCCGGGTACCTCACCTATATAAGGAATACCGTGGGGCGAGCCTGGGCGCAGCCCGGCCCACTGGTGTTCGAGGGGCCAGTCGGCCAGCGCCGGCACCAGCCGCTCGCCCGCCGCGCGCAGGGTAGCCAGGGCCTCGTCGGTGGTCGACTTGTCGAAGCCCACTTCCTCGATCGTGCTGCCGACCAGCACCCGCCCGTCACGGCGGGGGATAACATAACGATCCTGGCTGAGGACGATGCGCCGGATCCGGCCCGGCTCGCCGCGATAGAGGATCATCTGCCCCCGCACCGGACGTACGGGCAACTCGATATCCAGCGATCTCAGCAATCCGGCGCTCCAGGCGCCGCCGGCGATCACCACCTGCTCGGCGTGGAAGGCTTCGCCCCGGCTTTTCAGGCCGCGGATACGGCCCTGTTCGATCAACAGCTCCTCAACCGGGTGTTGTTCATACACCGCCACCCCCAGCGCATCGAGACTGCCCCGCGCGGCCCGGCCCAGCCGCGGATTGCGCAACTGTCCCACCCCGGGCAACCAGAGCGCCTGATCGGGGACCGGGCCCAGCTGCGGCTCAAGCTGCCGGATGTCGGCCGCCCCCACCGCCTGCAGATCCACCTGCCAGTGCCGCGCCCAGGCCAGGGCCGCCTCGCGCTCGTCACTGTCGAGGATCAGCAGGCCGCTGGGCTCATATTCGGGATCGATGCCGCTCTCCCGGTACAGTTGCCCGGCAAAGTCCGCGTAGCGCGGCTGACCCCAGCGGGCCAGCGCGGTCACCGCATCGTCAAAGCGCCACGGATAGAGCGGCGAGAGGATCCCGCCGCCGGCCCAGGTCGACTCGCGCCCGGTCTGTCCCCGGTCAAACAGCGCGACCTTGCGCCCGGCCCGCGCCAGCTCCCGGGCCGAGAACATGCCCAGCAGGCCGCCGCCGATAATAATCACCTCGTGCATGACTACTCCTGTGACGGCGCACCACCCCGCCACCTGCAAATCGGCTATTATGACACTAATCCGGCGCCCCTTGCGGACAAAACCCGGGCCGGAACCGGATCACACAATCCGCCCCGGCCCGACCGTCTGTCCGGAATTTCCTCCCGCCCGTCCGCTGATACCCGACACCCCCCCGCACATCGACTATATAGATGCCATGCAAAAGAAAAACACCAAGGGGCTGACGCTCATCGAGCTGATTGTGGCGATGTCCATATTCAGCATTCTGGCGGCCATTGCCGTGCCCAGCATGCAGGCTTTTATGCGCAATAACCGTCTGACCAGCACAACCAACGATCTGGCCACGGCGCTGAATCTGGCCCGCAGTGAAGCGGTCAAGCGCGGGACCGCGATCAAGATCTGCATCAGTAATGCCGACCAGGATAACTGCGATACGACGACGACTGCCTGGGAAAACGGCTGGATTACCTTCGTTGACGACGACGGTGATGACAACATTGATGCCGATGAGAACGTCCTGCGCCTGAGCGCCAGTCCCAGAGAAGGCATCACCATCAGCAGTGCGCAGGATCTCTCTACCCTGACATTCAACGGCGACGGCAGTGCCGGCCAGATTGCTTCCTTCGCCATTTGCGGTGACAGCAATGATCTGGTCGGCCGGGGTATCAATATCTCCCGCACCGGCAATATCTCGGCCGCCAGAGACACTGACGACGATGATATCGGCAATATCTACATGAGTGACGGCAGTTGGGGGAACCTCGAATGTCCCTGAGCAGAAACAGACGCACATCGCCTACAACCCGCCATGGCGGCTTTACCCTGCTGGAAGTCATGGTCGCGCTGGTGATCTTCTCAATCGGCCTGCTCGGGCTGGCAGGGCTGCAATCCCAGAGCCTGCGCTATAACCACAGTGCCTATCTGAAGACCCAGGCTTCCTACATGGCTTATGACATCCTCGACAGAATGCGGGCCAACCGTGAAGCCGCAATAGCTGGCCGTTATAACGCCGACGATACCACGGAAGGCAATGACGAGGGGTGTGACACCAGCACGGCAACCTGCAGTACCGACTATATGGCCCTGCACGACATCTATGAATGGAAACAGCTGGTATCTGACACCCTTCCCGAGGGAACCGCTTCGGTTGCCCAGGACCCCGTCAACGAGGATTTATTCACCATCACCATAGCATGGGAAGACCCCGGTACCCCCGACGAAGTAAGCGACTATCAACTCCGGTCCCGAATATGAAACAGAGCCAAACTCAAACCAGATCTTGTCGCGGCTTTACGATCATCGAGCTGATGATCTCGATTGTCATCGCCTCCATCCTGATGCTGGGCGTCATGCAGGTATTCTATGCCAATAAACATGCCAGCACCGTGGGCACCGGTCTGGCACGTATCCAGGAGAATATCCGCTTTACCCTCAAAGACATCGGCTACGCAACGCGTATGGCCGGTTACAAAGGCTGTTCCGATAATCTCACCAATCATCTCGATCCGGACGGTGACGGGTATGATGAAGAGCTGTTCGACTTCGACAGCGCCACCGGCGGCTGGGAGTTTTCCGACGGCGCGGGCACCAGCGTGACCAGCCCCGATGCAAGCTACACCCTCAGCACGGTCACCCCCGCCTCTGACGGCACCAAATGGGAGAGCACGGACGGCGACGGTCTGCCCGACTCCCTGCTTGACCGGGTTATACCCGGCAGCGATGTCCTGGTACTGAAGTGGGCTGACAGCAACACCGGGGTGGATGTCAAGAATATGACGGCAAACTCCGCCTCGATCACCACCGTCGGCAAGAACGACATTGGCAAGGGCACCATCCTCATGGTGTCGGACTGCTCCGGCGGCGATGCATTTCAGAGTTTTCCCGCCCAATCCGGCAAGGCACTGACTCGGGCCAGTGGTGGTTCGGGAAAATCACCGGGCAACAAAAATCCGGGCAAACACAACTGGTCGCATGCCTATACCGAGGGGGCGGAGATCCTGACTTTTCTCAGCCGGGCCTATTTTGTCGGCCAGGGGATCAGTGGCGAGCCTGCCCTCTATCGTATTACCTATGTTCAGGGAAGTAACAGTGGCGATTACCTTGTCGAGGAGCTCGCCGAAGGCGTTGAAAACATGCAGGTACTGTATGGCTACGACGTCGATGGCGACGACTATGCGGATCGTTTTGTGACCGCACAGGACCTGCCGGATCATGCGGGGGTCGTTGCGCTGAAACTGGCATTTCTGGCCCGCAGTGCCGAGGAGATCAGGGAAACCGCCACCAGCAAGAATTACACCTTGCTCGGGACCGATATCACCACCCCCTCCGACAAACGACTGCGCTACGCCTTCAGCACCACCATCAAGCTGCGTAACAAGGGAATAAAATGATGCCTTCATATTGCCCTATGAAAAGCAGGCCTCATCAACAGCAAGGCATTGTGCTGGTTCTGGCGTTAATCATTCTCATGGCCATGACGATCGTCTCTGTCTCCTCAATGAGCACCAGCACGCTGGAAGAGCGGATGGCCGGGAACCGCAAGGACCGGGAGATTGCGTTTCAGGCCGCGGAAGCCGCGCTGCGCCATGGGGAGAGCCTGGTGGACGCCGGGATATCCGACAGTGCGTTCAATACCGATTGTACCAACGGTTATTGTCAGCACGATCTCCACGACTCAAAAAGCTACCCCGACTACTGGGAAGATGACGGGGTCTGGGAGGATGGAAACAGACATATTACTTTTCCTGTAACCGGCACCGCCGAAGATGCGAAAATTATTATCGAATATATGGGCGTACAGGTCCAGAATTTATCGGACAAACCGCAATCCACTGATCCCCCGATCTACCGGGTTACAGCTCTGGGTTACGGCACAACAAGTACCTCCCGGGTCATGCTGCAATCGAGTTATCTGAGAAACTAACGATGTTCAGCACAAACAGTACAAAGAGAGCATAAAGATGAACGTTCCATCCATAATCAATCCGATATTCGGCAAAAAAACAGCCATCTTTGTGGTTGCATTACTTTGTACCATGCAACTGGCCGGAGCGGCGGTGGTAAATGGCGCAGCAACAGATTTCAATGCCATTCCCATCCAGAACACCGGCAACAATCAGAACGCCGAACCGTTGACCATGCTGGTGATGTCCAACGACGAACAGCTCTATCACAAGGCTTATGACGATTATTCCGATCTGAACGGCGACGGGATTATCGATGTCACCTATAACGATGAAATCGACTATGAGGGCTATTTTGACAGCAACGCCTGCTATACGAACGACGGTACCCGCTTCAATCCCGAGGGCGCCGCGGCCGGGACCCATGATCATGAATGCGCCAGCAGCGAGTGGAGCGGCAACTTTCTCAACTGGGCCACCATGACGCGCATGGATGTGGTGCGCCGGGTTCTGCACGGCGGTTATCGCAGCAAGGACGAGGTCTGGTCAACCACGCCGGGGCATACCATCCTGGAGCGGGCCTATCTGCCGAATGACATCCACGCCTTTGCCAAGGTCTTCGAGGCCTCCAGCACCGAGATGCAAAAATTCACCCCCTACGCCGAGACCGAGTTGTCCTTCTGTAATTTTACCAAAAATGAAGGCATCGAATCCGAATCCCAGCTTATTAATACAGACAGCAATCCCCCCCTGCTGCGGGTTGCCCAGGGTGATTGGCCTCGCTGGGCATCGCAAAATGTCGAACAATGTCTCTATGACTACTCGGGCTCAACCCCCGCCAGTGGCGATGAGCTGGATGAGCTTATCGTGCGGGTCAGCGTCTGCGAAGACGGCAAACTGGAAGCCAATTGCGCGGAATATACCGACGGCAGCGACACCTATTACAAGCCGGTCGGCCTGCTGCAAAAATACAGCAAAAGCACCGGCAGCAAAATGCATTTCGGGCTTATCTCGGGAAGCTACCGGGAAAAAGACAAGGGCGGGGTACTCAGAAAAAACATCTCCGTCATCGACGACGACGATGACAACAACACCGACGGTGACGAGATTCACGATGACGGCCGAATCAAATCCGGGGTTGAGGGTATCATCAATACCATTAACAGCTTCCGGATTGTCAACTACGACACCAAAGTCAATAACTATGTTGACTGCGCCAGCCCCGGCATTTCCGTCGAGGATTTCAAGTCCAGTTCCGATACCGAAAAACAATGCACCAACTGGGGCAATCCGATCGGCGAAATGTATCTGGAGGCCCTGCGCTACTTCTCCGGAGAGACCGCGCCCAGCGGAGATTTTGACGCCGACGATTCGGGTTTGATAAATAACAGCACTAACAGCTCCATCCCCGTTACACTGAACAAGCAGACCTGGGAGGATCCGCTCATCCCCCACGGCGATACCGGTCAGAATTATTGCGCCAACTGCAATATCATCCTGCTCTCCAGCGGGCTGAGCAATTTTGACGGCGACGAACTGGGTACAACCAAAGACATACCCGGCATCAATAACGAAGGAAACCTCAGCGGTATCACGGATGAAGTGGGAGAAGCCGAGGGGTATAGCGGTGATTTCTTTATTGGCAATAACGGCTCGACCAACGACGGCGAGTGCACGGCAAAAGCCTATACCAAACTCCATGATATGACCGGTATCTGCCCCGAACAACCCACGCTGGAAGGCAGCTATCAGATTGCCGGTCTGGCCTATCACAGCCGCATCACCGATCTGCGGCCCGACAATACCCAGT
>JBKGZJ010000140.1:0-5775 GCA_046545635.1 Thiohalophilus sp. | reverse complement strand
GCCCGACTGGAATGAGAAGCGCAGGGAACCGGTTCAGCCATTGGAAATGGCTGGAGCGGCGGCGTCTTCGGGCGTGTACGAGTCAGGGACATCGGTAACACTTCTGTCCAGGGAAATGGGTTACACTTTGAGCGTCCAGTAAGGACAGCTTTTCCCTCGCTGGTCCTGTAAATCAATATAGCCTAATCGGATCGGGCCATAGTAGACATCCAAAACCCCATCATCCACCTCTTCCAGGCCCACCGTCTCTCCCTGCAATAGATGGGAGACATAGATCTGCCCACTATGGCTGTAAATCACCCCGCTACTGCGCACCTGATAACGTTGGTAATAGTCTGGATAGTCCAGTTCTGGCAGTTTCGCCGGGTACTCTCGCGGGGAAGATCGATAGTGTGTCACCGGCGGTTGCTGACCGAGCGCTTCATGGGGGCGGTTCACGTTATAGTCATGGATAAAGGCATCAAAGCGGTGTTGCTGCGCCACCAGGCTCGTGGCTGGCGGCTTGGCGGTGGCCTGTTTCAACGTTCGATGCATGCGTTCATGCCGCCCGTTTTGCTGCGGCTTGCCCGGTTCGATCCGTTCCGGACGGATCCCCAGCCGCACCCACCAGACCGACAGCCGGGACAGGCCACCGGCGGCCCGTGAGGCGAATGGCGTCCCGTTATCACTGCGGATCCGCTGCGGCAGGCCGTATTCGCGGAACAGGCGGATAAACTGCTCCCGCGTCGCGGCATAGGTGGGACCTTCCAGACCCTGACAGCCCAATAAATAACGACTGTCATGATCCATAACCGTCAGCGGGTAACACCAGCGGCCATTGGCCAGTTTCATCTGACCTTTATAATCCACGCTCCACAGCTCGTTGGGCGCCTGTACCGGCGAGAAGGGCTGGGCATAGGGCATCACTCGGGACCGTTTTTTGCGGGGTCGGACCAGATCCGCGTCATGCAAGATCGTATAGATCGTGGTTAAAGACGGGGGTGTCTCATGGGGAAATCGTTTCACCAACATCGCTTGCAGCTTCTTGGCACCCGGCGGACTGCGAGAGCCGGTCCGAAGCTCAATAATGGCCTGGCGAATCACATAGGGCGTGCGCAGTGGACTTTGTCGGGGACGACGACTCTGCTCGTCGAGACCGTCCATTCCCTGCTGATCATAGCGACTGACCCACTTGTAGCCTGTCTTACGGCTGATGCCGTACAGCCGACACAACTGGGTGAAATTCTTCTGATTCCCGCGCAGATAGTCGGCAATAAAAAGCAGTTTCTCGTCCATCGGTGTCACAGTTCTCCAGGGCATGGGGCACCTCCCTTGTCGGTGCCCTTAGCTTAGAAAATGTGTTACCCATGTACCTGGACTTTTCTGTTACCAATGTATCCTAACCGAACATGACAAAGAAATGAACTCGCCGCGCGGGCGCGAGAGCCCGCTTTCAAAATACAGGCTCGCCCGCAGGGCGATCATTTTAGTGGGGATTGGCGGGTAGCATCGGGAGATTGCTTCGCTGCGCTCGCAATGACGATAGTAGTGAGACTGGATGCCGGCCTGCGCCGGCATGACGAGCAGGACTTACAGAATCTTCTTCAATGCCACCAGAAACGCCGCGTTCTCTTCCGGCGTGCCAACGGTGACACGCAGGCAATCCTTCAACAGGCCGCCGGCTTTATCGAGGTTTTTGATCAACACCCCCTCGCCCTTCAGCCCATCAAAAATCTCCGTGGCCTTGCCGGGTTGCGTCCGGAACAGGATGAAGTTGGCCTTGCTGGGATAGACGGTGAGCCCGTCGATGCCCTTCAACTCTTCAAACAGACGTTCCCGATCGACACAGATCTGATCGGTCTGTGCATCCAGCACGTCGCGATGCTGCAGGGCGAATTCGGCGCTGGCCTGGGTGAGGCTGCTGATGTTGTACGGCAGGCGCACCTTGTCGAACTCGTTGAGCCAGGCCGGGTTGCCGGCCAGCAGGCCCAGACGTAACCCGGCCAGGCCCATCTTGGAGACGGTGCGCATGACCAGCATGTTCTCGTGTTCGCTGACCTCGCCCATGAACGAGTCGCCGGCGAAGGCGTGGTAGGCCTCGTCGATGATCACCAGCCCCGGCGCCGCGGCGATGATAGTCTTTATATCGTCCCTGTCGAACAGGTTGCCGGTGGGGTTGTTGGGATAGGCGAGAAAGACCACCGCCGGCTGATACTGCTCGATGGCCTGCAGGATCGCTTTCGTATCTAACGAAAAATCGTCCTGCAGCGGCACGCCGATGTACTGCATGTCGGTGAAGGTGGCGATCATGTGGTACATGACAAAGCCCGGCTCCACCGACAGCACGCTGCGCTGGTCGTCGGCCAGGGTCATGAGGATCATCTGGATGATCTCGTCCGAGCCGTTGCCGAGCAGGATCTCCGCGCCCGGGGGCACGGCCATCGCCTCGCGCAGGTGTTGTTTCAAACTGGCGGCGGAAGGATCGGGATAGCGGTTGAGTTCCACCTGGCGCACGACGTCCAGCCACTGATCCAGCAACGCGTCGGGCCAGCGATAGGGGTTTTCCATCGCGTCGAGTTTGATCAGGCCTTTGGCCGGTGGCACGTGATAGGCGTGCAGGCCGCGGATCTCGGGGCGGATCCATTTGTCGATGCGCGAGCCGGTCATGTTTTTTATCAATCCTTGATGCGGTATTCGGCGGAACGGGCGTGGGCGGTGAGGCTCTCGCCGCGCGCCAGCACCGAGGCGGTCTTGCCCAGTTGCGAGGCGCCGTCGGCCGAACACATGATCAGACTGGAACGCTTTTGAAAATCGTACACGCCCAGTGGCGAGCTGAAGCGCGCGGTGCGCGAGGTGGGCAGCACGTGGTTGGGCCCGGCGCAGTAATCGCCGATCGCCTCGGCGGTATAGCGGCCCATGAAGATGGCGCCGGCGTGGCGGATCTGTTTGGCGGTCGCCTCCGGATTGTCGATGGACAGTTCCAGATGCTCCGGCGCGATGTAATTGGCCACTTCGATCGCCTCGTCCATGTCTTTCACCTGAATCAACGCGCCGCGATCGGACAGTGAGGTTTCGATGATGGCCTTGCGTTCCATCTCCGGCACCAGCCTGTCGATGCTTTGCTTCACCTGATCCAGAAACGCCGCATCGGGGGAGACCAGGATCGCCTGGGCGTCCTCGTCGTGTTCCGCCTGGGAGAAGAGATCCATGGCAATCCAGTCGGGATCGGTTTTGCCGTCGCACACCACCAGTATCTCGGAAGGCCCGGCGATCATATCGATGCCGACCCGGCCGAACACCATCGACTTGGCGGTGGCCACATAGATATTGCCGGGGCCGACGATCTTGTCCACCGGCGGGACCGTCTCGGTGCCGTAGGCCAGCGCGGCCACGGCCTGCGCGCCGCCCAGGGTGAAGACACGACTGACCCCGGCGATACGCGCGGCGGCCAGTACCATCTCGTTCACTTCCCCGTCGGGCGTCGGCACGACCATGATGATTTCCTGAACCCCGGCCACGTGCGCCGGGATGGCGTTCATCAACACGGAGGAAGGATAGGTGGCCTTGCCGCCGGGCACGTAGAGCCCGACTCTATCTAATGGTGTCACCTGCTGGCCCAGCAGCGTGCCGTCGGCCTCGGTGTAGGACCAGGATTCCATCTTCTGGTGCGCATGGTAGGTGCGCAGCCGCTGCGCGGCGGTCTCCAGCGCCTGGCGGGTTTCGGCGGGGATATTGTTCAGCGCCGCCTCGAGGCGATCCATATCCAGGGTGAGTTCGGCCATGCTGGCGGCGGCCATGCGATCGAACTGGTTGGTGTACTCGACCAGCGCCGCATCGCCGCGGGTGCGCACCTCCCTGAGGATGTTTTTCACCGTGGTGTTGATCGCCTCGTCGGAGACGCCCTCCCAGTCGAGCAGCGCATCCAGCTCGGACCAGAAGTTACTGTCGTTTTTATCAAGCCGCCTGATGTCCATTTTGATTACCGATTACCGATTATTGATTGCCGATTTTAAAGTACCGATGCTACTTCACGGCTTCGCCGATGCGATCGATCAGCGCCTTGACCCGGGCGTGTTTCATTTTCATCGACGCCTTGTTGACGATCAACCGCGAGCTGATGTCGGCCATGTGCTCCAGCGGCGCCAGGCCGTTGGCCTTTAATGTATTGCCGGTATCGACCAGATCGACAATGAAATCGGACAGGCCGACGATCGGCCCCAGCTCCATGGAACCGTAGAGCTTGATGATCTCCACCTGCTTACCCTGCTCGGCGAAATAACGTCGCGCGACATTCACGTACTTGGTACAGATACGCAGCCGCCCTTCGGGGACCGTCGCGCCTTCGGGGCCGGCGATCATCATCTTGCAGCAGGCGATGTTCAGATCCAGCGGTTCGTACAACCCTTCACCGCCGTGCTCCATCAGCACGTCCTTGCCGGCCACGCCGATGTCGGCCGCGCCGTACTGCACGTAGGTCGGCACGTCGGTGGCGCGGATGATCACCAGCTTGATGTCATCGATATTGGTGTCCAGGATCAGCTTGCGGCTGGTTTCGGGATCGTCCAGCGGCTCGATGCCGGCATGCTTGAGCAGCGGCAGGGTCTCTTTGTAGATGCGACCCTTGGACAGGGCGATAGTCAGTTGCTCACTCATATGGCTTGCTCGTAATGCTTGCTCGGCACCCGGCGGATTTTCGCGCCCAGTTGTTGCAGTTTTTCCTCGATACATTCGTAACCGCGATCGATGTGATAGATGCGATCCACGATGGTCTCGCCGCTGGCGACCAGACCGGCAATGACCAGGCTGGCGGAAGCCCGCAGGTCGGTGGCCATCACCGGCGCGCCGGTCAGCTGCCTGACCCCGGTGGAAAAGGCCGTGTTGCCCTTGAGCTGGATATCCGCGCCCATGCGTTGCAGCTCCTGCACGTGCATGAAGCGGTTCTCGAAGACCGTTTCGGTGATGGTCCCCGAACCTTTGGCGATTGAATTGAGCACCGAAAACTGGGCCTGCATGTCAGTCGGAAACGCCGGGTACGGCGCGGTCTGCAGATCCACCGCTCTGGGGCGCTTGCCGTGCATATCGATGGTGATGGCGCTGTTGTCGATATCCAGCTGCGCGCCCGCCTCTTCCAGCTTGGCCAGCACCGCGTCCAGCAGGCTGGCATCGGTGTTCTTGAGCTTGACCTTGCCGCCGGTGATCGCCGCCGCCACCAGATAGGTGCCGGTCTCGATGCGATCGGGCAGTACGTTGTAATCGGTGCCGTGCAGCCGCTCCACGCCGTGGATCACGATCTTGTCGGTGCCGGCGCCTTCGATATCGGCGCCCATGCTGTTCAGGCAGTTGGCCAGATCCAGCACTTCGGGCTCGCGCGCGGCATTTTCGATCACCGTGGTGCCGCGGGCCAGCGCGGCGGCCATCATCAGGTTCTCGGTGCCGGTCACGGTGACCATGTCCATCACCAGCTTGGCGCCCCTGAGCCGTTTGGCGCGCGCCTTGATATAGCCGTTTTCGACCGTGACCTCGGCGCCCATCTGTTGCAGGCCGTGGATATGCAGGTTGACCGGGCGCGAGCCGATGGCGCAGCCGCCCGGCAGCGACACCTCCGCCTCGCCGAAGCGGGCCAGCAACGGCCCCAGCACCAGGATCGAGGCGCGCATGGTCTTGACCAGATCGTAGGGCGCCACGTATTCCCTGATCGTGGAGCTGTCGACTTCCACGCCCATATTATCCGTCATGGTGATCTGCACACCCATGCGCCCGAGCAGTTCCATGGTGGTGGTGATGTCGTGCAGATGC
>JBKGZJ010000139.1:0-5809 GCA_046545635.1 Thiohalophilus sp. | reverse complement strand
CACCGCCTCAATCCCGAACGTTATCCCTTTTTATTGCAAAGCGCCGTCGTGGCCGAACCGCGGCCGGTGACGGCGCGCTATGACATACTGTTTGCCTTTCCCGGCGACAGCTATGCACTGTGGGCGGACAATCGCATTACCCGCAACGGCCGGGCGTACAGCGAAGGTGATTTTTTGCAATTGCTGGATCGGCTCTGGCGTGAGGAACAAACCGACACGGAGGCATCAGATGATCTGCCCTTTACCGGCGGCTGGTTTGTTTATCTGGGTTATGAACTGGCTGATCAGATCGAGCCGCGCCTGGCGTTGCCAAAAGATGCTGCACAACCGGTGGCCGTACTGACGCGTATTCCGGCGGCGGTGATCCACGATCATCAAACAGGCCGGACCAGTCTGGTGGCCGAAGCCGCGCAGGAAGCGGTACTGGCGCGGATCGAGCAGGACATTGCCCGTGCGCCCGGGAAGCCGAACGCCAGCCTGCCGACGCAACAGATCAACATGCAGGCCGATGAACCGCAACATTATCTGCGCGGTGTCGAGCGGGTAAAGCATTACATCGTCGAAGGCGATGTGTTTCAGGTCAATCTGTCGCGTGGCTGGCAGGGCGAGGTGAAACCGTCGCCGAGCGGCGCGGATCTCTATCAGCAATTATGCCAGACCAATCCCGCGCCGTTCGCCGCGCTGGCGCAACTGCCGGGCCTGAATGTGATCAGCTCCTCGCCGGAACGTCTGGTGAAAATCTCGGGCCGGCGCATCGAAACCCGACCGATTGCCGGCACGCGCCCACGGGGCCGGGAACAACACGGCGATACGGCCAATCTGCAGGAGCTGATCGGCCACCCCAAGGAGCGCGCCGAACACATCATGTTGATCGATCTGGAGCGCAACGATCTCGGTCGGGTCTGTGAGCCGGGCAGTGTCGAGGTGAACGAATTGATGGGGCTGGAAACGTACGCCCACGTGCATCACATCGTCTCCAATGTCGAAGGCCAGTTACGCCCCGGCGTGACACCGGGCGAGGCGATTCGCGCGGTGTTCCCGGGCGGGACCATTACCGGCTGTCCCAAGGAACGCTGCATGGCGATCATTGCCGAGCTGGAACAGGTGCCGCGCGGCGCCTATACTGGCTCACTGGGCTATCTGAATCACAACGGCGATCTCGATCTGAATATTCTGATCCGCACCATTACCCAGCAGGGCGAACAGCTGGCGTTGCGCGCCGGCGCCGGGCTGGTATTCGATTCGATCGGTGACAATGAACTGCAGGAAACCGAGCACAAGGCGCGCGGCATGTTACTGGCTCTGGGAGCCGTAAGCTGATGCTGGCCTGTCGGATCAACGGCCGCGACAGCCGGCAGCTCGAGATCATCGATCGCGCCTGCCAGTACGGTGACGGGCTGTTTGAAACCCTGGCGGTGCACCATGGCAAGGTCGAATTTCTCGAGGCACATCTGCAACGCCTGGCCGAAGGGGCCGCGAGCCTGGGCATTCCCATGCCGGATCCCGAGCTGTGGCGGGCCGATATCCGCGAGTTACTGATCGGCCGTCAGCAGGCGGTCCTGAAACTGATGCTCACGCGCGGCCCGGGCGGGCGGGGCTATGTCTCCCCGGCCGAACCGGCAGCGACCCGGATCGCCATGCTCCATCCCTGGCCGGTGCATCCGATCGAATATAGCGAAAAGGGCGTACGGCTGCGTTTTTGCACCACCCGCCTGGCCGAACAACCGCAACTGGCGGGGATCAAACATCTGAACCGGCTGGAACAGATCCTGGCGCGTCGTGAATGGACGGATGAGGCAATCCAGGAGGGACTGATGCTGGATACCCGGGATCGGGTGATCGAGGGCACCATGAGCAATCTTTTCTGGCTAAAGGGTGACACATTGCATACCCCGGACTTATCAGCCTGCGGCGTACAGGGTATTATGCGTCAGCAGGTGATCGAACTGGCACCGACACTGGGACTGGATGTCCGGATCGGTGATACGAACCGCCAGGCACTGGATGAGGCCGATGGCCTGTTTTTAACCAACAGTGTGATCGGCCTGTGGCCGGTGCGACAACTGGAAGAGCGGTTGTTCGATCCCTCCCCGCGGATCAAACAGCTACAGGACAAACTCGACGCAGTACGATGGCAGCATGCGAAATCTGATTTTTAGACTACTGGCCGCCGGCATAGTCAGCGCTGCCCTGGTCGGTGGCGCGTTGTGGATAGATTATCGCGATTATCTCTCCTCGCCCTTATCCCTGCCCGATGAGGCACCACTGACCTTCGAGATCGAAGCCGGCTCCAGCCTGAAACGGGTGGTGGAGAATCTGGCCGAACAGGCTGTTATCGACAAACCCCTTTACATCCTGCTCAATGCGCGCCTCAGCGGTAAAGGCACACAGATCCATACGGGAGAGTATCGACTTGAACCGGGGATGACGGTCCGGGATTTTCTGGACATGCTGTATCAGGGCAAGGTCATTCAATATTCCCTGACCCTGGTCGAGGGCTGGAATTTCAAACAGATGATGGCAGCCATTCATACCATGCCCCGGCTGGAACAAAAAACCCTGGGATTGTCGGACGACGCGATCATGGAGGCGATCGGCCACGGCGATGAACATCCGGAAGGGCGCTTCATGCCGGATACCTACCGCTTCACCCGCGGCATGAGTGATGTGACGATTCTCAAGCACGCCTACAACGCCATGGCCGGCTATCTGGAAGAACAATGGCCGCAACGCGCCACCGGCTTGCCCTATGAAACACCCTATGATGCGCTGATCATGGCGTCGATCGTGGAAAAGGAAACCGGTGTTCCGGAGGAGCGAGACACCATCGCCGGTGTGTTTGTCAACCGGCTGGAAAAAGGCATGCGCCTGCAGACCGACCCGACGGTGATTTATGGCATGGGCGAAGATTACGACGGTAATATCCGGCGCCGCGATCTGCGCACCGATACCCCCTACAACACCTATACCCGGGCCGGATTACCACCGTCTCCGATTGCCATGCCGGGGCGCGAGGCGATTGATGCGGCGTTGCATCCCGAACAGACCGATTATCTCTATTTTGTTTCCCGCGGCGATGGCAGTCATCACTTTTCCGGCACGCTGGAAGAACATAACCAGGCGGTGATCAAATACCAGCTCAAGGGCCGCAAACGTTCCTTCTCTTCCTATAAAAATAACGAGGACGACAATCAATGAGCGGTTATTTCATTACCGTCGAGGGCGGGGAGGGCGTCGGTAAAAGCAGCAACCTGGGTTTTATCGAAGCCTGGCTGCGCGAGGCCGGCAAGGATGTGGTGATGACCCGCGAACCGGGCGGCACCGCGCTGGGAGAGAACATCCGTAAAATGTTACTGGATGCCAGTGAGAACCACATGGCCGTGGACACCGAGTTGTTATTGATGTTTGCCGCTCGCGCGCAACATCTGGAAGAGGTGATCAAACCGGCCCTGGCACAGGACAGATGGGTCGTCTGTGATCGCTTTACCGATGCCACCTACGCCTATCAGGGCGGGGGGCGCGGCGTCGACTTTCAGCGTATCGCCCAGCTGGAGCAGTGGGTGCAGGGCAGTCTGCGCCCGGATCTCACCCTGCTGCTGGACATGCCGGTACAGCAGGGCCTGCAACGGGCCGGCCAGCGCAGCACGGCGGATCGCTTCGAGCGCGAGCAACAACACTTTTTTGAGCGGGTGCGGGAAACCTACCTGATCCGCGCCCGCCAGGAACCCAATCGCTTCCGGGTGATCGACGCGGCCCCGGCGCTGGAACAGGTACAGCAACAGATTACCGCGGTGTTATCGGCCCTGCTATGACAATTCCGGTCATTCAATGGCATGCCGCCGCCTGGCAGCAGTTACAGGCCAGCCGCCGGCAACAGCGACTGCCTCACGCGCTGCTGCTCAGCGGGGAGTCAGGCATCGGCAAGGCGGCCTTCGCCGCCGAGGTGGCCGCCTCGCTGCTGTGTGAACAGCCCGTTGCGGATGGCCGGGCCTGCGGCAGCTGTCAGGCCTGCCAGCGGGTGGCGGCGGAGACCCACCCGGACCGGTTTCAGCTGGCGCCGGAGGAGCCGGGCAAGCCGATCAAGGTCGATGCGATCCGCCGGCTCATCCAGGATCTCTCCCTGACCGGTCATTACGGCCGCTACCGGGTGGTGCTGGTCGAGCCGGCCGACGTGATGAATACCAATGCTGCCAACGCCTTTCTCAAGACTCTGGAAGAACCGCCGGCCGATACCCTGCTGATCCTGATCACCACGGCCCCGGCCCGCCTGCCGGCCACCATTCGCAGTCGTTGTCAGCCCCTGCGGCTGAAAACTCCCGACAGCGCGGCGGCCGGAGCGTGGCTGAGCCGGGAGTTCAGCGACAGCAGCCCGGCGGAGATTGAACCGGCCCTGCGGCTTGCCGGCGGCGCCCCCTTGCTGGCGGCCCGGTATCTGCGCGAGGGCTGGCTGGCGGAACGCCGGCATCTGCTGGAGGCGCTGGTGAACTGTGCCACCGGTCACACTTCGCCGCTGGAGGCCGCCGGCGTGGCCACCCGGCAGCTCAAGCTGGATCGGCAGTTGCCGATAAGCTGGATGTATTACTGGGTTGCCGATTTCATCCGCCTGGCCTATGATGATAACAATATTAAAAACAATGACATGACAAGCGATTTGCAGAAACTACCCAAACCGGTGGAGCCAAAGGCGCTGCACCATCTGCTGGGCAAACTGCAACAGGCCCGACGCCTGACCGAATCGACCGTCAACCCGCAATTGCTCTGGGAAGACCTGATGATCGACTGGTCCCGCTTGTTTGCCGGCCCGCGCGGCTAACCGACAAACGCGAACGAGGATTTTATGGCAGCAGCACCCCCCAAAGCGCCCGGCGGCCGACAGGGCATTCTCTCGTTGACCATCAAGGACAAAAGCGCGCTCTATGCCGCCTATATGCCCTTCGTTAAAAACGGCGGGCTGTTCATCCCCACCAGTAAAAGCTACAACCTCGGCGACGAGGTATTCATGCTGCTGACCCTGATGGAAGAGAAAGAAAAGCTGCCCGTGGCCGGCAAGATCGTCTGGGTGACCCCCAAAGGCGCGCAGGGCAACCGTGCCGCCGGCATCGGTGTGCAGTTCAGCGAACAGGACGGCGGCAACGCCCGCACCAAGATCGAAACCTACCTGGCCGGTGCCCTCAAATCCGATCGGCAGACCCACACGATGTAACTAACAGGGCCGAGGGACGAGTAACGAGGGCCGAGTAAAAAAGCGGTTTTGTTTTCCTCGTTACTCGTCCCTCGTACCTCGTCCCTGATCTGTTGTATGATATGCGCTGCGAATTCACCTGAAATTATAAAGCTTTATGTACCTCGTTGATTCCCATTGTCATCTTGATCGCCTCGATCTCGAACCGTTCGACGGCCAGCTCGAAGGGGCGCTGCAAAACGCCCGCGAGCACGGGGTAGAGCATATGCTGTGTGTCTGCATCAACATGGAAAACCGCACCGACGTACTGGATGTCGCTCGCCAGCATGATTTCATCTCCGCCTCGGTCGGCGTGCATCCCAATGAAAACGAAGGCCATGATCCCGACGTGGATGAACTGGTCAAACTGGCCGCAGATGAGAACATCGTCGCCATCGGCGAGACCGGCCTGGACTACTTTCGCAGCGAAGGCGATCTGGAGTGGCAACGGGATCGGTTCCGCCGCCACATCGCCGCCGCCAAACAGAGTGACAAGCCGCTGATCATTCACATGCGCGACGCCACCGATGACACATTACGCGTCATGAAAGAAGAGGGCGCCGACGAGATCGGCGGCGTCATGCACTG
>JBKGZJ010000138.1:0-5944 GCA_046545635.1 Thiohalophilus sp. | reverse complement strand
ACGTGGGCGACGACGTGGAAATCGTGGGCATGAAAGACACCACCAAGACCACGGTTACCGGGGTGGAGATGTTCCGCAAACTGCTGGACCAGGGTCAGGCGGGGGACAACGTGGGCGTGCTGCTGCGCGGCACCAAGCGTGATGACGTCGAGCGCGGCCAGGTGCTGTGCAAGCCGGGCTCCATCAAGCCGCACACCAGGTTCGAATGCGAAGTATATGTCCTGTCCAAGGACGAAGGCGGGCGTCATACCCCGTTTTTCAACGGCTATCGGCCGCAGTTTTACTTCCGGACCACCGACGTGACCGGCGCCTGTGACCTGCCCGAAGGGGTGGAAATGGTGATGCCGGGCGACAACGTGCAGATGACCGTGAGCCTGATTGCGCCGATTGCGATGGAAGAAGGCCTGCGCTTTGCGATTCGCGAAGGCGGCCGGACCGTCGGCGCCGGTGTGGTATCGAAGATTATTGAGTAAATAACGCGAGAGCGTAATTAGTGAGGTCGTGAGGTCGATGTTTCGATCTCGCGACCTTGCCATTTCACGCACTTACGAGTTTTTAGGCCAGTAGCTCAATTGGCAGAGCGGCGGTCTCCAAAACCGCAGGTTGGGGGTTCGATTCCCTCCTGGCCTGCCAAACGCGCGGCGGATTATCGACTGATGATTCGCCGGGGTTAACAGGACAACAATGGCAGACAAGATCAAGCTAACAGTCGCCGTATTACTGGTGCTGGCCGGCATTGGCGGTTTTTATCAGTTTGCGAACGAGGCACTGCTGTATCGGGTGCTGGGTTTGCTGGCGGTGCTGGGTGTGGCAGTAGCCGTGGCGGCGACCTCGCAACCGGGTCTGAATGCCTGGAACTTCGGCCGCAGCGCCGTTCTGGAGGCGCGCAAGTCGGTCTGGCCGTCCCGGCGTGAAACCACCCAGACGACACTGATGGTCGTGGTCATGGTGACAATTATCGGCATCGTGCTGTGGTTGTTCGATATGTTTTTGCTGTGGGCGGTGAAACTCATCACCGGTCAGGGAGGCTGAGTAGATGGCATTACGCTGGTACGTCGTCCACGCCTATTCCGGTTTTGAAGCGCAGGTCAAGCGCTCACTGGAAGAGCGAATCAAGCTCAAGGGCATGGAAGACAAGTTCGGACAGATCCTGGTGCCCACCGAGGAAGTCATCGAAATGCGGGATGGCCAGAAGCGCAAAAGCGACCGCAAGTTCTTCCCGGGCTATGTTCTGGTGCAGATGGATATGGACGACGATACCTGGCATCTGGTCAAGGATACACCACGGGTGATGGGCTTTATCGGCGGCACCAGCGACAAGCCGGCACCGATTAGCGAAAAGGAAGCCCAGTCGATCCTGGAGCGCATCCAGGAAGGTACCGAACGGCCCCGGCCCAAGGTCCTGTTCGAGCCGGGCGAAGTGGTCCGGATCAACGACGGGCCGTTCAACGACTTTAACGGTGTCGTTGAAGAAGTGGATTACGAAAAGAACCGTCTGCGTGTGGAAGTGTCGATCTTCGGCCGTTCCACACCGGTCGATCTGGACTTCAGTCAGGTCGAGAAGAGCTAAAAGCTCTTCCCGACCTGACAGGGACGAGGGACAAAGGGACGAGTTACGAGGAATAAAGCATACGGCATCGCCGTATTCCAACTTCCTCGTCACTCGTACCTCGTCCCTCGGCACTTAAAAACAGGGGAGCCCGAGTAGCCAAAGGTGAAACGGCGTTTGGACCCAAAGAGAGGTAAATCATGGCCAAGAAAGTCGAAGCATATATCAAGCTGCAGGTGCCGGCCCAGGAAGCGAATCCGTCGCCGCCGGTCGGTCCCGCGCTGGGTCAGCATGGTGTGAACATCATGGAATTCTGCAAGGCGTTTAACGCCCAGACCCAGGAAACCGAAAAAGGACTGCCGATCCCGGTTGTAATCACTGTCTATAGTGATCGCAGCTTCACCTTCATTATGAAGACGCCGCCGGCGTCGATTCTGCTGAAAAAGGCCGCCGGTATCCAGAGCGGCTCGGGTGAGCCCAATCGCAACAAGGTGGGCAAGGTCACCCGCGAGCAACTGGAAGAGATTGCCCGGGCCAAAGATCCTGATCTGACTGCCGCCGATATGGATTCTGCGGTGCGCACCATTGCCGGTAGCGCGCGGAGTATGGGTCTTGATGTGGAGGGTATGTAAATGGCCAAGCTGAGCAAACGTCAAAAAGCGATTCGTGAAAAGGTTGATCCCAGCAAGATCTACCCGATTGATGAGGCCTTCGGTCTGTTGAAAGAACTGCCGCGCGCCAAGTTTGTCGAATCGGTTGAAGTCGCGGTCAATCTGGGTGTCGACCCGCGTAAATCCGATCAGGTTGTGCGTGGTGCGACCGTCCTGCCGCATGGCACCGGTAAAACCGTCCGGGTGGCCGTGTTTGCCCAGGGCGAGAATGCCGACAAGGCCAAAGCCGCGGGTGCCGACATCGTCGGCTTCGACGATCTGGCCGAAGAAGTCAAGCAGGGCAACATGGATTTCGATGTGGTTATCGCCACGCCGGACGCCATGCGGGTCGTCGGCCAGCTGGGCCAGATTCTGGGCCCGCGCGGCCTGATGCCCAACCCCAAGGTCGGCACCGTGACCCCGGATGTGGAAGGCGCGGTGAAGAATGCCAAGGCCGGTCAGGTGCGCTACCGCACCGACAAGGGCGGCATCATCCACTGTGCCATCGGCAATGTGGATTTTGATGCCAACAATTTGAAGGAAAACCTGGAAGCCCTGCTGGCGGATCTGAGAAAGGCCAAGCCTTCAGCCGCCAAAGGACAGTATGTGAAAAAAGTGTCTGTCTCCACGACCATGGGTCCGGGAATTTCCGTCGATCAGGCGTCGCTGGCGCTCTGATCGTTACAGGCTTTGTGGCCGTTGTTCCGGGGGCAAAATTCAGTTTTGCCCCCGGGCAGCGTCCATCAAAGACCGCGGGTGCCGTTGTTTTAACGGCTTAATGGGGTTTGCCCCGGCCTGCGCAGATGGTGTGCCCGAACAGATTTAATTCTGCCTTGGGTCACTAAAGGTGGAACATCCAGCTGGATGTTTCATGTTCGTCCAACGACAGGTGAGCTGTTTGGCCTGTCAGAAATGGAGGTATGTTCGCGTGGCTCTCAGTCTGAAAGAAAAGAAAGCCATAGTGGCCGAAGTCGCTGAAGTCGCTGCGAATGCGCATTCCGCGGTTGTTGCGGAATATATTGGTCTGGCGTCCAACGACATGAACAACCTGCGTGCTCAGGCACGTACCGGTGGTGTTTATCTGCGTGTCGTGAAAAATACGCTGGCCAAGCGTGCATTGGAAGGGACGGACTTTGCCTGCATGAACGAAACGCTCGTCGGCCCGATGATCCTGGCGTTTTCCCAGGAAGACCCGGGCGCTGCAGCGCGTGTTTTGAAAGAGTTCGCCAAAGGTAATGACAAACTGGTCGTCAAGGGCCTTTCCGTTAGCGGTCAATTGCTGCCCGCCTCGGATCTGGACCGTCTGGCCAGCCTGCCGACCAAGGATCAGGCTATCAGTATGCTGATGTCGGTTATGCAGGCCCCGGTTACCAAGCTGGCGCGTACCTTTAATGAAGTGCCTGGCAAACTGGTCCGTACCGTCGCAGCTGTTCGTGACGCTAAACAGGCCTCTTGATATTTTAGTGATTAGGAGAAAGTAAAATGGCAGTTTCTAAAGATGAAATTCTGGAAACAATTTCCAATATGACCGTAATGGAAGTCGTCGATCTGATCGAAGCGATGGAAGAGAAGTTCGGCGTTTCCGCTGCAGCCGCTGTTGCTGCTGCCCCGGCCGCCGCGGCCGGTGGTGGTGAAGCCGCCGCTGAAGAGAAAGACGAATTCGACGTCGTCATGACCAGCTTTGGTGATAACAAGGTTTCTGTCATCAAGGCAGTCCGTGCTATTACCGGCCTGGGTCTGAAAGAAGCCAAGGAAATGGTCGAAGGCGCACCCGCCACTGTGAAGGAAGGTGCTCCGAAGGCCGACGCCGAAGACATGAAGAAGCAGCTGGAAGAAGCCGGCGCACAGGTCGAGCTGAAATAAAAGCGGCTTGCTTCATGAAAAGATTGCGGGCCAGGGGCTCGCGGTCAAAAAATGGTATAACCATTCCCACAGCGGGCTGGTGGCCAATGGGCCACTGGCCTGCTGTGTATTTGTTGTTTTGCGGCCAGCCAGCCGTGAACAATGAATACACGGGAATGCCAGTTTCGCGACTAACTGCTACGAGCAAGGTGACCAATGGCATACTCGTTCACTGATAAGAAACGGATTCGTAAAAACTTTGGTCGTCGTCCAACTATCCTGGAAGTCCCTTATCTTCTGGCTATGCAGACCGGTTCTTACCGGGAATTCCTGCAGGCTGAAAAAAACGAAGATCAGCGCGACGACAAGGGTTTGCATGCGGCGTTCAAATCGGTCTTTCCTATAGTCAGCTATTCCGGCAATGCAGCGCTGGAATATGTCAGCTACCGACTGGGAACCCCGGCCTTTGATGTGAAAGAGTGTCAGATGCGCGGTGTGACCTATGCGGCCCCGCTGCGGGTCAAGGTACGCCTGATTATCTATGACAAGGAGGCCAAGAACCCCACAGTCAAGGATATCCGCGAGCAGGAAGTCTACATGGGCGAAATTCCGCTCATGACCGAGACCGGAACCTTTGTTATTAATGGTACCGAACGGGTTATCGTCTCCCAGCTGCACCGTTCGCCCGGCGTGTTCTTTGATCACGACAAGGGCAAGACGCATTCCTCCGGCAAGCTGTTGTTCAATGCCCGGGTGATTCCATACCGCGGTTCCTGGCTCGATTTTGAATTCGATCCGAAAGATTGCCTGTTTACCCGTATTGATCGTCGCCGCAAGCTGCCGGTGACCGTACTGTTGCGCGCCCTCGGTTACAGTACCGAAGAGATGCTGGATCTGTTCTTCGAGAAAAATACCTTCCATATGGATAAGGAAGGCGGTTTTGAACTCGATCTGGTCGCCGATCGTCTGCGTGGGGAAACCGCGACATTTGATATCAAGATCAAGAACAAGGTGCTGGTCGAAGAAGGCCGCCGCATCACGCCGCGCCATATCCGCGAGATAGAAAAGGCCGGGCTGAAGAAACTGTCGGTGCCGGACGAGTATATGCACGATAAGGTGCTGGCCCACGACGTTATCAACAAAGATACCGGCGAAGTGGTGGCCAAGGCCAATGACACCCTGATCCCCGAGCGACTGGAGCAGTTGCGCGAGGCCAATATCACCGAATTCCAGACCATCTTCACCAATGATCTGGATCACGGCCCGTATATCTCCAAGACCCTGGAAATCGATACCACCACCACTCAGCTTGAAGCCCAGGTGGAAATCTATCGCATGATGCGCCCGGGTGAGCCGCCAACCAAGGAAGCGGCCGAGAACCTGTTCAACAACCTGTTCTTCAGTGAGGATCGTTACGATCTCTCCGCCGTCGGGCGCATGAAATTCAACCGCCGCATCGGCCGCAAGGAAGTGACCGGCGAAGGCACTCTTTCCAAAGAGGATATCCTCGCCGTTATTCAGACCCTGATCGGTATTCGTGATGGTCAGGGTAACGTGGACGACATCGACCATCTGGGCAACCGCCGTATCCGTTCTGTCGGTGAAATGGCCGAGAACCAGTTCCGCGTCGGTCTGGTGCGGGTCGAGCGCGCGGTCAAGGAGCGTTTGTCCCTGGCGGAATCGGAAAACCTGATGCCGCAGGAGATGATCAACGCCAAGCCGGTCTCTGCCGCGATCAAGGAATTCTTCGGTTCTTCCCAGCTGTCGCAGTTCATGGATCAGAACAACCCGCTGTCGGAAGTGACCCACAAACGGCGCATCTCCGCCCTGGGCCCGGGCGGTCTGACCCGCGAGCGCGCCGGCTTCGAGGTGCGCGACGTGCATCCGACCCATTACGGCCGGG
>JBKGZJ010000137.1:0-5959 GCA_046545635.1 Thiohalophilus sp. | reverse complement strand
ATCCCCAGGGTCAGCAACTCCGGGGCCTCGAACTCGGCGGCAAAGTCGATCTCCTTGGCCCGGGGTTTGTTCCCGGCCAGCGCGCGGGCCATGCGGATCACCTCCAGACTGCGATCCTTGAGGTTATGGGCTTTTTCCGTATTCAGGGCCAGGATCCGATAGGCCAGCGCTTCATCCGGCGAGACCAGTGCGGTGATCTGGCGCAGCCCCAGCATTTTGGCCGCCGCCAGCCGGTGCCGGCCATTGGGCGTCCACAGGCTGCCGTCGTCCCCGCGCACCACGATGAGCGGATCCAGAAATGAGCCGCTCTCTTCGATCTTCCCGGCCAGACGTTTGACATGGGTCGGGGAGAGATCGCGCTGAAACGGCGTCGGCTGTACGGCCCTGAACGGCAATACCGCCATAACCACCGGGCGGCCGGAGAGCGGTTCGCGATAGGCGCCGATGGCGGCCCCGCCGACAGCCTGAATCTCGTCGATCAGCGGGGCCACGGCTTTATCGTCCAGCGGCAGCACGATCTGCCCGGCCTTGAGGCCACGCTGCTCCTTGCGCGGCGCCAGCTTGCCGGTTTTTTTCCTGCGCACGGCTTTCTTTTTTGTCTTCTTTTTTGCCGCGCTCTTCTTTTTGCTGACTTTCTTTTTCGCTGCCATAGTCGAAAGCTATCTCAATCATTGTCTAGCTGTTGCATTATCGGCCAGCCAGTAAACGCCGTACAGTGAAATTGAAATTGCCGCGACTGATCTCCTGCGCCAGCGCCGGTATCCCGTTCAGTTGCTCGCGCAGGCACTGGCTGGATGACGGCTGACGCAAAAAACAGGCGATATAATTTTCATACGCCGGCAGGGTGAACTGATAACCCTGCGGCAGCGCCTTGCGTAACTTCGCCTGCCGGTACCAGGCGCAATCGCGCAGGCTCTTGCGGCTGACAAAATTCATCACCAGGATCCCGTCCCGGCTCAGGTTGCGATTGAGCAGCTCGAACCATTGTTGATCCGCGCTGATCGCCCTGACCGGCTCGCCTGACTGTTCGCCGAATAGATCCTCGATAATCAGATCGAATGTCGGACCCCGGTAATCACGCAACCACTGTCCCGCCTCGGCCTGATGCAGCTGCGCGCCGCACTGCGCGATCTCGAAATAGTCCCGCGCGACCTGCACATGGATCGGGTTGAGCTCCACCCCCACCATTTCGGTAACATCGGCATAACGCTGTAACTGGTGAAACACCGTTCCGCCGCCGACGCCCAGCATCAAAACCCGCCGCAAACGAGGCGGCTGACGAAACAACGCGCCCAGCCACAACAGATCCCAGATGCCGCCGGCCAGGGTCCGCCCGGGATGATACTGACTGTGGAACACCCCGTCGGTATACAGACGGCGGGTGCGTCCCGCAGCGCGTACTTCATAGGTGGAACCCTGGTAAGTCTTTTGCCAGAGAATGGCCATGCCCGCTGATGTCCCCTGTTAACTGCGTCGCCCGGTGGCATCGGCAGATGAATTGCAATTATCGACGGCTAGTTTACCATAACGGGAAATCCCGTCGCCTTGCGACGACATCTTCCCGGCCAGTGATGAGGCAACGCATGTCAAACCGTACCCTGAACCTCAATGACACTGTTTACAATTACCTGCTCGAGCACTCCCTGCGTGAGAGTCCGCTGTTGAAACAGCTGCGCGAGGAGACCGCCACCCTGGAGATGGCGCGTATGCAGATTTCGCCGGAACAGGGACAGTTTCTGAATTTACTAGTCAAGCTGCTCGGTGCCCGGCAGGTGATCGAGATCGGCGTGTTCACCGGCTACAGCGCCCTGTGCATGGCCGAAGCCCTGCCGGCTGACGGACGGCTGGTGGCCTGTGACATCAATCGGGAATGGACCGACATGGCGCAGCGCTACTGGAAAGAGGCCGATGTCCACAAAAAAGTCGAGCTGCTACTGGCGCCGGCGGACAAAACGTTGCAAAAGCTGATCGATAACGGCAATGCCAACAGTTTTGATTTTGCCTTCATCGATGCCGACAAGAGCAATTATCTCACCTATTACGAACAGTGCCTCAAACTGATCCGCAAGGGTGGGGTCATCGCTATCGACAATACGCTCTGGAATGGCGATGTCGCCGACCCCGCCGTGAACGACGGGGACACACAGGCGATCCGGGAACTGAACGACGCCCTGCACAGTGACTCGCGAGTGGATATCAGCCTGCTGCCCATAGGCGACGGTCTGAGCCTGGCGCTCAAGCGCTGAAGCTGATCGGAACCATGCCCCGCACGCTGATCGTATGGTTCCGGCAGGACCTGCGCCTGGACGACAACCCGGCCCTGCAGGCAGCACTGGCCGATGCTGAACGCATCATTCCAATATATATACACGATGATACACCCGCCTGGTCGCCCGGGGCCGCCAGCCGCTGGTGGCTGCACCATAGCCTCACCGCCCTGGCGGAGAAACTCAAACAGCTCGGCAGCCGTTTGATTGTACGTCACGGCGGCAATATCGAGGCATTGCAACAACTCATCGACGAAACCGGCGCCGACGCTGTGTATTGCAACCGGGTCTATGAACCGGCCCGGCTCAATCGGGACAAACAACTTCATCGACAGCTAAAAGAGAACGGCATCACCTTCAGCATTTACCCGGGCAACCTGTTGCGCGAACCTGACACGGTGCTTAACCTTGGCGGCAAGCCCTACAAGGTCTTCACGCCGTTTTATCAATGCTATCTGCGTGAGGGCTGGGATAACCATACCTACAAAGTGCCCGAACAACTTCCCGGTGTCTCCAGCCGGATTAAATCCGAAAAGATTGCGGCCCTCGAACTGCTGCCCACAATCGGATGGGACAGCGGCTTTTACGATCAGTGGCAACCCGGCGAGACCGGGGCCTGGAAGCAGCTGCGCCGCTTTCTGCGCAACAGCCTGAGCGACTATCATCAGGCACGGGATGTGCCCTCGCTGGAAGGGAGTTCCCGTCTGTCGCCACACCTGCACTTCGGCGAGATCAGCGTGCGCGCCATCCTGGGGGAACTGGATCGCCAGAACCGGCGCCGACAGGCTGAACCGTTTATCCGGGAACTGATCTGGCGCGACTTCGCCCATTCTGTGCTGTTCCACTTTCCGCACACCACCGACAAACCGTTCGATGAGCGGTTCAACCGCTTCAAATGGAAAACATCGAAAAAGCTATTACAGGCCTGGCAACAGGGCCAAACCGGCTACCCCATCGTCGACGCCGGCATGCGCGAACTGTGGCACACCGGCACTATGCACAACCGGGTGCGCATGATTGTCGCCTCGTTCCTGACCAAGAACGGCATGATTCACTGGAAACAGGGCGCACAGTGGTTCTGGGATACCCTGGTGGACGCCGATCTGGCCGCCAACAGCATGAACTGGCAATGGGTCGCCGGCTGCGGCGTCGATGCCGCGCCCTGGTTTCGCATCTTCAACCCTGTCACCCAGAGCCGGAAGTTCGATAAAGAGGGTCTGTATATTCGCCAGTGGGTGCCGGAACTGACCAAACTCCCGAATAAATATATCCACGAGCCCTGGAAGGCAGCGGATGAGATACAGCAACAGGCCGGGTGCATTATCGGCAGGGACTATCCAGCACCGTTCCTGGATCTGAAGGCCACACGGGAGGCGGCGCTGGAAGCCTACAAACTACAGCTCAAAGATAAAAATCAATGATTTCACCGCAGAGACACAGAGGGTGTAGAGAAAATATCAATGACTCTGTGTTCTCTGCGCCCATACAACGGGCATAAACGTCTCTGCAGTAAAAATATGTACAAACCTTGCAGGTCACATTGGCCAAGCCTGCGTGACTCAACGAGGACCCATCACGAGGCCAGGTCTTGCCTTTTGCTCTTTGAAACTCAAAAGGCAAGGCCTGTCCCCGATGTCTGCTCTGGAAATAAGTCTGTCGCCTTTATTTTTTATTTGAAGGCGGCTCGATCAAATCCTGATACGCGCGCCAGGTGGCGTGCCCGAGCAGCGGAAAGAACAGCACCAACCCGATGAAAGCCGTCAGGTAGCCAATACCGACCAGCACCACGATGATGCCCGCCCAGAACAGCATGACGAAAGGGTTCTCCCGTACCGTCCAGAGGCTGGTCATCATTGCCGTGGCGGTATCCACCTTTCGATCCAGCATCATTGGCAGGGATACTACGCTCAGCGCGAACACCACCACGGCCAGAACAACACCAAACAGGGTATAGGCCACCACAAATCCCCAATACTCGCTGGAAGACACAAGCGCAATGTACGGGTTTGCGACCGCCGGGATGCTGTCGATGCGGAACAGCCCGACCAGGATTGCCGACATCCGCTCCCAGGCGATCAACAGCACGATAAGCATGGCAGCATACAGCCCGATAGAGGTGGAATTCTCGTTCCAGGCGTCCAGTGTATGGCGCAGTTTCGGGGACATGTTGTTGTCGAGCTGCCGGCTGAGGTCATAGAAGCCCAGTGCCAGAAACGGTGCCAGGATCAGAAAGCCGGAGGTCAACACCATCGCCAGATGAGGCCATGACCAGGCATAGGAGACCAGAAAATAGCCGAGGGCGGCAAACACAACGCCATAGCCCAGGCTGATTGGCCATGTGCGAATCAGGTCGCTGAAACCGGCCTTGAGCCAGGACAGCGGACTCGCGTACGACACGATCCGGATTTCCGGGTATTCCATATGCCGTGAATGGGGTTTGAAAGTCACTCGTTCCATAACGCCATCCTCCTGTCAGCTAATAAGGAATATGAAAAGTGTAGTCCGTCTGGTAACGACTTGCCGAGGCGCAAGGCACAGGCAAATTCAAACACAATTTATAGGGAAAGCGACAGATTACAACGCATCACAGGGCCAGATCTTTCCTTTAAAAAACAGGTTACCGGGAAATAACTACACTCTCCCTGGCGTTGGCGTTGAACCCCTTCCGATCCGACACTAACCGCCACTCAAGGCCTGAAAAATGTAAACTGTCCCGTCGTCGCGGACACGGTCGGAAAGGGTTTTCCTGTCGATCACCACACTGTCATTGATAGAAAGGTTTACATGTCGACGCAGCGCGCCGTTTTCATCCAGCACGTAATCGGTAAACCCCGGCGCAAACTCATTGACCGCATGCAGCACGTCGGCCACCGACCCGGCCGGTACGGTAATCGTCCGGTTCTCCAGTTGCGGGAAGAACCGGTAAAGATGTTGTGTCATCTCAACCGTCGGCATGGCATTCAACCAAAGCGTACTGAATAAACCGGCGGGAAGTTGCTGCCCAGACACTGCCATGTTTCACCACGGTCCTCGGACAGGTAAACGTTTCCCGTTGTGCTGCCAAAACAGAGTCTATCACCATCTATATCGAGACTGTGCCTCAAAACAATGTCATAGGCATTTTCCTGCGGCAACCCCTTGCGAAACGATTGCCAGGACTGTCCGCCGTCGGTCGTTCGCGCAACGAACAACCCCCCGTCAATCGCCATGCGCTCCATATCCGCCCGCGCCGGCACCACCCAGGCGGTACGTCCGTCATTCTCGTCCACCGCGACAGGAAAACCAAAATGCACCCCAAGCTCCGGTTGGCTGACCTTTTTCCAGTTCTGCGCACCATCATCGCTGTAAAAAACCCCGCAGTGATTTTGCTGCCAGAGATGATCCGGTTGACCGGGGCAGTGTGTGACAAAATGCGGATCGTGGACCCATTCCGATTCCGGATCCGGGGAATAATCGTTGGTCATGCCCCGATTACGTCCCGCCCAGGTCTGGCCACCGTCAGTGGTCTCGATAACCCCGGCGGTCGAGACTGCCACCTGTATATGATCCGGATTGCGCGGATCGACCATGATGGAATGGATGCCGGGTTCAAACACCCCGTAATCGATGCTCGCCGGTGTTCCGAACCAGCGATTTTCAGACGTTGCATCACCGGCAAACAGATCGCCACCGCGGCTCTCATGGTTCCACAG
>JBKGZJ010000136.1:0-5971 GCA_046545635.1 Thiohalophilus sp. | reverse complement strand
AAAATCATTCTCCGCGTCTTTGCGCCTCTGCGCCCTCTGCGTTAATTCCAGAGCGCTGAAAAATCAGAGCTCGTGGCCGGGTTGATCGGCGCCTTCCTTTTCCACCGGGATCAGGTTGTCGCTGCTGACATTCAGAGCCAGAGCAACGCTGCTGGCGACATAGATTGAAGAGTAGGTCCCGATAATAATACCCACCAGCAGTGCCGTGGCAAAGGAGTGGATCAATTCGCCGCCGAGGAAAAACATCGCCAGCACCACCAGCATGGTAGTCAGGGAGGTAACCACGGTTCGCGCCAGGGTCTGGTTTAATGAGGTATTGATGACTTGCGGTGGCTGACTCTTGCGCATACGCAGGAAATTTTCCCGGATACGATCAAACACCACGATGGTGTCGTTGAGCGAATAACCGATCACGGCAAGCACCGCCGCCAGCACAGTCAGATCGAAGTCCATCTGGGTGACGGAGAAAAACCCGATCACGATCACTACATCGTGAATCAGTGCGGTAATCGAACCGACCGCAAAGCGCCATTCGAAACGGGCCATGACATAGATCAGGATAAAGGCCAGCGCGATCAACATCGCCAGCCCGCCGTCATCGCGCAGCTCTTCACCGATTTGCGGGCCGACAAATTCCTGCCGCCGCATCTCGACCGAATCATCTTCCGCCTTCAGGGCCTTGAGAATATCGTCGCTCAGGGTTGCATTGAGCTGCCCCTCTTCCGGCACCAGCCGGATCATGACATCGCGGGAACTGCCAAAATGCTGCACCACGGCATTATCATAACCGGCTCCGCCGATCGCACTGCGAACCTGATCGAGTTCCACCGGTTCGCTATAGCCCACTTCCAGCAGCGTACCGCCGGTAAAATCGAGACCGAAATTCAGTCCGCGTGTCGCCAGTGAGGCAATGGCAAGAATAAGCAGTGCCACCGACAGGAATACCGCGTAGCGGCGCTTGCCGGTAAAGTTATAGTTCGTATTCTGGAAAATCTGCATAACGCGAATCCTGTTGTCTTAAATAGACAGTTTGCGCAATTTCTTGCCACCGACCGACAGGTTGACGATCGCCCGGGTTCCCATAATCGCGGTAAACATGGATGTAAGGATCCCGATGGACAGCGTAATGGCAAAGCCCTTGATCGGACCGGTACCAAAGACAAACAGCACCACCGCGGCAATCAGGGTGGTGATGTTGGCATCGGCGATGGTCGACAACGCCTTGCCGTAGCCGGCACTGATCGAGGCCTGTGGCGAATTACCATTTTGTAACTCCTCGCGGATACGCTCGAAAATCAGCACATTGGCATCGACCGCCATCCCCACGGTCAGCACGATCCCGGCGATCCCCGGCAGGGTCAGCGTGGCCTGTAACATGGACAGCACCGCCACGATCAGCACCAGGTTCACCACCAGCGCCACATTGGCCACCAGGCCGAAGCCCCGGTACCAGAAGGCCATAAAGGCCAGCACCAGAATCATGCCAATGATGATCGAGCTGGTCCCCTTCTCGATGTTGTCTTTACCCAGGCTGGGACCGATGGTGCGCTCTTCGATGATCCGGATCGGGGCCGCCAGCGCCCCGGCGCGCAGTAACAGCGCAAGATCGCTGGATTCATTCGGTTCAAGGCCGGTAATCTGAAAACGCTTGCTGAATACGCCGCGGATGGTCGCCACATTGATCACTTCCTCGACCTTGCGGGTCACAACCTTTTCTTCGCCGTCCTCACGAATCGTCTCGGGCTTGTATTCGATGAAGACCACGGCCATCGGTTTGCCGATGTTCCGCTTGGTGGTGCTGGCCATGCGACTGGAACCGGCGCCGTCCAGATTGACAAACACCGCCGGGGAGCCGCTCTCCTGATCGAAGCCGGAAGTGGCGTTGGTAATGCGCTCCCCGGTGATGATCACCCGTTTTTTCAGCAGAATCGGATCACCATTACGTTCCTCGTAAAGTCGCGATCCAAACGGCACCCGTCCCTCCCGGGCCTCGCGCACATCGTTCTCCACGTCCACCAGGCGAAACTCCAGCGTGGCGGTGGCGCTGATCACGCTCTTGACCTGGGCGCTGTCCTGCACCCCCGGCAACTGGATAACAACCCGCTCATCACCCTGACGCTGGACGATCGGTTCGGCCACGCCCAGTTCGTTGATACGGTTGCGCAGGGTCGTGATGTTTTGCTTGACCGCCGCCTTCTTGATTTCCGTTATCGCATCATCTTCCAGACTGGCAACAAGATAATAAGCCCCGTCACGTTCCTGCTCGATCAGCTGCAGGTCACGTCGTTCGGCGCTGATGGCGGCATCCGCCTCCTCACGCTCTTTGGCACTGGGAAAACGCAGTTCCAGTTTCTCATCTTTCTGCGTTACCGACCGGTAACGAATTTTCGCTTCGCGCAGGATGGTGCGCAGCTCATTGCTCATGTCCTCGTAGGTCTGCTCCATCACCGTGTCGGTATCCACTTCCATCAAAAAGTGCAAACCGCCGCGCAAATCGAGTCCCAGGTACATCGGTAGCGCGCCAAGCCCGGTCAGCCAGGACGGTGCCGCCGGTGCCAGATTCATCGCCGCGACATAATTGTCGCCCAGTTCCGAGCGGAGAATGTCGTTTGCCTTGAGCTGGTCCTCGACATCACCAAACCGGACCAGCAAACCCTGTTCATCCAGCGTAATCCGGTTGTAGGGGATCTCGCTGTCTTCCAGCAATTCCCGAACCTGCTTCTGTGCCGCGCTGTCGACCTGATCTTCACCGGTAGTGGATATCTGAATCGACGGATCGGTGCCGTAAACATTGGGCAAGGCGTAAACAAGCCCTGTCAACAGAATCAACAGGATCAGAAGGTATTTCCAGAGTGGGTACTGATTGAGCATGAAGCGCGTTCCCGGATTGAGTTCGCGGCCGGCTTAAACGCCGCCGCGCGATGTGTTTGTCGTTATTCTTTGTTGATGGTCTTCAGGGTTCCTTTGGGCAACACATTGACCACCGATTGCTTCTGCAATTTGACCTCAATGTTATCGGCCAGTTCCAGGTTGACGTATTCGTCGCCCACTTCGGTCACTTTGCCCACCAGGCCGCCGTTGGTCACCACCTCATCACCCTTGGACAGGGCAGACACAAGATTACGATGTTCCTTGGCGCGTTTTTGCTGCGGACGAATCAGCAAAAAATAGAAAATCACGAAAATCCCGACAAAGAAGATCAGCTGTGACCAGATATTGGGTTCCTGGGCTGCCGGCGCCGCCTGGGCCATGGCATCGGAGATGAAAAAGCTCATAATCTGTCCCTTACATTTTGGAGGTTAGAGGGCCGCTATTATGACATAGCCGGCACGGCTTGCGAGCGTTTGTCATAGAAATCCGCCACGAATCCGGCCAGATCCCCCGCCGCAATCGCCGCGCGCAGCTGCGCCATAAGCTGCTGATAGTAATACAGGTTGTGCAGGGTATTGAGCCGGGCACCGAGGATCTCGCCGGTCTTGTCCAGATGGCGCAGATAGGCCCGGCTGTAATGGCGACAGGTATAGCAGTCACATGTCTCGTCCAGCGGCCGGGTATCGGTGCGGAACCGGCTGTTGCGAATGCGCAGCAGCCCGGTGGAGGTAAACAGGAAGCCGTTACGGGCGTTGCGGGTCGGCATCACGCAATCGAACATATCGATGCCCCGGCGCACCCCCTCGACCAGATCCTCCGGCTTGCCCACCCCCATCAGATAACGCGGCGTATCGACCGGCATCCGCGGACCCAGATAATCCAGAATCCGCAGCATATCCTCCTTGGGCTCACCTACCGACAGCCCGCCGATGGCATAGCCGTCAAAGCCAATCTGCATCAGACCATCGAGCGAGGCCTGGCGCAGCGATTCGTACATGCCGCCCTGCACAATGCCGAACAACGCCGCCCGATGGTTCCCATGGGCCGTCTTGCAGCGTTCGGCCCAGCGCAGCGACAGTTCCATCGACAGCCGCGCGTCCTCTTCGGCCGCCGGATAAGGGGTGCATTCATCAAAGACCATGACGATATCCGAGCCCAGTGCCCGCTGCACCGCCATCGACTCCTCCGGCCCCATGAAAATCCTGCTGCCGTCCACCGGCGAGGCAAAATCGACCCCCGCCTCGGAAATCTTGCGCAGCTTGCCCAGACTCCAGACCTGGAAGCCGCCCGAGTCGGTCAGGATCGGCCCGTCCCAGTGCATGAAATCATGCAGATCGCCGTGCGCCGCAATGACCTCCGTGCCGGGGCGCAGCAGCAGATGGAAGGTATTGCCCAGCACGATCTCCGCGCCCAGCTCGCGCAGCTCCTCCGGCGTCATCGCCTTGACCGTGCCGTAGGTCCCCACCGGCATAAACGCCGGCGTCTGGACCATCCCGCGATCGAACATCAGCCGCCCGCGCCGGGCCTCGCCATCGGATTGCAATAATTCAAATTTCACCGGATACCTTCATTAAGTACACTGGAAAACAACGCGGAGGTCGCGGAGGCGCGGAGCCGCAGAGAAAAATAATTTAGAATTTTAAATATGAAATCATGAATGAAAGCCGTCCCTGAAATTCAAAATTCAGTATTCAAAATTATATTTTCACACACTCCGCGCCTCTGCGCCTCCGCGACCTCTGCGTTAAATATTCATCACTCACTACGGGTGAGATACATGGCGTCGCCGTAGCTGAAGAAGCGGTAGCGCTGTTCGACGGCGTGGCGGTAGGCGCGCATGACGTTGTCGTAGCCGGCGAAGGCGCAGACCAGCATCAGCAGGGTCGATTCGGGCAGGTGGAAGTTGGTAATCAGCCCGTCGACGATCTGAAAGTCATAGCCCGGATAGATAAAGATATCCGTGTCCCCGCTGAAAGGCTGTAAACGGCCGTCGCGCGCGGCGGATTCCAGGCAACGCACGCTGGTGGTACCCACGGCGATCACCCGCCCGCCCCGCTGGTGGGTCTGTTCGACCTGCCGGCAAACGGTTTCGTTCACCTCGATCCATTCGGCATGCATGTGGTGGTCATCAATTTCCTCCACCCGCACCGGCTGAAAGGTGCCGGCGCCGACATGCAGGGTGACCCAGGCGGTTTCGATGCCCTGCGCCGCCAGCTGCGCCAGCATGGCCTCGTCAAAATGCAGTCCGGCGGTGGGCGCGGCCACCGCGCCGGGGCGGCGGGCGAAGACGGTCTGGTACCGTTCCCAATCCGCCCTGTCATCGGCCCGACGAATATAGGGCGGCAGCGGCATGTGTCCCAGCTCCTCCAGTATCGTCAGCAAGGTACGTTCAGAATCGTTGCGATCGGTGAAGCGCAGGTGAAACAGATCCCCCTCACGTCCCAGTACCGTCGCGCTCACGCTATCGCTCAAATGCAGTATGGCGCCTGCCTTCGGGCTTTTGCTGGCGCGCACGTGCGCCAGCAAATCGGTGTCATCGAGCAGCCGCTCCACCAGCACCTCGATCTGCCCGCCGGTTGCCTTGCGTCCGAACAGCCGCGCCGGAATCACCCGGGTGTCGTTCATCACCAGCAGATCGCCGGCCTGCAGCAGATCCGGCAACCGGGCAAACTGCCGGTCGCAGATTTCCCCGCTGGCGCCATCGAGACACAGCAGCCGACTGTCCCGCCGCCGGGCGGCGGGCACCTGGGCGATCAGCTCCCCGGGCAGATCAAAATGAAAATCCTGGCGTCGCATGGCGGCGCATAGTAGCAGATTTGCGCGCCTTCGACGCCCAACGCCCTTACAACCGCGAGCCGATTTGCCTATAATGACCGCCGCAATGGCGCTCTGGTGGAATTGGTAGACACGCGGCACTCAAAATGCCGTGGGGCAACCCGTCCCGGTTCGAGTCCGGGGAGCGCTACCAACAATCAGGGGCTAGGTGCTGGGGGCTAGTTTCTAGTAAACCCAAAAACCAGTCCCGGCCATGAATTAACCTGTTTATATCCATTCAAGGCAAACGCCGCTTTTCCTAGTTACTAGCCCCTAGCAACTGGCC
>JBKGZJ010000135.1:0-6038 GCA_046545635.1 Thiohalophilus sp. | reverse complement strand
GCCAGGCGGCGTAGTTGAGCCAGACGATCAGGGCCCAGGTCTCCTTCGGGTCCCACGACCAGTAGCCGCCCCAGGCCTCGGCGGCCCACATGGCACCCAGCACCGTGGCGACAGTAAAGAAAGCGAAGCCCAGTGCGATGGACTTGTGCATCACATCGTCCAGGGTCTCCAGGGAGGGCATGCGCGATACAAAAGTGCTTTGCGGGTTTCTCTGCTGGCGCCAGTCAACCAGCAGATAGGCCAGCCCCAGCATAGCCGCCAGAGCGAAGGCGCCGTAGCCGACAAAGTTGGCCGGAACATGGATCTTCATCCAGTAGCTTTGCAATGCCGGGACCAGCGGCTCGATTTCGTGCGCGCCTTTTTCGAAGTGGTACCACAACAAAAACGCGATGGAAGCGGAAATAATCAGCAGCGCGAAACCGCCCATCGCCCTGGTCCTGGTGCGCGCTTCATAGAACAGGTAGATCAGCGCGGTAATGATCGCGAACAGGATGAAAACTTCATACAAATTACTGACCGGGATGTGGCCGATATCGTGGCTGATCAGATAGGACTCGCGCCAGCGCACCATCAGGCCGACAAAACCCATGGTGGTAGCGACCCAGACCATCGAACTGGCGATACGCCCCACAAATTCGTTGGGTTTGGCCAGATAGACAAAGTAGACCACCGTGGCCATCACAAATAGTGCGCTCATCCACATGGTGGCGGACTGGCTGGAGAACAGAAACTTGAGGAAAAAGTTCTGATTGGCCTGCCCCAGATCATTGCCATACAGGCTGACGGCAAACAGGCTGATCGCGGCAATGGCTATCATCAAGTAGCGGGTCTCCTTCCAGAACCAGCCCAGCGCGATCAACGACAAGGCAGTCCCGAACAGGATACCAACCTCATAGCCATCCATCAGTGAGGAATATTTATCCCATGCGTAACCGGCACCAAACAGCAGGACCGCCGCCCAGATCCAGTCGAACAGGCTCAGCTGTTTAAAAAAGGACTGCTTGCCGAAGTTCTCGTTCAGTTGTTCCTTGGTTACTGCCATATGCTGTCACCTGTCTGTCGTTATTGGCGCGACGTGTAGTGTTGCTCCAGCTCATCGCCAAGAGCATCGAAAACCTTGCTGAAATCGCGCTGATTCCGGTTGCCCATGCCGGCCAGCATAACACGGCTGCCCTGACCTTCCGGACGAATCATCACCCACAAGCGCTGATGAGTAATATAGAACATCATAAACACGCCGACGATCAACAAAATACAGCCAAGATAAACCACATTTTTACCGGGTGATCGGGTGATCTGCAAGCCCGAGGCCTCGCGCAGGTCGAAACTGCTCAGCTGCAAATAGAAGGGCGAACCGTATGGCCCGATGGAAGCCAGGGCATTCACGGCGTCCTCGAACCAGCGATTCTGTTCGGCCGTAATACCTTCTCCAATGACACCCTCGTCCTCCAGCAGTTCCCGGTACATATTTTCCAGCATCGAATTGAGGATTTTCAGGTAGGTTTCCGCCACCTGCACCTGTTGCTCCTCTGGCACGGTCCGCCGAATGCGCTGATCGATCGCCTGGTAGCCGCCCCGCGTAAATTCGCTGGTCAGGCGCACCATGGAAGAGACAATATTTTCCAGCATGTCTTCGTCCTGGATATCTGCCGAGGACATGGCCTGGCTGGCACTCTGTTTCGCAATATGGCGAACCCGTTCCTCATTATTCAGCCAGGCGTGAAAACGCATAAACCGGTCGACGGACATCTTGTCATCGGCCGGAATATGCATATACCGGAACGGTTCCGCCTGGCTTTCACGCATTCCGCTTAAAAAGTAATAGCGCCCTTCCTGCTCTACCGGCGTCATGTAGTTCACATATTCGCGCGCCTCACCGCTGGGACGACGTAACTTGAAGGTAAAGCTGGGGCCGAAATTGATAAACTTTTTGTCGCTGCGGCCCATCTCGCCGCCACGGACCATATCAGTCCCGCTAACCGTTTCGCCGCTCTGCTCCATTTCGCCGGCCGCCACCTGCTCGGCGGGAAAGACATTAAATTGCTCAAAATCCTCGAATTCGATCGTCATGGTGCCGTCTGGCGTCTCGATCTGGCGCCGGGCACTGACCTTCCCCTCCATCTCCACCGGTTCGGGCGCCGCGTCAAACAACGGCCAGGCCTTGAGGTCCATCTTCGTGCCGCCGTCGGCAAAGCTGGCCTGGTAAATCGCATAACCCCGGTAGATAAGTGGATGATTCACCGCGATGGTCTTCTCCAGGGGTTCATCCAGCTGGTCATCATGAATCAGCAAATCACTTTCAAACGACTTGGGCTGGCCGGAATCATAATATTCGACCCGAAACTCCTTGAGTTCCACCGCAAACGGCAGTTCCTGCACCAGGTAGCCGTCACGTATATTCAGAAACACCAGGTTACTGACACTGTCTTCAGGCAGGGTGATGCTTCCACGGAAAGACCAGTTCTCCCGTGGGCCCAGCCGACTGATGTCGGGCACTTCACTTGCGGAAACATCCCGGGTTTCCAGTTGGAGCTTGCCCAGCCACTCTTTCACCGACAAACTGAGGTTGCCGTCCATCAAGCCGCCCACACAAATCACCACAATACCAACATGGGTGAACAGATACCCCAGGCGGTTCATATGGCCCTTCATGAAGGCCATGACGGTCGTCCCTTCCCTGGTCTTGCGGCGCACCCGATAGCCTTTATTATTCAGATAGCGGGCAAATGTCTGCTCCACCGCCTCGGGGGAATCGCTGAACGTCCACTCGCGAAAATTGCGCATCACACGCAGGGACTTTTCCTTCATCGTCAGCCGATAGTGCTGCATATCGCGCAGCATCGAGGGCCCGTTGCGATAGATACAGACGCTGGTACTCAACAACAAAAAGCCCAGCAATAATAAAAACCACACGGCGCTGTAGACATCGTACAGATCCAGCACCTTGAATATCTCGTGCCAGTAGGGGCCGAACTTGATGATGTAATCCTGATAGGGCTGGTTTTGCTGCAGAACGGTTCCGATCACCGAGGCCACGGCGATCACCACCAGAATGGTAATCGCAAGATTCATCGAGCCGAGAAACTCCAGCCACAGACGGACCGGTTTTTGTTGTTTGGACTTATTCACCATCACTCGCCAATATAACCGTCAATTTGGTGCGCTACGCTATCACATATCCCGGTAAATTTAACCGCAGAATGCCCACCGGAAAGCAGAATTCGCCAATACCGCGCGATACCGGATCCACGCTGTACACGGTTGATATGTCAGGATGCGGTCAATGCTGGAATGAAACGCGCTATTCGCCACCGCTGTCGGCCCGTTTATCTGAGTTAAGTCACCAGCGAATGCTGTAAGTTCCCCGCAGAGGGAAAAGTCTGCCATATACCCACGTAAAAAAGGGCGGAAATCCGCCCTTTTATTTACTGCCGTTTGACCAACCGATCAGCAGTCGGACATCAGTGCAGGCCGGAAATGTAAGACGCGACTGCCTTGATTTCCCTGTCGCTCATATTCGAAGCGATATCCTGCATCATCCCGTTCATATCGTTGGTGCGCTTGCCGTCACGAAAATCATTCATGGCCTTCACCAGATAATCAGTGTGCTGGCCACTTAACAGCGGGAAATTCGCAGCCGGGTTCCCGGCTCCGGTCGGACCATGACAGGCGATGCAGGCGCTGACACCCTTCTTGCTGTTACCACCTCGGTAGATCTTCTCACCCAACGCCGCCAGATCCTCGTCGGCCTGACCCTTGCTGACGGATTGTTTGGCGTAGTAGGCGCCAATGTCCGCCATGTCTTCCTCACTGAGCTCGGCCACCTGGCCCGCCATGACAGGATCCGAACGGCTATCGCCCTGCTTGAAATCCGCCAGCTGCTTGGCGGTATAGCCGGCATGCTGGCCCGCCAGTTTGGGGAATTCGGCGGTACTGCTATCACCCTTTTCACCGTGACAGGCGACACAGGCTTCTACCTTGGCTTCACCGGCCTTGGCATCGCCGGCCGCCTGGGCCGTGGACGCGAACAGGGAAACCGCGAGGAAACTAACGAGCGTTGTATACTTCATTTGTGATTAAACCAACCTTGCAATTATTGATAAACGGGTCCGACCCGAAAGCCGTGATTTTATTTAACCTCGGAGAGTATGTAATCGACCGCGGCCTTGACGTCAGCATCGCTCAAATCGGCACGCCCGCCCTTGGCCGGCATGTTACCCTTGCCCTCGATGGCAGACTTGTACATGGTTTCTTTGTCCTGGTCGATACGATCGGCCCAGGCGCTCTTTTCCAGCTTGGGTGCGCCGGCAGCGCCGGTGTCGTGACAGGAAAAACAGGCATCCTTATAGACTTTCTGGCCATCCGCGGCCTGTGCGACGGAAACCAGACCCAGCATGGCCAGAGACACAATACTACTTGTCATTACTTTTTTCATTGTCTACTCCTTAATCTTCAAGCTTATGGTTGATGAGATAGATAAAATTTTGACCATGACGCCATCACCAAGTTCGCCATGCTAGAATTCCCGTAATCGCTAATAAAGCGGCTGACTATATATCAGTCGACCGTAACCCGGTCAAGACACCCCATTATACCCTACAGCCACCGCGAAACCCACTATTGAGCCCCGTGAGCAACCAACTCAACCACTTACGCCGCCCCTACGCCGAAATCCGCTTTCAGCTCAGTGTCCCCCAACCGCACCAGGCGCCGGCGGACAGCGGTGCTGAAGTGGCCTTCGCCGGGCGCTCCAACGCCGGCAAATCCAGCGCGCTCAACGCCCTGACCGGGCGCAAGGCCCTGGCGCGGACCAGTAAAACGCCCGGGCGCACCCGGCATCTGGTCTTTTTCGCGCTCGACGACCGGCGCCGGCTGGTGGATCTGCCCGGCTACGGCTTTGCCCGGGTGCCCGAGGCCGTGCAGCGCCAGTGGGGCGAGACCATGGCCACCTATTTGCAACAGCGCGAGTCCCTCGCCGGGCTGGTCCTGCTGATGGACATCCGCCATCCGCTGACCGACTACGACTGGCAAATGCTCGAATTCTGCCGCCATGCCGGGCTGCCGGTCCACATCCTGCTGACCAAGGCCGACAAGCTCAAGCGGGGACCGGCGCAAAATACCCTGCTGGCGGTGCGCAAACAGCTGGCCGATTATCCCCAGGCCAGCGCGCAACTGTTCTCCGCCACCAAAAAACAGGGGGTCGAAGAGGCATTAAACGTGGTAAACCGCTGGCTCGACCTTGAGCCGGATCAAGGGAGACCAAAAAAAACCCCGGAATAGGGGTTGGGATGTGGGGAATTGCGTCTTCCGGGGTCAAGTTCGCCCGGCATTGGGGACCGGGCATTGAATCCCGCTCTGGGTAAAGCGGGGTCAGACACTCACAGCCTAGTGCGCCCGACGCGCCGGTAACAGGCGGCGATTGTGAACGTTTGTTAAATCTGCCTGCCTCCCTGCCGATTCAGTTTCATTTCAGAAAAACCCGCCAGACTCTCCGGACATGCAACCGATCCGCCCGGGCTTGCCGAAACGCCGGTTACGCCGGGACGGTTCGTAAAAACAACTTGCCATTGCCACGGGGAGAACGACCATGCTCACACGCTTTCATCTGCACACCCTGTTCAGCAGTTTGCTGCTGCTGATCCTGCTGCTGCCCGAGGCGAACGCCATGCCGGCCTTCGCCCGCGACTACAAAATGTCCTGCACCACCTGTCACGCCGCCTTTCCCAGGCTGAACGAGTTCGGGGAAAGTTTCGCCGACTCCAACTTCCGCCTGCCCAACTGGAAGGACAACAGCGTGGCCACCGGCGATGACATGCTGGCGCTGGCCAAGACCCCGCCGGTGGCGTTTCGCGCCCAGGCCTTCGCCCAGGCCCGCGATGCCGAGGCGATTACCGATCTCGATACCGGCGAGTCCACCGCCGTAGACAGCGACTTCCAGTCACCCTATCTGATCAAGCTGCTCTCCAGCGCGCCCCTGTCGGAGCACATTACCTATTACTTTTACGCCATCTTTGCCGAGAAGGGCGGCAACGGCGAGA
>JBKGZJ010000134.1:0-6050 GCA_046545635.1 Thiohalophilus sp. | reverse complement strand
ATCATGGCCCAGCGGTTAATCATATGAGACTTGTCATCCTCCGCCAGCAGGGAAGACTGGCGTGCCAGCTTGTCAACGAACTGGCGGGAAGCCATGGTCTTTTGTATATCCCGTGAGGAGATGTCACGCAGCAGACGCATCACTTCTTCACGTCCGATATACACCCGCAGGGCATCATAGGTGTGTACCCGATGGCGTTTCTGTTGTCGCGCCCGCTGGCGAAGCTCAAACAACATTGACTCGAGTAGCGGCAGGCGCTCCTCCTCTTTTACTGCCTGTAACGGTTTGCTGAGTTTTCTGGCATCGTATTTGCCGAGGAATTTCATCCTGCCAATATTTTCATGTTCCCTGACCAGGGCATTGTACAACCCGGTATAGTCGATCAGGATACTCGGGCCTTTGATATCCTCGCGACGCTGGAATTGTGGCGGACTGCTATTATTCAGATAGGTAATCAGGCTCCCCGGCTGCATTGGAGCATGATTGTCCGCTATTATCCGAAAACTCTCCATGCCCAACGTATTCAGCCAGGCATCCGGAATATGCAACAAATGGGTCGACCAACTGTTGGTTTCAAGCAAACCAAACAACTGAATAGACAGGTAGATTTCCTGCATGGAACCTTTCGGAGTGTTGCTGCGCTCCGATTTGATCTGCCGGCTTCTGACGCCAACCGTGCCCAGCAGATCCAGCTGTTCGTTCACGGCATTGTGCAACAACATGGAGAAAAACGCCTGATTGACATCCAGCCAGTCGGTTTTGCTCATCTTCTGATAACGCAGGGCCTTTAACCGCTGAATCAACCGCAACAGTTCGATAATCCGCAAGCCCCGGGCAACCAATTGCTGCCGGTTGCGCGCGAAACCGGAAGGGCTGGCGCTGTAATCGGTGTGAAACAGCAGTTTGTAACTGATTGCCATCTGTTCAATGGCCCTGATGCTGGCTTCCAGCGCATTACGTCGTTCGTTACTCTCCGGCAGGCTGCTCTGCGCCGCCTGGAACTTCTCATACCACATGGCCACTACCGGATAAACCTGTCCCAACACCGCCCGGGTCAGCTGCTCACGTTTCTCCGGCTTCATTTTCAGCCGATTGAGATTGGCCTGGATGCGTACGGCTTCTTCCAGCAACCGCACCGGCGCCCGCTGATAATGGACCAGCATCTGCAGATAGCGCTCCCTGTCGAGATCCCTGCGCCCGGCATCCTTGTAAGGTCTGGTAAGGTTGCCGAAATGGCCAAACTGGCTGCTGTCGAGATCGGGCGGCGATTTGTCGGTTCTGGATTTTGTTGTAAACAGCATGACGTTGATTTTGTTAGACTGCAGGTGTCGGCCTCCGTGTCCGAGCAGCGGTTATTTCTATACTAATCTTATAACAATTCGTCCTCTCTGCCATCCCTGGCGCTATCAGGCCTTAGGGTAAACCCTTATCGGCCATTATCCTGCCAGCCTCGCCTTGCGTGTATCAAGACGCCGCATAAATTCACCCAGAATCCTCCGATACAGCCCATCCCCCTCGGCGGCGTCCTCGACACCGGTCTCCAGGTTCGGATTGTCATTCACCTCGATCACATACAGGCCATCGTCATTCTGTTTGATATCGACACCATAAAAACCGTCCCCGATCAGATTCGCGGCCTGTAAAGCCGTGTCGATCACCGCCGGGGGTACAGCCTCGATCTGCCAGCTTTTGTAGTCCCCCTCGGTAATGCCACCGTTGCTGCCATGCTTGACGATTTGCCAGTGCGATCGGGACATGTAGTACTGACAGGCGAAAATAGGCCGGTGATTCAGCACCCCGATGCGCCAGTCGAACTCGGTGTACAAATACTCCTGCGCCAGGATCAGATCCGATTCCCGGAACAGTTTTTCCGTAATCAAACGATACTGCTTCTCATTCTCCGCCTTGAATACACCGCGGGAGAATGAACCGTCCGGGATCTTCAACACCACCGGATAGCCGATATCGCTCACTCGTGCCTGATTGTCCCCTTTGCGCAGAATAACACTCCTGGGCATTGGTACATTGTGCTCGGACAGCAATTCCGACAAATAAACCTTGTTGGTACACATAACAATGGAATGCGGATCATCCATCACTACCATATCCTCGGCTTCGGCCTTGCGGGAAAACTGATAGGTATAGTGATCGATATTGGTGGTCTCGCGAATGAACAACGCATCATATTCCGCCAGTCTCGAGTAGTCTTTTTTCTCGATCAATTCCACGTTGATATCCAGCTTGCGTCCGGCCCGAATAAATTTTTGTAGCGCTGCCTTGTTGGACGGCGGCAGAACCTCGAGGGGGTTGTGCAAAATCGCCAGATCGTAACGATAGCGGTTTTTGGGCCGGGGCTTGCGCCAGCGATAGCTCAGATACGCGTTAAACGCTTCACCAAAGAACGGCCTTTTTTCTGCTGGCAGCGCATTGAGCCCAAAGGGCCGGATACGACTGATATGCCAGGTCTGCTGATAACGAAACTCCACTTTCAACAGGGGACAGGCGAATATATCGAAAATCTGCCGTGCCAGTGGTTGAAAATCCCGGCTTTCGGTACGTCCGAACAGGATATATATGTCCAGAGTCCGACTTGCTGAACCGTCAGCATGTTTTTTCAGATAGCGATCGACCAGCTTGTCCAGACCTTCGGCATCCAGGCTGTAGATCGCCTTGCGACTGAGATCGGTGATGGTCCGAACCGAAGGCAACATTTTATGCCCGCGCGCCTCGGCCAGCAGGGAACAGTAATAGCCGGTGGACAGATAGCGGTAACTGCGGCACAGATTGATCACATGCGGCTGCTTGAGCTTGAGAAAATTCCGGTTACCCAGGTAATCGGCGGCCAGCACCAGTTCCACCTCGGGAAATGCGGCATTCCAGTCCTGCCGGTTTTCCACAATGACAATATGTGAGGTCATCCTGCGTTCCGTTTTTTTTCCGGCTGACGGTTCTTGACCACCAGCACCGCCTTCTGGCCGGCCTTGCCATAACGGGCCATGCGTTCGAAGTCGGTTTTCAGTATCGGCATGTTGATAACGTCCGTCTGGCTTTTCTGTGACTCATAATCGACGAAAGAATCATGCACATAGATGTATTTCTCGTCGAAACCGGTCACCACCACCCAGTGTGGAAACTTCTCCTGGTAAATCCGGTAGGAGCTGATCAGCACGATCGGGATCCCGCCCTGTTCGAACTTCTGCTGCAGTTCGGCCACCTTGATAGGACGGTACTCCAGCCTGACCGGCAGATTTTTCAGCTCCTGCACAAAGTCTTCCTGCACCAGACGCATAACCTCTTTTTTCTCTTCGCTGCGCACCGAGTCGATGAACAGCGCGCCCTTGTCATTCACATAGGTCTCCACATCAAAGCCCCGGTGCCAGGCGGCCAGCGCCAGTCCATAGGGGCCGCAACCCCCATGCCCGGAGGTCATGTAGATGGTGGTCGATTCGCGCCAGATGCGCAGCTCCTCACGCCGGTCCATATTGATACCAGGCTCAAGCGCCTTCATGGCCATCAGCAGCACCGAGGGACCACAGGTAAAGTCCAGGGTCTGCTCGTAATACGGCACCCGCACCATGTCCGGCGCCAGATGCGGCGCCAGTGACTTTTCGTAGCGCAGCGCGGCCATGTGATCCTCGTAATAGTCCTCCACGGTACCGATCGGGCGATAGCCGTTTTTCTCGAACAGGCGAATGGAGGCCGTGTTGTCCCGGCGCACCTCCAGACGCAGGGTGATGCAGTCATGCGCCACTGCTTCGGACTCGGCGACGGTGACCAGAGCCTGGCCGACACCCTGCCCCCGACATGCGGGATCCACCGCGTAGGAATACAACCGTGCCAGCGAGGTGCCGGTGTTAAACAGCAGCATGGCGTAGCCGCGCAGTCGACCGTGTTCCTCGTCGACCAGGGAGCAGGCGTTGGCCTTGGTCAGCAGATAACGAAAGTTGCGCCGGGAGAAGCGGTCAGTGACAAACGAGACGTTCTCGATCCGGACCAGTTCGTCCAGGTCGGCAAGGGTGGCAGGGCGGATCATGCAGGTGGATCACCGTAAACAGTAAGCTGGCGCATATATAAACCTTTTTAGCGGTTTTGCAATCTTTTTTACCGGCACCGGCTATTATTTTTACACAGGCTGACTATACTTGCCGCGACTTGCCCACCTGACCGGACCCGTATGCAAAAACCCCGTTTCGACAGTTACTACCGCTACGCCGAACTCACCCGGCTGCTGCACGAATACGCGCAACACCACCCCGAACAGATACAGATTCAAAGCATCGGCCGAAGTTTCGAGGGCCACGATATCTGGCTGGCCACCGTTACCCGCCACGCTACCGGCACGGCGCAGGACAAGCCGGGCTTCTGGGTGGATGGCAACATTCACTCGGCCGAACTGGTCGGCTCCATGGCCTGCCTCTACCTGATCGAGTACCTGCTCAGCCATGACGGTCGGGATCCGGACGTGACCCGCTGCCTGGACAGCCGCACCTTTTATATATGCCCCCGCCTCAACCCCGACGGGGCCGAATGGGCGCTGGCCGACACACCGAAGATCGTGCGCAGCGGCACCCGCCCCTGGCCCCAGAGCGATCCCCTGCCCGGCGGACTGACGCCGCAGGACATGGACGGCGACGGGCGGATCCTGTCGATGCGCATTCCCGATCCCGACGGCCACTGGAAGATCGCCCCCGACGACCCGCGCCTGATGATTGCCCGCGAGCCGGCCGAAACCGGCGGCAACTATTACCGGCTGCTGCCCGAGGGCAAGATCGCCGATTACGACGGCTTCACTATCGGAGTGCGTCCCAACGATGAAGGGCTGGATCTCAACCGCAACTTTCCCTGTGACTGGCGCCCCGAAGCCGAGCAAAAGGGCGCCGGCCCCTTCCCCGCCTCCGAGCCGGAGGTCAACGCGGCCGTGCGTTTTATTCACGAACATCCCAATATCTGTGGCGGCGTCGCCTTTCACTCCTACAGCGGGGTGTTATTGCGGCCGTTTTCCCACCGCCCGGACGAGGAGATGATTCCCGAGGACCTTCGCGTTTTCCAGACACTGGCCAACAAGGGCACGGCACTGACCGGTTACCCGGCCGTCTCCGCCTATCACGGTTTCCGGTATCATCCGCGTGAGGTGATCACCGGCGCGCTGGACGATTATCTCTATCAGGAACTGGGCCGTTACAGCTGGACCGTGGAGATCTGGTCTCCGCAACGTGAAGCGGGCATTACCGACTTTGCCTATATCGACTGGTACCGGAGCCATGGAATCGAGGACGATCGCAAGCTGCTCGCCTGGAACGACGACGTGTTGAAGGGCGAGGGATTCGTCGACTGGTATGCCTTCGACCACCCCCAGCTTGGACCGATTGAACTGGGCGGCTGGAATCCGCTCTTCAGCTTCTGGAATCCACCAGCGCACAAACTGGAAGAGGAACTCAAACGTTTTCCCGACTGGTTGATCTGGCACAACCTGATCGGTCCACAACTGGGCCTGGGCGAGGTTCGGATTACCCGACTGGAGAACACGCTCTGGAAACTCGAAGCGGTAATCAACAACCATGGCTGGCTGCCCACCTATCTGTCGAAACAGGCACTGGAGAAAAAAATCGCACCCGGCGTTCGTTGCCGCCTGCAACTGCCGGATAACACGGAACTGATCAGCGGCCAGATCGATCAGCAACTCGGCCAGCTCGAAGGCCGTTCCCACAAACCCGACTCCCCGTTCGGCTGGTCGGGCCAGGTGAGCGATCCGACCGACGATCGAATCAAGGTAAGCTGGATCATTCGCGCCGAACAACACACGGCCCTGGTGCTGGAAGTCAGTCATGATCACGCCGGGCGGATCAGGCGGGAACTTGTTCTGGAGTGAGTGCAGAGTTAGCGGTTGGCAGTTGGCAGTTGGCAGTTGGCAGTTGGCAGTTGGCAGTTGGCAGTAAAAGTATGAGGCAAGAGCGGTTGCGCCGCGACGGGTCGTGCAGACGGACAGCTTGTCGCGGCTGAAAGCCCCTCCCACAACAGCAAAACAGGCTTTTGCCTTGTGGGAGGCGATT
>JBKGZJ010000133.1:0-6157 GCA_046545635.1 Thiohalophilus sp. | reverse complement strand
GAGCTACAGGCCCGTAAGGCAGGAAGTATAACGAAAAAAGGCCGCCCGGGGTATCGGGGCGGCCTTTTCGGTGACGGCATTTGCCGGGGGTTTATTCGTAGTCGAGGAAGCTGCGCAGATGATCCGAGCGGGTCGGATGACGCAGTTTGCGCAGTGCCTTGGCTTCGATCTGGCGAATGCGTTCGCGGGTCACGTCGAACTGTTTGCCGACCTCTTCCAGGGTGTGGTCGGTATTCATGTCGATCCCGAAGCGCATGCGCAGGACCTTGGCTTCGCGCGCGGTCAGTCCTTCCAGCACACCCTGCACGGTTTCCTGCAGGCCGCTGGAGGTGGCGTGATCCATCGGCGACAGCACGTTGAGGTCCTCGATGAAGTCCCCCAGGTGAGAATCCTCGTCGTCGCCGATCGGGGTTTCCATGGAGATCGGTTCCTTGGCGATCTTCAGCACCTTGCGCACCTTGTCTTCGGGCATTTCCATGCGTTCGGCCAGCTCTTCCGGGGTCGGTTCGCGACCCATCTCCTGCAGCATCTGCCGCGAGATACGGTTGAGCTTGTTGATGGTTTCGATCATGTGCACCGGAATACGGATGGTGCGGGCCTGATCCGCGATGGAGCGGGTGATGGCCTGACGAATCCACCAGGTGGCATAGGTCGAGAACTTGTAACCGCGACGGTATTCGAACTTGTCGACCGCCTTCATCAGACCGATGTTGCCTTCCTGAATCAGATCCAGGAACTGCAGACCGCGGTTGGTGTACTTCTTGGCGATGGAGATTACCAGGCGCAGGTTGGCCTCGACCATTTCTTTCTTGGCGCGGCGGGCCTTGGCTTCGCCGATGGACATCTTGCGGTTGATGTCCTTGATTTCGGAAATGGTCAGGCCGCAGATCTCCTCGATGGAAGCCAGTTTCTGCTGGGCACGCAGAATATCGTCCTTGTGATCCAGCAGGATCGGCGAGTATTTGGTGTCGGCCTTGATCTGTTCTTCCAGCCACTCGGGCTTGGCTTCATTCTCGGGGAACGAGGTGATGAATTCCTTGCGCGGCATATGCGCGCGATCCACGCAGATGTCCATGATCACTTTTTCATAACTGCGGATACGATCGATCAGTTCGCGCATGGCCATGACCAGATTGTCCACAACCTTCTGGGTCAGCTTGAGCTGCATGACCTGTTCGACCAGCTCGTCACGGTGTTTGGCGGTTTTCTTGTCGCGATGGCCGTATTTGCGGGTCGACGTCACCAGCTTCTTGTGGATCTTGCGGATATTCTCGAAACGCTGCCGCGCCTCTTCAGGATCCGGGCCGGTATCGACCTCCTCGGCATCGTCGTCATCATCGTCACTCGTGGTCGCAGTGGCATTGGCGTCGACCGGGGTGTGAGTCGGAATTTCGTCCGGCGCATTGGGATCGATAAAGTCGGTGATCAGATCGGTCAGTTTCATTTCGCCGGCATCGACCTGGTCCCACAGCAGCAGCAACTGGCTGACGGTTTCGGGATACATGGTCAGCGCGGACAGCATCTGGTTGAGGCCGTCTTCGATGCGCTTGGCGATCTCGATTTCGCCGGCGCGGGTCAGCAGTTCCACCGCGCCCATCTCGCGCATGTACATGCGTACGGGATCGGTGGTGCGACCGAATTCGCTGTCGACCGAGGCCAGCGCGGCGGCGGCTTCCTCGGCGGCATCTTCGTCGACTTCGGTGGTGGTCTCCAGAATGGTATCCGCGTCGGGGGCTGCCTCGTAGACGACGATGCCCATATCGTTGATCATGGCAACGATATCCTCAATCTGCTCGGGGTCGACAATATCATCGGGCAGGTGGTCGTTGACCTCGGCATAGGTCAGAAAACCCTGTTCTTTACCCTTGGCAATCAACGACTTGAGTTGAGATTGCTGTTGAGTCAAATCCATCGCTTCGGCTTTTGCAGGCTTCATCTAGTCAGATCCCAAAATAGCGGCATAAAACCACCCAATTTTACACTAATTTGCCCGATTATCCAGGTAATCGGGACATATCGACGGGGGCAGGTGCCCTCTATATGACGGCACAGACCCCCGATTTATTTAATTTTTCTGAAAATGACTTCAGTGGAACAGCTGGCTGGACAGTTGCCGGATTTCGACCTTCTCCTCCGGCGTGAGGTTACCGTGGTTGGACTTGGCCATCAGCATGTCGTAGCGGGCCTCCAGCCGGTGGCGATCCAGGGCCTCGATAGCGGCCGTAAATTCCTGTTTCAGGCTCGCGGCGTCGTCAATTTCCGGCTGCCAGGCGGCCAGCTTTTCCAGGTGCCGGATGTGTTCCGAATCGCGCCAGCGTTCCAGCAAAGCGCTGGTGGTTAGATTGGGGTGATGGTGCAAAGTTTCAAGCAGATCGACCAATAAATCGATCCCCGCCATCTCCAGCTGGCTGAAACGCCGGGGATCGCCGGCTTCGGCGGCCAGACCCGGGTCATGCAGCAGCCGCGCCAGGGCGCGGCGCACCGGCGAGAAGGTCTGCCGCTGCTGACCGCTGCCACGGGCCGCGCGGCGGGACGGCGCGGTCGGCGCGGGCTCGGCGCGGCCTTTGTCCGGATTTTTTGTCTGGTTAAGGGCGGTTTCGATCCGGCGCTCGTCGATCCGCGCCAGCTGCGCCAGCTGGCTGACCATCATCTGCCGGTAGAGCCCCGGCGGCAGTCTGGCCAGCAGCGGCCGGGCCTGTTCCACCAGGTTGGCCCGCCCGTCGATGGAGGCGGTGTCGTTCCGGGCGCTGAGCCGGTTGAACAGATAATCGGAGAAGGGCGCGGCGCGGCTCACCTGCTGCTCGAATTCGGCCTTGCCCACCTGGCGTACCAGGGTATCGGGATCCTCGCCCTCGGGCAGGAACAAAAAGCGGATCTGGCGTCCCTCGCGCATCACCGGCAGAGCGTTTTCCATGGCCCGCCAGGCCGCCTCGCGACCGGCCCGATCCCCGTCGAAGCAGAACACCACCTCGGAGGTGACCTTGAACAGCTGCTGCAGGTGGTCCGCCGTGGTGGCCGTGCCCAGGGTGGCGACCGCGTAGCGGATATCGAACTGGGCGAGCGAGACCACGTCCATGTAGCCCTCCACCACCAGCAGGCGGGGAATCTGGCGCAGCGCCTGGCGCGCCTCGTACAGGCCGTAAAGCTCGCGGCCCTTGTGAAACAGCGGGGTCTCGGGCGAGTTGAGGTATTTGGGCTGGGTCGCTCCCGGCGTCCTGCCTCCCGCGACATTAGCACTTCCCTGCGCGTCGTCATCGTCGCTCAGCACCCGGCCGCCAAAGGCGATGGTGCGCCCGCGGCGATCGCGGATGGGAAACATGATCCGGTGACGAAAGCGGTCGTAGCGCTTGCCGTCGTCCTTTTCGATCAGCATGCCGGTGGTGACCAGCTGTTTCTGGCGCTCGGCGGAGGTGCCGAGCTTTTTGAGCAGATTGTCCCAGCCCGGCGGGGCGTAGCCGATGCCGAATTCGGCGGCGATCCGCCCGCTCAGGCCCCGACCCTTGAGGTAATCGACTGCCGTCTGGCGCTGCGGATGGTCGCGCAATTGCTGACGATAATAGTCATCCGCCTGCTGCATCAGGGCGTAGAGATCCTCCGCGTCCCGGCTGGCCTGGCGATCCTGCGTCGTGGGCGGCCCGCCCTCATAGGGCACTTTCATCCCGGCATTGCGGGCCAGCTCCTCGACCGATTCGGGGAAGCTCAGATGCTCGTATTCCATCAGAAAACCGATGGCGGTGCCGTGGGCGCCGCAGCCGAAGCAGTGATAGAACTGTTTGTTCTGGCTGACGGTGAACGAGGGGGTCTTCTCGTTGTGGAACGGGCAGCAGGCCTTGTACTCGTGGCCGGCCTTTTTCAGCGGCACGCGCGCGTCGATCACATCGACAATGTCGATGCGGCTCATCAGCTCGTCGATGAAGGATTGAGGAATCAACGCCATGCTGCTGATTGTACAGCACAGACGCAGGACCGAGGGACGAGTTACGAGGGACGAGGAATATAATGAATCATGGGAACAGGCTAAAAAGAGTGAGGTGGGAGCGGGCTACGACCGCGACTTTCTGGCCGAAAATCGCGCCCGTGGGGCGCTCCCACAGTCCTGTAGGTCACGCTGGCGCTAGCCTGCGCGCAACCTGATCTACGCCTGGGTACCGGAAAAAAAGGGGGTGGTTTGTTGTAGGAGCGCTTTCAGCGCGATGTAGCTGCGCGTGCGGAGGTTATCGCGGCGGAGCCGCTCCTACGGAGGGAGCGTGGGTAACTGATCAGGAAAGTCTGGCTTTGATCAGCGCGCTGACCTGGCCCATGTCGGCGCGGCCGGCCAGTTTGGGCTTGAGCAGGCCCATGACCTTGCCCATCGCTTTCATGTCGCTGGCGCCGGTCTCGGCGATGGCCTCGTCGATCAGGGCGGTGATTTCGGCTTCGGAGAGCTGGGCGGGCATGTATTCCTGGATGACGGCCAGCTCGGCCTTCTCCTTGTCCGCCAGCTCGCTGCGCCCGGCGTTTTCGTACTGCTCGATGGAGTCCCTGTGTTGCTTGACCATCTTCTCCAGCACGCCGAGGACCTGCTCGTCATTGAGCTCGATGCGCTCGTCGACTTCCTTTTGCTTGATGGCGGCCGTGATCAGGCGCAGGGTGCCGAGGCGCTCCCTGTCCTTGTTGCGCATCGCCGTCTTGACGTCATCGTTGATGCGCTGCTTGAGAGAAGTGTCACTCATACCGGTTTGTCAGAAGCCGCCCGCGACAGCGGACGGTGAAAAGGCATCAGTACAGACGTTTCAGGCGGGCGCGTTCGCGAGACAGTTTCTTCTGGTGGCGCTTGACCGCGGCGGCCAGCTTGCGCTTACGCACGGCGGTCGGCTTTTCGTAAAATTCGCGACGGCGAACTTCGGACAGCACACCGGCTTTCTCGCAGGAACGCTTGAAACGACGCAGGGCGACGTCAAAGGGTTCGTTTTCCTTCACACGTACAGAAGGCATTCAGCATCACCTCGATAAAATTGTTGAAAAAGTTAAGGCGCGCAAGTGTAATACCTGCCCTTGCCAATTGCAAAGTCTAAATGTAAGGCAAACCAGTGAATTTCAAGGGATAAAAGGCCATTTATGCGGGTACTGGGCATCGAAACCTCCTGCGACGAGACCGGCATCGCCATCTACGACAGCGACGCCGGGCTGCTGGGCCACGCCCTGTACAGCCAGGTGGCGCTGCACGCCGAGTTCGGCGGCGTGGTGCCGGAGCTGGCCTCGCGGGACCACATCCAAAAAACCCTGCCGCTGATACGCGAAGTGATGACTCACTCCAACACGGACCCGGAGCAGATCGATGGGATTGCCTACACCGCCGGGCCGGGGCTGCTCGGCGCCCTGCTGGTCGGTGCGGGCATCGCCCGCAGCCTGGCCTACGGCTGGGGGGTCCCGGCCATCGGCGTGCATCATATGGAAGGCCACCTGCTGGCACCGATGCTGGAGCCCGATCCGCCCGACTTCCCCTTCGTCGCCCTGCTGGTCTCCGGCGGCCACACCATGCTGGTGCGGGTCGAGGGCATCGGCCGCTACGGGCTGCTGGGGGAGTCGCTGGACGACGCCGCCGGCGAGGCCTTCGACAAGACCGCCAAGCTGCTGGGGCTCGGTTATCCCGGCGGCCCGGCGGTGGCGAAGCTGGCCGAGCAGGGCGATCCGGCCCGCTTTCGCTTCCCGAGGCCGATGACCGACCGCCCCGGGCTCGATTTCAGCTTCAGCGGGCTGAAGACCTTCACCCTCAACACCTATAAAAAGCATGAGGGCGAGGAACAGGCCAAAGCCGACATCGCCCGCGCCTTCGAGGAGGCGGTGGTCGACACCCTGGCCATCAAATGTCGCCGCGCCCTGCAGCAGACCGGCCTCACCCGCCTGGTGATCGCCGGCGGGGTCAGCGCCAACCGCAAACTGCGCGAAAAACTCGATCAGCTGGCCGACAGGGAAAACGCCCGGGTCTACTACCCGCGCCTGGAATTCTGCACCGACAACGGCGCCATGATCGCCTTCGCCGGCTGCCAGCGCCTGGCCGCCGGCCAGCACGAAAGCCTCGAATTCACCGGCCGCGCCCGCTGGCCGCTGGCAGACCTCGAAGCGGTCTGAGTCATTTTTCGAGCGCACTGGAAATAACGCAGAGGACGCGGAGGCG
>JBKGZJ010000132.1:0-6170 GCA_046545635.1 Thiohalophilus sp. | reverse complement strand
CCGAGGGTGGGGTCGCGGTCGTAGCCCGCTCCCACAGGGAGAGTGCAGGTTTCAGAACTCAGAACCTAGCCCCTTGATTTGCAAAGCGTCGACCGCTTGCGTAAAATGCGCCACCTTTACACTACCCGCAGGCACAGGCCGGTGGGTTTCCTTGCTCCACCGCGGCCGCGAGGCTCGACGGGGGGCTGTTAAACCGAAAGGATATGCCAAGACTATGCGTCACTATGAAATCGTGTTTCTGGTCCACCCTGACCAGAGTGAACAGGTCCCTGCCATGCTGGAGCGCTATCGCAATCTGGTGGAAGGCAACGGTGGCAAGATCCACCGCGTTGAAGACTGGGGCCGTCGTCAGCTGGCCTATTCCATTCAAAAAGTTCACAAGGCGCACTATGTGCTGCTGAACATCGAATGCGATCAGGCAACCCGTGATGAGCTGGAGAGCGGCTTCCGCTTTAACGATGCCGTCATTCGCAATCTGATCATCCGTCGCGACGAGGCGATTACCGAAGCGTCGCCGATGGCCCGCAAAGATGAGCGCGAAGAAGAGAGCAGTGAGTCAAGCGCGGCCTGAGCCGGTATTGCCTCACGATTCATCAGCTGACACCAAAGGATTCATACTATGGCCCGTTTTTTCCGTCGCAAGAAATTCTGTCGTTTCACTGCCGAAGGCATCAAGGAGATCGATTACAAGGATCTCGGCCTGCTGAAGGCCAATGTCACCGAAAGCGGCAAGATCGTTCCCAGTCGCATTACCGGGACCAAGGCCCGTTTTCAGCGCCAGCTGTCCACGGCCATCAAGCGTGCCCGGTATCTGGCCCTGCTGCCGTATAGCGACGCACACAAGAACTGATTTGGCCCTGTTCGCTGGCGAACAGGCCCTGTGATGATGCTGCAGTCGCTGGCCAGTTATGCCATGCGCGGTCCGCTCCAGGCCATCCTGGCGGTGGTCGGCCTGGCGGTGGCATCGTTGCTGTTTTTCCCGCTGAGCTGGCCGCTCGGTTATCTGGGCGCCGGGGTTGTGGCCCTGGTGGCCCTGACCCAGGCCAGCCGCGAGAGCCTGTTGATCGTATTCGGCGCCACCGCGGCACTGGCGCTGCTGGGGATGGGGGTCGGCTCTCCGCATTACGGCCTCGGCTATGCGCTGTCGGTCTGGCTGCCGGCTTGGCTGGCGGCCCAGTGGCTGCGCCAGCATCAGTCGCTCTCCCAGACGCTGGGACTGGCCGGGCTGGCGGGGCTGATCGGGATCGGGCTGATGTTCCTGTTGCTGGGCGATCCTGCCCAGTGGTGGAGTGCCTATTTCGATCAGCGGCTCATCCCGGAGCTCAAGGAAGCGGGCGTCGAGTTTCCGGACGAGGCGGCGTTTCGTACGCTGTTGCAGCAGGTGGCCGGGGTGATGACCGGCGCGTTGCTGGCCACGCTGGTGCTCAGTGCCGTGATCGGGGTGTTGATCGGGCGTTACTGGCAGGCCGGGCTGTTCGAAGTCGGCAGCCCGCATGAGTTCCACCAGCTGCGTCTGGGTACCCTGGCCGCCGGAATCGGCCTGGTAATCCTGGCGCTGGCCCAGTTTGTGGGCGGCCTGGCGGGGCAGTGGCTGGTCAACGCGGCGACGGTGGTGTTGACCGTGTTTCTGTTTCAGGGGCTGGCCATCGGCCATCAGCTGGCCGGCCGTACCCGGAATGGCCAGCCCTGGGTGGTAGCGTTGTATATACTCTTGCTGTTTACGCTGCCCTACGGCGCGATTGCCATCGCCATGCTGGGTATACTGGATAACTGGATTGATATTCGCCGCCGGATCCCCGGGGCGGCGAGCTGAACAAACGATAACATCTAACCGACGTAACATTCGCGACAGGTATTGAGGTAATAAAAATGGAAGTGATTCTGCTGGAAAACGTAGCCAACCTCGGCACCCTGGGTGACAAGGTCAACGTTCGCCCGGGCTATGGCCGCAACTATCTGGTACCCCAGAAAAAAGCGGTCCCGGCCACCAAAGAGAACATCGAGGTGTTCGAGGCGCGCCGCGCCGAGCTGGAAAAAGCCGCCGCCGAAGCCCTGGCCGCCGCCCGGGCCCGCGCCGAGCAGATCGCCGCGCTGGGTCAGGTAACCATCCGGGCCCAGGCCGGTGAAGAGGGCAAGCTGTTCGGCTCCGTGGCCGTGGCCGACATCGCCGACGCGGTGACCGCGGCCGGTGTCGAGCTGGAAAAACGCGAAGTGAACCTGCCCGAAGGCCCGATTCGCCTGACCGGCGAATACCAGATCGAGTTGCAGCTGCACGCCGAGGTGATGCAGCCGATCAACCTGGTGGTCGAAGCCGAATAAGCGATTCCCCGGGCGGGACCCGTCCCGTGATCTGTGACGCACGGCGCAACGGCGCCGTGCGTCAGTGTCTGTCAAGCCCGCCAGGCCAAATAAACCCCTTTCGAAGCGCTCCGTTCGGCGGCGGGGTTGTGCTATGCTCGAAGCCTCCGCGACGCGGAGGCAGGGGCAATCATCCGGCTAAATTTTTCTTCGGCGGCTCCGGGCGCACACCCCGGTGACCCGAAGGCGATGGGACAATAACGATTAATCATCATGCCTGACGCTATTTATTCGGTCGCCGGCTCGGATCAGGCGACAGACGCACTCAAGGTACCGCCGCACTCCATCGAGGCGGAGCAGGCCGTGCTCGGCGGGCTGATGATCGACAACAGCAGCTGGGATCAGGTGGTCGAGCAGGTCAGCGAGAGCGACTTCTACCGTCGCGATCACCGCCTGATCTTCAGTGCCATCGCCGCCCTGGCCGAAGAGGCCAATCCCTGCGATGTGGTGACCCTCTCCGAATGGCTGCAACAGCGCAATCAGCTGGATGCCGCCGGCGGCATGAGTTACCTGGGCGGCCTGGCCAAGAACACCCCCACCGCCGCCAACATCCAGGCCTACGCGGCCATCGTGCGCGAGCGCTCGGTGCTGCGCCAGCTGACCCGGGTGGCCACCGAAATCGGCAACCTGGCCTATAACCCGGAAGGACGCAGCAGCGCCGAGGTGCTGGATCAGGCCGAGAAGGCGGTGTTCGACATCGCCGAGCAGGGTGCCCACAACCGCGCCGGCTATGTCGGCATCAAGGAGCTGCTGGTCAAGGCGGTGGATCGCATCGACACCCTCTATCAGAGCGATTCGGCCTATACCGGGGTGCCGACCGGCTACACCGATTTCGACGACATGACCTCCGGGCTGCAGAATTCCGATCTGATCATCATCGCCGGGCGTCCCTCCATGGGCAAGACCTCCTTCGCCATGAACCTGGTGGAAAACGCCGCCATCAAGCACCAGGTGCCGGTGGCCGTGTTCAGTATGGAGATGCCCGGCGAGCAACTGGTGATGCGCATGATGTCCTCGCTGGGCCGCATCGATCAGCACAAGATCCGCACCGGCAAGCTGGACGATGCCGACTGGCCGCGGTTGACCTCGGCGGTGGGAATTCTCAACGAGGCACCGATCTATATTGACGACACCCCGGGCCTGTCGCCGATGGAAGTGCGCTCCCGCGCGCGGCGCATCAAGCGCGAACACGGCCTGGGCCTGATCGTGATCGATTATCTGCAGCTGATGCAGGTGGGCGGCAACACCGAAAACCGCGCCACCGAGATCTCCGAGATTTCGCGCGGCCTCAAGGGGCTGGCCAAGGAGCTCAACGTGCCGGTGATCACCCTCTCGCAGCTCAACCGCTCGCTGGAGCAGCGGCCCAACAAACGTCCGGTCATGTCGGATCTGCGCGAGTCGGGCGCCATCGAGCAGGACGCCGACGTGATCGTGTTCATCTATCGCGACGAGGTCTATAACGAGGAGAGCACCGACAAGGGCACCGCCGAGATCATCATCTCCAAACAACGTAACGGCCCCATCGGTACCACCCGGCTGACCTTCCTCGGCCAGTATACCAAGTTCGAAAACTACATCTCCGGCGACAACTACCTCGAGGGACCCGGTGGATGACCCGAGCGACCCGGGCCACCCTCAACCTGCGCGCCCTGCAACACAACCTGACCGTCGCCCGCCGGCACGCGCCGGACAGCAAGCTCATGGCGATCATCAAGGCCAACGGTTACGGCCACGGCATGATCGAGGTGGCCCAGGCGCTGAATGATGCCGACGCCTTCGGCGTCGCCTGCCTCGACGAGGCGATCAGCCTGCGCGAGGCCGGGATCCCGCAACCGATCGTGTTGCTCGAAGGCTTTATTCAGGCCGATGATCTGCGTCTGCTCGACGGCTTTCAGTTGCAGCCGGTAATCCATCATCCCGAACAGATCGCCATGCTGGAAGCGTCAACGGGACCGGCGCTGGATGTCTGGCTCAAGGTCGACACCGGCATGCATCGTCTGGGTATTGCGCCCCGGAACATCCCGGCCGTGTTGACCCGGCTGCTCAGCTGCCCGCGGGTCGGGACAGTGCGGCTGATGACCCACCTGGCCAATGCCGACGATCGCGAGGATGATTATACCCTGGAGCAGATCCGCCGCTTCGAAACCCTGGATGAACTGAGTGTCACGGCACGCAGCATTGCCAACTCCGCCGGCCTGCTCGGCTGGGCGCAGAGCGCCAGCGACTGGGCGCGGCCCGGGATCATGCTCTATGGCGTGTCACCCTTTAATAACAGCGTCGGCGAACAACACGATCTGCGCCCGGTGATGACCCTGCGCTCGCAACTGATCGCGGTGAATCATCACCAGGCCGGCGAGCCGATCGGCTACGGGGGCAGCTGGCGCTGTCCCGAGGCGATGCCGGTCGGCGTGGTGGCCATCGGCTACGGTGACGGCTATCCGCGCCACGTGCCCAGCGGCACGCCGGTATTGATCAATGGTCGGCGGGCGCCGATCGTCGGGCGGGTCTCGATGGACATGCTCTGCGTGGACCTGCGCGATTTTCCGAAGGCGGCCATCGGCGACGAGGTGATCCTCTGGGGCGAGGGACTGCCGGTGGAGGAGATCGCCACGGCGGCGGGGACGATCGGCTATGAGTTGTTGTGCAAGGTGACCGCGCGGGTGGGGTTTGAATACACTCACGGGTGACGCTTGTCTTAACTTGTGGGGGCTTTTGCGGGAGGCGACTGACGTACAGGGAAGTACTAATGTCGCAATAGGCATGGTGCCCTGATGCTGGAAGCGTAGGGTACTCATAATGAAACCCGAAGGGGTTCTATGAGACACGCCGTGAGCGACCCGTCGGCGACTCTGTGTCGGTGCCACCCTGTTTATTAAAATGTTCGCTTTTCGATTGGCGTGAGAAGGCAGGCAGAACAAGGTTGAGATATAGTGAATATGCTATGGTTATTATCCGCCCGGGTAGTAAGGAGGTTATCGCATGCAGCATGAATATACCGCAGTCGTTAAACAGGAAGAGGATGTCTGGATCGGCTGGATCGAGGAGATTCCGGGTGTTAACTGCCAGGAAAAAACCTATGAAGAGTTAAAAGAGACACTGGCCGTTACCCTGAAAGAAGCGCTTGAATTCAATCGGCAGGATGCTATCTCCTCGGCAGGAGACGATTACAAGGAAGAAAAAATTGCGATATGAAAAGAAATGAGCTCCTCAAGTATCTTCAAAGTCAGGGGTGCGAACTCTTGAGGGAAGGCGGAAAACACTCCTGGTGGCACAATCCCGCAGAAAACAGACGTTCAGCTATCCCCCGGCATGCCGAAATCAAGGACATTCTGGCAAGGAAAATCTGCAAGGATCTGGGCGTGCCGCCTGTTAAATAATGGTGTTGTCGGCAAAAGGTGCTCTGAACCGGATCTCTATCTTAACTTGTGGGAGGCATTTGTGGGAGTGGCCATAGCACGAAAACCGTTTCGGGGTTGACGGCAGGGGCCGCTTTAGAGAAGGCGACTCTTTGCCGGTGCCACCCTGCATATCGAAATGTGTGCCTTCCGGGCACCTTGATCTTGAAAGCACTGATTTCCTTTTGTGGGAGGCGATTCCATCGGCGACTCTCGCCGAAGCCACTCTGCTTAATCTAAATGATCGCCCTCTGGGCGAGCCTGAATCTCGAAAGCGCTGACCCGCCAGCGCGCCTCGGGTTCATTTCGTTGTAACGCGACAACGAAACGAACCAAAGAAAACGCGCCCGAAAGACGCCGCCGGTCCAGCCATTTCCAATGGCTGAACCGGTTCCCTGCGCTTCTCATTCCAGTCGG
>JBKGZJ010000131.1:0-6271 GCA_046545635.1 Thiohalophilus sp. | reverse complement strand
GCAGTCTTTATCAAAATACGGCATAGGCATCGAACACCGGTCCGTCCACGCAGACGCGCTTCATCGCCGGGCCGGCGTTGGTCTGGACTTCCACCACGCAACCGGCGCAGCCGCCCACGGCGCAGGCCATGAACTCTTCCAGCGAAACCTGGCAGGGTAATTCATATTCTCTGGCGAGTCTGGCAACCGCTTCGAGCATAGGATGCGGGCCGCAGCTGAAGATTTCCACTTCACTGCGTTCTGCGTCATTCAGGGCATCGAGCCAGTGGCGGGCGAGATCGGTGACGTAGCCTTCAAAGCAGCCGGGGTAGCCCTGTGTGCTGGTCAGGCGCGAGGGGATGTTCCACTGTTCGAGCAGCGGCATGGCTGCGATGGCGCCGTCGGGCATGCCGGGGACGATGAATTCGGATGGCCGGCTTTCGAAGGGGAAAGGCACTTCGGAGCCGAGGATCATAAACGGCTGATAGTTTTTATCGTGGCGCAGGGCGTCGGCACAGAAGATCATCGGCGGCATGCCGACCCCGCCGCCGATCAGCAAGGGGCGCTTTTTATCGGCATGAAATTCGAACGGCCTGCCAATGGGGCCCAGCAGGCTGAGCGTCTCGCCGATTCTGTTTTGCGCCAGCAGCGCGGTGCCCTCGCCGAATACCTTGTAGAGCAGATCCACATAACCCTTTTGCGCATCGACCCGCAGGATCGAGATGGGCCGGCGCATCGGCCGCTGGCTGTTGACGCTCAGATGTACGAAGCTGCCGGGCCGGGCATGGGCGGCGATCTGCGGCGCCTGCAGGCGCAGGGTGTATTGATCGCCGGCATGGGCGTCGTGTTCGAGGATCTCGGCCTCTTCGACAAAAATGGTATCGCGATGGGCGCGGGCGGCAGTCACTGGTTCACCTGGTAGACGGACTGGCCGGCCAGCAGGGTGTGGCTGACCCGGCCCTGCATTTCCCAGCCGAGAAACGGGGTGTTTTTACCGCAGCTGGCGAGCGTATTGTAATCCACGGTCCAGCGTTCGGTCGGATCGAAGATGCAGATATCGGCGCGATCGCCGACACCGAGCCGGCCGCCGTCGATGCCGAGAATCCTCGCCGGCTCGCTGGTGATGCGGGTGATGGCGTCGGACAGCGACATGACCTTTTCCTCGGCCAGGCGCAGGGTCAGCGGCAGCAGGGTCTCCAGCGCCGAGAGGCCCGGTTCGGTTTCGCAAAACGGCGCCAGCTTGGCGTCGGCATCATGCGGCTGGTGGCAGGAGCTGATGGCGTTGATGGTGCCGCTGCCCAGCCCGGTGCGCAGGCCGTCCAGGTCGCGCCGGGTGCGCAGCGGCGGGATCACATGACAGGCGCTGTTGAATTCGCCGATGTCCATCTCGGTGAGATAGAGCTGATGGGCGGCCACATCGATGGAGACCGGCAGGTTGTCGTGCCGGGCGCGGGCGATCTTCTGAATCGACTGGGCGCAGCTCAGATGCATGAAGTGGGCGCGCACCCCGGTCTGTTCGATCAGCATCAGATCCCGGGCCACCGCCACGGTCTCGGCCGACTCGGGCACGCCGGGCAGACCCAGGCGGGTGCTGATGGCGCCTTCGTGAGCGCAGCCTTTGTTGCTCAGCCAGGGATCGTTGGCATAGATAAACACCGTCAGATTGAAGTTGGCGGCATATTCCAGCGCGCGGCGATAGACCAGGGTGTTGTTCAACGGCTGCAGCGCGTTGCTGACCGCGATGCAGCCGCCCTCGCGCATCAGCTCTTCCATCTCGCTGAGGTGCTCGCCCTGCAACTGCACGGTCAGGGCGCCAAGGGTGACCACCCGGGCGTAACCGGCCTGTTCGGCACGGTGATGGATCAGCTCGGCCACCGCCGGGGTGTCGATGATGGGATCGGTATCCGGCTGCACACACAACGTGGTGATCCCGCCGGCGGCCGCGGCGCGGGTCTCCGAGGCGATGGTGGCCTTGTGTTCCTGGCCCGGTTCGCGCAGGCGGGCGTTGAGATCCACCAGGCCGGGGATGACGATCTGATCGCTGGCGTCGATCACCTGATCGGCGCCGAAGCCGTCGGGCATCTGGTCGATGGCCACCACCTGGCCGTCGGCCAGATAGAGATCATGCCGGCCGTCAATGTGATTGGCCGGGTCGATCAGGCGGCCGCCTTTGATATGAATCCGCATCAGGCTTCACTCTCCTCGCCGGACGGTTTACGGCCCAGCACCACCGACATGACCGCCATGCGCACGGCGATGCCGTTGCTGACCTGTTCCAGGATCACCGATTGCGGGCCGTCGGCCACGCTGGATTCGATCTCCACGCCCCGGTTGATGGGCCCCGGGTGCATGACAATGGCGTCGGGTCTGGCCCGCGCCAGTTTCTCCTGGGTCAGGCCGTAGGTCTGAAAATACTCCAGTTCACTGGGCAGCAGCGCGCCGTCCATGCGCTCGCGCTGCAGGCGCAGCATGATCACCACATCGACGTCCTTCAGTCCTTCGCGCACATCGTGATAGACGTGCACGCCCATCTGTTCCAGGTAGGGCGGGATCAGGGTGCACGGGCCGATGGCGCGGATCTCCGGTACCCCGAGGGTGTTGAGGGCGTGGATTTGCGAGCGGGCCACCCGCGAGTGCATCAGATCACCGACGATGGCCACCCGCAGGGCGGTGAAGTCGGGCTTGTGCTTGCGGATGGTGAACATATCCAGCATCGCCTGGGTGGGATGCGCATGGCGTCCGTCGCCGGCGTTGATAATGCTGATATGCGGGGCCACGTGCTGGGCGATAAAGTGGGCCGCGCCGCTCTGTTCGTGGCGCACCACGAACATGTCGCAGTGCATCGCCTCCAGATTATGCAACATATCCAGCAGGCTCTCGCCCTTGCTGGTGGAGGAGGTGCTGATGTTGACGTTGAGCACGTCGGCGGAGAGGCGCTTGGCGGCCAGTTCAAAGGTGGTGCGGGTGCGGGTGCTGGATTCGAAGAACAGGTTGACGATGGTCTTGCCGCGCAGCAGCGGGACTTTTTTGACCGGCTGGTTGCCGACGGTAACAAAATTTTCGGCGGTATCGAGGATCTGGGTGAGGGTCTCGCGTTTGTGCCCCTCAATGGTCAGAAAATGGCGCAACTGGCCCTGACTGTCGCATTGAATATCCTGCCGCTTCATTTGCTCTCCTGTATTAACAGCGTCAGCGGCTCCGGTCCGGTCAGTTTGACATGCTGGTGGGCTTCGAGACTCAGGCGCTCGCCGGCCACGTCGGCGCAGATGGGCAGCTCGCGGCCGCTGCGCTCGACCAGGCAGGCCAGGATGATCGAGGCGGGCCGGCCGTAGTCGAAGATTTCGTTCATGGCGGCGCGGATGGTGCGCCCGGTGTGCAGCACATCATCGATCAGAATGATGTGCCGGTCATCGACCGAAAACGGCAGGTTGGACGGCTCTACCTGCGGATGCAGACCGATGCGGGTGAAATCGTCGCGATAGAAGGTGATATTGAGCGTGCCCAGCGGCTGTTCGGGCCGGAGTTGCTGATGTAGCTGCTCGGCGATCCAGGCGCCGCCGGTATGGATGCCGATAATGGCGGGATCGCTGATGTGCCGTGAGTCGAGCAGGGATTGCAGATTGCCGGCCATCTGGCTCAGCAGGGTCTGGACATCACGGGTTTCGCTCATGTTGTTCCGTCGGTTGCTGGTCGAACCAGCTTTGCAGTATCAGTTGCGCGGCCACCTGATCGATATCCTCGGGATCGGCGCGGCCGGCTCCGCTGTGCGAGCGTTGTTTGAGCAGCTGTTCGGCCTCGCAGGAGGTGAGCCGCTCGTCCACCAGCTCGACGGGCAGATTGTAACGCCCTTTGAGCTGATTACCAAAGCGTCTTGCGCGGTGGGTCATCTCCTGCTCCTCGCCGTCCAGGGTCAGGGGCAGGCCGACAACGAGCAAATCGGGCTGCCATTCGGCGATGAGCCGGGTAATGGCCTCCCAGTCGGGTTTGTCGGTCTTGCGGCTGAGGGTGACAAGCGGGGCGACGCTGCGGGTCACTTCCTGGCCGACGGCCACGCCGATGCGCCGCAGACCGTAGTCGAACCCCAGCAGGGTTCTTGGTCGGTTCAGGGGGCGATTTTCGGGTCGGCTCACGCGTGGCCCACGTCCGTCGACAGGGTGGTGATATCCACACCGAGTCCGGCCGCGGCGGCGCTCCAGCGTTTTTCCACCGGATACTCGAAAATGATCCGGCTGTCGGCCGGGCCGTTGAGCCAGCTGTTGCTCGCCAGCTCGTCTTCCAGCTGGCCCTCGCCCCAGCCGGCATAGCCCAGGGCGATGAGAAATTGCTCCGGGCCCACGCCGCCGGCGATGGCGTCGATGATGTCCTGGGACATGGTCAGGCCCACCTCGGGGGTGACCTCCAGGGTGCTGTCCCATTCGCCCAGCGGCGTATGCAGCACGAAGCCGCGCTCCAGCTGGACCGGGCCGCCCTGATAGATCGGGGTGTCGGCCAGTTCCGGCTCGGTGACCTCGATGTTGAGCTGCCCGGCCAGATCGGTGAGCGTCAGGTCGGTGGGCCGGTTGATGATGATGCCCAGCGCCCCCTGCGGGTTGTGCTCGCACAGGTAGGTGACCGTATGCTCGAAATTGGGATCCGCCAGGGACGGCATGGCGATGAGAAAGTGGTTACTCAGTTGGGCGATGTAACTCATGGTTCAAGTATCGGGCAGGATGGCGGTACAGACAAGTTGCATCTAGCGCTTTAACCCCAGCGTTGATCCGCTTTTAAATTGCCAGATCCGCGGTATGTGCAGCACGTCGGTGTCTTCCAGAATCTCCTCGGTCAAGGGCGGAAACGGCGCGGCCAGGCGCACGATATTCTCCGCCGCCTCATCCAGTACCTTGTGACCCGAAGAGCGCAACACGCGGACCGATTTGAGCGTCCCGTCGGGATTGATGGCGACATCCAGCAGCAGATCGCCGGTGGTGTTGTTGCGCATCGCTTCCTCGGGATAGTTGAGATTGCCGATCCGTTCAACCTTGGCGCGCCAGGCATCGAGATAGGCGGCAAAGCGGTGTTCCCGGGCCTTGGCGCCGCGCACGTAGGTCTCGCGCGGAGTGACCTGATAGGCCTCTTTCATCTCGTCGATCTCGGCGCTGAGCTCGGCAATCTGCCGGCTGCGCTCATAGAGCTGGGCGGCGGTGACTTCCTTGGGCCGGGGCGGCTCCTCGATCTGTTGCGGCTCGCTGTCGACCTTGTCCGGCGCCTGTCTGGCGCTCATCACTTCCTCCCGGGATTCCTGTTCCGGCGCGGGCGGCGGCGCGAGGGCCCGGCGGCTGTCGGGCGCCATACCGCGCTCCTCGGTCGGCAGCGGGTTGGAGAACGGGCTGCTGTCGCGGACCTTTTCCTGCACGTTGCCGCCGCCTTCCTGGCTGGCCTGGGCCAGGTATTCGGCGTCCTCCGGATCCGTTTTCGATTCGTTATGCACCAGGGTGATTTCCATGGTGGTCAGGGCGTCATCGGCATCGGGATCGGTCAGATCGAAGCCCACGCCAAGAATGAGAATCGCGTGTACCGCCAGCGCCAGGAACAGGGTCATCCCGAACCGATCGCCATGGGTTACCGTGCTTGAATTGTTGCGTACAACTTCAGTCATGCAGACGTTTTACCACCTTCTGGGTAATTATACCGTTGACCAGGCCTACCAGCACGGCAAAGGTCAGCAAAACCGGGAACAATCGCCAGATCCCCGCATGCGGGACAAACCATCCCCAGGCGAGCAGGAACTGGCCGCTGATATGGGCCATGGCCGCGGCCAGGCTGTAACCGACCGGTCCGAAGCCGGTGCCCGGCAGGCGGGTCATGGGCCAGAGGATCAGCAACGAGACCAGCGCGCCGGCCAGCGACAGCATGAAGGTGGGCGATAAAAAGGTCCCCAGCAACAGGCTGCCCACCAGCACCCGCAGCAGACTGACCCAGGCCGCCGTCGACCAGCCGTACAGGCACAGCACGCAGATGGTAATAATATTGGCGAAGCCCGGTTTCAAGCCGGGCAGCGGGCTGGGCAGCAGCGCCTCCAGAATATGGATCGACACCGCCGCCGCCGCCAGCCAGGCAATACGGTGATCTTCGACAGTGGGGTGCAGGTGTAGTTTCAATTTTGAGAGGTCCGGGTGAATCAGGCAAAGAGCTTAACGCAGACAGGTGCAATGTTGAATTTTAAATGCTGAATTTTGAATCGGCTCTTAACCACGCCAGAGGTTTGATTAGCCTGCCTGATGTGTACCGATTCATAATAAAAAAGCTCAAAGCT
>JBKGZJ010000130.1:0-6396 GCA_046545635.1 Thiohalophilus sp. | reverse complement strand
CGCGGCACAGCGCGGCATCAACACCGTGCAGGCGGTGGCCGAGGCGCTACCCTTTACGGACAACTGCTTCGATCATGCGCTGTGCGTGACCACCATCTGCTTCGTGGATGACGCCGGTGCGATGCTGCGCGAGACGTTTCGCGTCCTGCAACCTGTCGGTGTGCTGGTGATCGGTTTTATCGATCGCGCCAGTGCCCTCGGCCAGCACTACCTGGCGCACCAGGCCGAAAATGTGTTCTATCGCGATGCGACCTTCTTCTCCGCCACCGAAGTGGAACAATTGCTGCACGACAGCGGTTTTGTTGAACCGCGCTGGGTACAGACCCTGTCGAAGACACTGGAAGAGACCCGCGAGATCGAGCCCCTGCGCAGCGGTTTCGGGCAGGGGGCGTTTGTCGTGGTGCGGGCCAGACGGCCGTAGCGAATCAACAAATCAGGGCTCGAAGTTTATGGAAAACACCTTCTGGACGGCATTCGGCGCCAGCGTGCTGGCGGCGCTGGTGACGGGCATCGGCATCTATACCATCCGTCACTTCGAGGCCTGGGGCCGCCGGTACAGCATCTACTTCGTGTGCTTCGCCGCCGGCGTGCTGATCTCAGTGTCCTTTTTGCACATCATCCCCAAATCCTTCGAGCTGAGCCCCCATGCACCGGCGTATTTGCTCAGCGGTTTCCTGATCATGCACCTGTTCAACCGCTTCATCACCGCCTTTGTCTGCGAGCGTGGACCGAACCCGGACTACGGCATCGGCCTGGTGCCCATGGTCGGCATCGGGCTGCACTCGTTCATCGACGGTTTCGTCTATTCCATCACCTTCACGGTCAGTATCTTTACCGGCATGCTCGCCGCCACCGGCATGGTATTGCATGAATTTCCCGAGGGGATCATTACCTATTTATTATTGTTACGCGGGGGGTTCAGTGAAAAGACCGCCATGATCCTTGCCGTTATCGCCGCCTCGCTAACCACACCGCTGGGCATGCTGGTCTCCTGGCCCTATATCAGCCAGATCGACAAATCATTGCTGGGTGCCCTGCTTTCCCTGTCCGCCGGCGCGCTGATCTATGTCGGTGCCACGCACCTGTTGCCGCAGGCGGAGAAGGAACGGCGCAAGTACAGTCTGTATGCCCTCGCTGCAGGGATCCTGGTGGCGGTGCTGATCGTGCTATCAAAATAACCGGGGCATCAAATAGCGAACCTTGTAATTTTGACTATACTTTTACAAACAGTTTGCGTGCGATAGTATACCCGCGATGCGGGAAATGGTTATTTCAATTGTTTTTAGCCATTGATATCCCCTCTAGCTTTTTTACCAACCTGGAGAGACAAAGAAATGAATCACCTGCCCAGGTAACTGGCTATGCGACAGGATAAAAATTTCACCGATGCCGAAAAGTACAAGAACATTCTTTACGCGATGTTTCCCCACGGACCAATACAAAAATTATCCAAGCTGGCTGGCCTGCCAAACCCGGGCAACGAAAACGAAAGTTAATCAGTTAGCGCTATTCAATCAGGATGGAACACGTTACAGGCAGGTCTCAGAACCGAATTTTACAAGATAGTCGTCCGGGTTTACCCGGCCTTTGGCATAATCGTCATGCCAGCCTTCCGGTACCGGCAGCGTTTCATAGCAATGTACACGTTGTGCCTCGAGCAACTGCCGCGGCTGGCCCATGTAGTCCGCGGCACAATAGACCTTTTTGCCTGCTTTTGCGCAAAGCCTGTCCAGCCAGACTGCCCCTTCTTCGCTACGCATCAGGTGGTGGTCGAGGATCACCGTATCGACGTGTTGCGCCAGGCGAACCGCGTTAGCCCAGGCCGTTTCGCGTGCGGTCTTGCTCAAGCGATGCAGATACAACGGCGGCCCGGCAGCCAGGACAATGTCCGGCCGCCAGGCGAGCAGCAAATCGACGGTCGCGTCATCCAGCAGCTGAATGTCGGAAGCGTGCACGAAGACACCGCTATCCATTGCCACCCGCGTCATCATCACGCTGCCCATGGGGCTGTCTGACGCGCCATGCGGCACGGCCCGGGAAAATGACAAGGTCCCGTCGCTTCGCCCTTCCGCAAGCTGCAGCTTATCCCCCAGCAGGGCCGCGAGATCCGCAAAACGTTTACGGATATCCCCGGTGAGATCGTCAGCGGATTTACTCCAGCAACGCAGTCCCCCAAACGCGACTGGCAACATGGCAATCGATAATTGATAGGGATTGGCGTTTACCAGCGGCACGTGATCACCGTGGAAATGGCTGAACACCACATCGGTGGCATCTTCCAACGCGAGCAGAATTTCCTTGCGTATCCTGCGCCCCACGGCAATCTGTAGCGGATGGGGTCGCAGGCCGTAGCGCACGTGCCCCAGGGCCACACCCGGATCGATAATGATGCGCCGATCCGGCAGTGTCACCCGGCAACAGAGGCTGCGCACGCCCAGGGATTCCGCACCGATGATTTCCAGCGTCATGCTTCCGTGTTCCTCTTTGCCAGCTTTCCCGTGAGTTGTGGAGCTCCAGTCCGCGAAGAAGTACCGCAGGGAGCTGGAATAATCCGATTAATCCGATGGTTCACTCCGGAACAAGCGCCACCAGCACAGCATAGACCAGCACGCTGAGCAAGGCGCCCAGCGCAAACAGCCGTGTCTGCTGATAACGCCGCGCCATGGGTAACAGCTCATGCACGGAAATGAACACCATGGCCCCGGCAGCGAAAGCCATAAACAGAGGATTGAGCATGGGATGGAAATGTGCCGCAACGAGTCCGATGATGGCACCCAGCGGCTCGGCGAGCCCGGACAGGAACGCCGCCAGGTATAAAAATCGTTTGCGCCTGATCATCACGATCGGCACCGCCATGGCGAACTCCTCGGGAATGTTATGCAGCGCAATGGCCAATGCCACCAGCACGCCCAGCGAAGGTGAGGCGATGTAGGCATTGGCCATGGCAAAGCCTTCGGGCACGTCGTGCAGGATCAGACCAAATACCACCAGATAGGCGGTCCTGAGTAATCCTGCAGGGAAGGGGCCCTGTTCATCCACCAGGTGGGTGTGCGGAATCAGCCAGTGCAACCCGGTGATGATTACCACGCCCAGCACAAAGGCGACAAGTGCCGACTCCAGTCCGGCTCCGACCATGGACCCGGGTATCAATTCGAGGAAAGAGACCACCAGCATGATCCCCGCGGAAAAACCGATGCCGACGGCAATCGCCCGGTCATTCTTGCCCACGTAGATTGCCAGTGTCACGCCCAGCAGGGTAGTGAAAACCAAAAGAAATGCCAGCAGTAGTACGGCAATGTACGTGATGGAGGAAAGTTCGGCAACCATCATTGTATTTGTCAGGTTTCAGGTCTATTTTTAGTGAACTCATATTAATTGCTATTGCAAGGAATAAAAAGGAGATCGGGATGCGTCGCATATATTTCCTTATGCCGTATATCAATACGACACACGAGCTTGTGAAAGATTTGTTGCTCTCGCATGTGGAAGAACGTTATATCCATGTGATTGCCAAAGAAGGGACGCCCATGGAAGAACTTCCCGAGGCCAGCTTGCTGCAGAAAAGTGATTTTGTCCCGGCGATTGAAAAAGGCCTTACGCTGGGTGCTGTTACAGGGCTTGTTTGCGGACTGATTGCAATGGCGTTCCCCCCGAGCGGGATGGTCATTGGTGGCGGAGCCGTTCTGTTTATCGGTGCGGCCGGCGCCAGTGTTGGCGGCCTGATGTCAAGCCTGGTAGGCGTCGGTCTACCAAGCTCGCGTCTGGAAAAGTTCGAAGAAGCGGTCAATGCAGGACAAGTGCTGGTGCTGGTCGATGTCGATCGCACCCGGGTGGATGAAGTGGAGGATCTGGTCCGAAAACATCATCCCGAAGCCGATATCGAAGGCACCGAACCGATGATGCCGCCGTTTCCCTGATAGATTCGCCTCACAGACAGGCAATTTTCGAATGAAATATCCAGCTATCGAGTGTCACCGTAACTCGTCTTTACGTCGTTGATATTCAAGCTGCTCGGCGGCAACCAGCGCGATGATATTATCCAGTACCTCGCGGACACAATCATCACGTGCTTCCTGTAATCGAAGTTCGAGTTGCTCTTTGATGATGCTGACGGCTCCAAGGGCACCGTTCAGTTCATGAAAAGCCTGCTGATTCTTATCGGTCTGTTCACTCTCCGGCATAGCCCCCCGTTTTCCATTAAATATGAGCCGTATCGGTTCCGGGTTTGACTGGAGAATCGCTACACGCCTTCCTGTTTGGTAGGCGGGCTATGTTCCACATCATAACCCCCGGTCAGCTCATTGAGCACCGACAACACGCGCGCCAGCAGCGTGTCTTCGCCATTTTTCATCCCTTCTTCCTCGGCTACGGCCAGCTCGCTGGCATCATAGGCCCAGCGGCGTAACAGTTCGATCTTTTGTGCGGGGCTTAATCCCGGGTAATTAGCCAGGACTTCGGGACTGGCGAAAACCGAACCCGGATCAAGACGTGCCTTTTCAAGATCGATATCACCATCATATTCAGCCGTCATTTTATCTCCCTCTATATAAAAAACCGTATCCACTCGTATTATCCGCTTTGAAACAGTTCACCATGAAAGCCGAGCTGCTTGATAGCATCCAGCAGGGTCAGGTGGCTGAAGTGCTCACGTTCATAATGAACCGTGAGGTGATGGTGATTTCCGTCCGCAAACCAGGCACTGACAATACCCTGTTCGTGCTCAAGCTTCATCACCAGCCATCCACGCCGGGCAACATCCATATCTTCCCGAATGTAAACTTCTACCTTTTCTTCTGCCATTCTGGCTCATCCGGTTTCACTTGATAAGTATTATTGCGGGCACGTCGACTGGCAACGCGCGCTTCACCGGTCTTCTTCATTGTCCACACTCATACCGATGCCGTCGATCAGGACGCCGCACTCGGGACAACAGCCGTTGCGTATATGATTGCTCCGCACATGGAATCCGTAGCGGTCGATCAGCAACGCGCCGCACTGCCAGCAACAGGTATCCTCGCCTCCCTCGCCCGGTATGTTGCCTTCATAGACATAGCGCAACCCGGCAGCACGGCCGATCTCTGCGGCCCGGCGCAGGGTTTCCACCGAGGTAATCGGGACGTCACGCATCTTGTAAGCCGGGTAGAACTGCGAGACATGCCAGGGTACCTCGGCCCCCACGGAATGCACGAAGTTGGCGATCGCCGCAAGTTCCTCATCGCTATCATTGATGCCGGGGATGACCAGGGTCGTCACCTCCAGCCACACACCCAGCTCGTAGTACAGCCGGATCGCGTCGAGGATAGGCTGCATGCGGACCCGGCTGATGTGCCGGTAGCTTTCCTCCTTGAAAAACTTGAGATCGACGTTGGCCGCATCCAGCACCGTGGCTAGCTCCCGCAGCGGCGCCTCGCTGATATAGCCGCTGGTGACAAAGACATTCTTCAGACCCTGCTCCCGCGCCAGCACCGCCGTATCGTAGGCCAGCTCGTAAAAGATCGTCGGCTCGGTGTAAGTATAGGCGATAGACGAGGCTCCCGCGCTGAGGGCCGCGTCGACGATGCCCTGTGGCGTTACGTGTTCACCGGGAATGGCCTCTTCCAGCTCTGCCAGCTGTGGGCAGATGGGCTCGCGTGTTTCCAGCTTGCCGTTCGGGCCCAGGTGTTTGGGCAGATGTTCTTTCGGCCACTGGGAGATCTGCCAGTTCTGGCAGAAGGCGCAGCGCAGGTTACAACCCACTGTACCGATGGAATAGGCCGTCGAGGCGGGATAAAAATGATACAGCGGTTTTTTCTCGATCGACTCGACAATCCGTGATACGGCCCTGTTATAAACCAGCGTATAGAGCACACCGCTCTTGTTGTAGCGCACCCCGCAGGCACCTCGCCCGCCATCGGCAATACGGCAATCATGCGGACACAGGGTGCAAAGTACATGCCCATCCGGCAGGGTTTCGTAAAAGCGTGCCTCGTGCAATTCATCCATGTCCGGCCAACCTTTTTATTCAATAAACTTACCGAAATAATAGGACATAACAAGTATAATTACAGGCAACAGAGGACAGACTGAGATTCCCGCGATAATACGGACGATTTTATTCAGCTACAGCTTCGCTCATAGTTCACCGGTACCGGGCAGTTCAAGGTTAAAGGGGTCGCCCAGCAGTAGCATATCAGGCATAGATCACCCAATTTTTACCGGAATTTTCGCGACCGTGGTACAGCAAGAGTTACGGATAAACGATCCGCCAGAGTATAGCGATTTTTTTCCGGAATTTCTTTCAGGAGGTCAAAGCGAATCACCCATAACCGCTCATTCGTAGTGCCACTGTTCAGATCAATATCATGATAACCAGCCATACGACCGCAACCGTGGAAACAAAATCGTTCCTATCCGGCC
>JBKGZJ010000129.1:0-6430 GCA_046545635.1 Thiohalophilus sp. | reverse complement strand
CTCGTCCCTGACAAAAGGCGCAGGGCGCCTTTTGTTACGCGGCGTTTTCCTTGGCCTTGCGGGCCTGCTCGGCTTCTTCCGGTGAATAGGCGGCGCCGGACCAGAGCATTTCGTAGGCGATTTCCTCGTTGCCGTTTTCACACAGCTCCAGAACCTGCTGGAACAGGGGCTGGAAGGTCTCGGACTTGTGGGATTCCTCGTGTTCCTCGAAGGTGTTCCAGAAGGTGATAATCAGTGCTTCCTTGCCCTTCAGGGGATCTTCGACCGCCTGGCCGATGGTGGAACCCTCGTTGGAGACCGCACCGCTGTTCAGGCAGACAAAGCCGCCGACAAAGCCGGTGTCGGAGTGATAGGTCTTGACGTTTTCACACAGAAACGCGACGCGCTCCTGCAGATCGTCAATCGTGTATTCGGGTTTCAGGATGACGCGGTTGACAGTCACCACACCATCATGGGGGAAATTCTTGATCAGTTCGCCAGCCATGTTGCTCACCTCCGTTGGAGAGTTAGTGATTTAGTAACTACTAATATAGTAGACGCATAAAATAAGTCAAGGTGAACCAATAAAAATTTTATAGCCCTAGTAATCAACTAGGTTAATACCGGTATGGGGCAGCCGGGCCGGCATTTCAAGCCCCGGACAAGCTGTTGAAATCAAAGAAAAATCTTAGATTTCTTGCCAGATATCGCGGACGGTCGCCGCCAGGGTCATCGGGTCGAAGGGCTTGGTAATGACCTCGACAGCGCCCTGGGCACGCAGCTGTTCCAGCTCCCGGGGCTGGACCTTGGCGGTCATGAACAGCGCCGGGGTGGTGACCAGGGCCGGTATTTTGCGCAGTTCGGCCAGCGTGGCGGGACCGTCCATGCCGGGCAGCATCACATCCAGGATCAACAGATCCGGGCGATAATCGTCGGCCAGCGCCACTGCTTCGGCGCCGTTGCTGCAGAGGCACAGATCAAAGCCGCCCACCTCCTGCAAAGCAAGACGGGCGATGGTCTGGATGTCCGGTTCGTCCTCCACATAGAGGATCCTGTGCAGCGTTGAGGTGTTCATCGGTCTCCCGGGTTATCGTCGGCGTGGGCGAAGTGGCGGGCGCGCTGTTGCAGACAGGCGGCCACGGTCTCCAGCAGGGTCAGGTGCGAGGTGGTGCTTTTGCGCAGCGCCGCACTGACCTGGCGGATGATATCGGCGTCCGGTTCGTGGTCGGAGAAAATGACCGTCGCCGGCGGCAGCGGGTATTCCCTGATATTTTCCAGCAGGGTCAGACCCGAGCCGTCGGGCAGCGAGACATCCAGCAGCAGCAGATCGAAGCGCTGTGTGTCGAGTAACTGGCGGGCCTCCTGCAGGGTCCGGGCGCTGAAGAGTGCCACCTGCTCCTGGAGCATCAGGGCGATCAGCTGTTGCAGATCCGCATCATCTTCCACATACAGCACCCGGGGTTTGTCCGGCAGATGCTGCAGGGCACGGTGCACCGATTGCAGCAGCCGCGCCTGATCCAGCGGTTTATCCAGCCAGTCGACGATATCCGCCGCGCCCCCCTCGAGCTGATTGCGGGCCTCATTGGCAATGGCCGAGACGACGATAATCGGCAGGTGCCGGGTGGCGGCGGAGTCACGCAGTTGCCGGATCAGATCCAGGCCGTGCTGATCGGGCAGCAGGATATCCAGCAGCAGGGCATCATACTGGTGCCGGCCGAGGGCGGTGCGTGCCTGTTCGGCGCTATGGGTGATATCGCTTTGATAGCCGTGGCGGGCCAGCATCAGCTGCAACAGGCCGGCTATATCGGCATCGTCCTCGCAGATCAACAGGCGGTGAGGTCGGGGCGGCGACAGGCTGATGAGCTGATCCCTGATGCGGGTGATCGACTGCTGCTGATAAATCGGCATATCGAAATAGAAGGTGGTGCCGATCCCGGGCTGACTGGCGAAATTGATCTGGCCGCCGTGCTGCTCGATGATGGCGCGGGCGATACTCAGGCCCAGCCCGGTGCCGCCGGTAATGCGGCTGTCCGAGGCATCGGCCTGGCCGAAACGCTCGAAGACTTTCTGGTGAAACTCGTCGGCGATGCCTTTGCCGTGGTCGGTGACACTGATGCGCACGAACTGTTGCTGGATGTTGGCGTCTATTTCGACGCTGCCGCCGGGATGGGAAAACTTCACCGCGTTGGAGAGCAGGTTGTTCATCACCTGCATCAGGCGGTGTTCATCGGCAAACAGTTCGACATCGGGGAGGGTGTCGGCCAGCACCAGTTCCACTTCGAACGGCCGCGCGTAGGCCTGGTTATTCTCCAGCGCCTGATTGAGAAAATCGGGCAGTCGCAACGGCTGGTAATCGAAGGCCATCTCGCCCGATTCGATCTTGTTAATGTCGAGAATGTCGTTGATCAGATGCAGCAGCCGTTCGGCATTACGGGAGGCGATGTCGATCAAGGACAGGGCCTGTTCCGGCAGTTGCTCGCCCAGATTGCCGCTCAACAGACCGAGCGAACCGCGAATCGAGGTCAGCGGCGTGCGCAGTTCATGACTGACCGTGGAGACAAACTCGTCGCGCAGGCGTTCGATGCGTTTGCGTTCGGTAATGTCGACACCGATCCCCAGAAAGCCGATGCAGTTGTCCGCCTCGTCGGTCATCTCGGTAATCGATACCAGCACCGGCACCCGGCTGCCGTCACGACAGAGATAGGTCCACTCCTGCTCGTCCGGGGTGCCGCGTCGGGCCAGGGCCACAATGGCTTCAAAGCCCGGCTCGATGGGGGTCTCCAGCTCCTCGCTCAGTTCCCGGGCGCGGAGCACGATCTCCCGGGGATCATGAAACAGCAGGGGGTTATGCCGGCCGATGACCTCACTGGCGGCGTAGCCCAGCATCCGTTCGGCGGCGTCGTTAAAGCTCATGATGGTGCCATCGACATCGGTGGCGATAATAGTGAAGTTGGCGCTGTTGAGAATGGCGTTCTTGATGCCCAGGGTGTGCGAGAGCATCTCCGCGTTGGCTTTTGACTCGGTGATATCGCGCAGCGACAGCGAGGCCCCCTGCAGGGTCGGATGAATCGCCACTTCCAGCCATTTGCCGCTGGCCGGATAGAAGCAGTCAAACTGGCTGGAGCGTTCATTGTTCAGGGTGTCGTTGAGGGTTTCGCCGATCAGCGCCAGCAGCCCGGACGCCACCACCTGCAGCGGATGGCCGACCAGTTGTTCCGCCTGCAGATTGAGCAGGCTGCGGGTCAGTGAGTTGGCATAAAGAATGGTTTGCTCGCGATCCACGGCCACAAAGGCTTCGGCGGTACTCTCCAGGATATGGCTGATGGTGTTGCGCTGTTCCATCAACTGCTCTTCAAACTGAATATGCGCCAGCTCCATGCTCAGCCACTGGGCTATCAGTTGTACCAGCTCCAGCTCGGACTGGCTGAAAGGGGTGTCCCGGGGTTTGGGATCGGAGAAGCTCAGGGTGCCGTACAGCTGGCGGCCGGTGTAGATCGGCGTGCCGATATAGCACTCCAGCGGGTGCTGGACATAACAAGGCAGATCGCGCCAGTCCGATTCCCCGACATGGGTCACCGAGGTAATGGCCCGGTTCTTCAGGGTCTGGCTGCAGTAGCTCTCATTGAGTGGATAGCTCCGGCCTTCTTCCAGCTGGCTGGCCGGCGGCGTGCTGGCATACAAAATGGTGATCTCTCCCTGGCTGACGCGCGACAGCACCCCGAACTGCAGATTCAGTTGATCGCGGCCGTAGGCGAGCAGCTTGCGGGTCTTGTCGGCAAAGTTGAGGTTCGAGGAGATGATGTCATACAACCGGGCCAGACGTTCTTCGCTCTTGCGCAGGGCCCGGGTATGTTCCTCAACCTGGTTCTCGGCATACTTGCGGCGGGTCAGGGTGCTGTTGATGACGCCGGCGATCAAAAACGAGATGGCCAGCGTGGCGAACAGGGCAAACCACGGCATCAGCGACGGCTGATCGGGAAAACGACCCGGTACCGGACGGATGAGCAGGGTCCAGTTCTGATCCAGAATATGCAGGGGGCGGCGGTAATCGTCCTTTCTCGCCGTCAGCGTCGACAGTGAAACCTGGCGGGTCTGGCTGTCGGCGGAATGGTGGAACAGCGGTTGATCATTGTCATCCAGGATGATCAGATTCATGGTGCGTCTGGCCGCGGTGCGATGCCCGAGTGCGGCGTCAATGAACTCGTCAAAATCGAGCAACAGCGCGATAACGCCGTGCAGGCGGCGGTTGTCGGTGTGATACACCGGTAAAAACAGCCGGAACGACCGTAATCGCTGGCCCGGCGCCTGATCTTGATCGGGCAGTACCAGCAGTTGCCGTGCCTGTGCGGCGTTCTGCAGCTGCCGGTGCACGTCGGCATCGTCGGCCAGATTCAGGCCGCCCAGGGTCGAGGCAAAACTTTCGGGCTCGGCGAACTGCACCGGATAGGCGGGCGGGTCACCGGGCAGCTTCGGCGCCCAGAACACGCCCTTGATGTAGTGGTGGCGCAAGGCCACATCGCGCACATAACTGGCGAATTCGTGACGCTCCACTTTGTCGGAGGCCGCGTAGAGGCCGCGCAGGCTCTGTAATATCTTCTCCAGCATATCGCCTTCGGTGTGCAGCGCATGGTAATGCTCGTCGAAGGCCAGCTGCAGACTGTAATCCACGCTCTTTTGCTGGTTGTCCTCGATATACAGGAACAGGGCGATCGCCACGGTGGCGCCCGGAATCAGGATGCCCAGGTACAGACGGTTCAGATAGGAGCGAAGACCGGTTTTCTGCAAGTTGATGCCCCGCCAGCGGCTGTTGAGAGTCGGAATCTAAGGTATCACTGTTCGGCCTGCCTGGCATGGGGGAAGTGGAAAGTGCGCGGCACGGAAAGGCGGTCCCGCCGGCCGCTGGTCGGCCGACGGGAAAGGGTTAACGCAGGTAGAGGAACAACGCGCCGCTGCCGCGGCGGATATTGAGCAGCAGCTGCTGGTTGTTGCCGATCTGCTCGCGCATTTCGGCCAGGTTTTTGACCGGCTGGCGATTGACCGAGACGATCACGTCATTGGGACGCAGTCCGGCACTCCAGGCCGGGCTGCCCTGCTCGACGTCGCTGACCAGCACCCCTTCGATGCGCCCGTACAGCCGATGACCCTCGTCGATATCGGCGAACCGGGCGCCGGTCAGATGGGCATGCAGTTTTTCCCCGCCCCGGGCCTGCTGGCGGGCCGGTTTTTCGATGGTGGCGGTCAAAGTCTCTGTTTTGCCTTCCCGCAGGACTTTCATGCGGACCTGGCTGCCGATCGGCAGCAGGCCGATGCGGTTGCGCAGGGTATTGGCATCCCGCACCCGCTTGCCATCGATCTCGATAACAATGTCGCCGGATTGCAGTCCCGCCTTGTCCGCCGGCGAATCGTCGTCCACCTGGGTGATGACCGCACCCTCGCCCTGCTTGAGTTCAAAGGCCATGGCCAGTTCGCGGGTCAGATCCTGGGCCTGGACGCCGAGGCGGCCCCGGCGTACCTCGCCATGTTCCACCAGCTGCGCCATGATCTGGCGGGCCATGTTGACGGGGATGGCGAAACCGATACCGATGTTGCCGCCGGAGCGCGAGAAGATGGCATTGTTGATGCCGACCAGCTCGCCGTTGAGATTGACCAGCGCCCCGCCCGAGTTGCCGGGATTGATCGAGGCGTCGGTCTGGATGAAGTCCTCGTAACCCTGGATGCCCAGGCCGCTGCGATCCAGCGCGCTGACGATGCCGGAGGTCACCGTCTGGCCGAGGCCGAAGGGATTGCCGATGGCCACCACGAAATCCCCCACCCGCAGGCTGTCCGAATCGGCCAGCGGCACGGCAGTGAGGTTATCGGCATCGATTTTGACCACCGCCACATCGGAGTCGGGATCGGCGCCAATCAGTTCGGCGTCGTAGCTGTTGCCGTTGCGCAGGGTGACCTTGATCTGATCGGCGTGTTCGATCACATGGTTGTTGGTCAGGATATAGCCTTTGTCGGCATCGACGATGACCCCGGAGCCCAGGCTCTGGGTACGCCGCTCGCGCGGTTGTTCCGGCATATCAAAAAAGCGGCGGAAGAAGGGATCATCCAGCAGTGGATTGCCCTGCACCCGTACCCGGCCGGTGCTGCTGATATTGACCACCGCCGGCGTGACTTTGTCGAGCATCGGCGCCAGGCTGGGCAGCTCCCTGCCCTGGCTGTCGTGGGTGGGCAGCGCCGCACTATTGCCGGCAACCAGTAGCAGGCTGAATGCCAGCAGCAGAAAATGGCGAACGGGTTTGGCGATAGTCAGACTTCTCAAGATCGGCTCTCCCTTGTACTGCGATATCAATTCAAAGCCCGCTGTGGGCGGTACTGGCTTCGTTCGTTATAGTGCCTGACTGACAGGTAAATGTTTCCCGGGTAAATGCAAGAAAATGTAAAGAATAAAGAGAAGTAGGCAGAT
>JBKGZJ010000128.1:0-6472 GCA_046545635.1 Thiohalophilus sp. | reverse complement strand
CGCCCTAACGCCCTAACGCCCTAACGCCCTAACGCCCTAACGCCCTCACGCCCTCACGCCCTCACGCCCTCACGCCCTCACGCCCTTTGCGTGTGCAACAGATAATTGACGCTGACGTCGTGCCCGAGGGAATAGGTTCTGGTCAGCGGGTTGTAACTCATGCCGGTCAATTCGCGAGTCACCAGCCCGGCCTCGCGGACCCAGCTTTCCAGTTCCGCCGGTTGAATGAATTTGGCGTAATCGTGGGTGCCTTTGGGCAACAGCTTGAGCACATATTCGGCGCCGATGATGGCAAACAGGTACGATTTGGGATTGCGGTTGATGGTGGAGAGAAATACATGGCCGTCGGGTTTGACCAGTTGCGCGCAGGCGCGAACGATCGAGGCGGGATCGGGCACATGCTCCAGCATCTCCAGGCAGGTCACTACATCATATTGTTCCGGCTGCTGCGCAGCCAAAGCTTCGGCGGTGATCCGCTGATAATCGACCTCCACGCCGGACTCATGCTGATGCAGCCGGGCCACACTCAACGGCGCTTCGCCCATGTCGATGCCGGTCACCGTCGCCCCGCGTTGCGCCATGGACTCGGAGAGTATCCCGCCGCCGCAGCCCACATCCACGACCTTTTTACCGGCCAGTGCCACGCGCCGGTCGATATACTCCAGACGTAACGGATTGATTTCATGCAGCGGTTTGAATTCCCCCTGCGGATCCCACCAGCGCGAGGCAAGATCCTCGAACTTGGCGATTTCCTGGTGATCGACGTTGGTGTGTGTCTGGCTCATATAAATAGTATACAGAAATTCGCAGGGCCGAGGTACGAGGTACGAGTGACGAGGCTGATTTTGATCCCGACCCCATGCCCTTCGGGCAGGAGCGAGGGACGAGGTACCAGGACTTGGTTTTGATCCTCTTCCCTGTAAGGGGAGCACCCGAGGGCACAAAGATTAGGGAGGGGTGATATCAAATCAGTCCCGACAAATCCACCTCGTACCTCGTCCCTCGGCACTGTTTTGTTAGTCCAATGGCGAAAGGCGCTGTTGCCACTCTGATGCCCGTTCCAGCACGGCGTGTGTGTCGATGGTGGTCAGTTCGCGCTGGTTGAGCAGCTGGCGGCCGGCGACCCAGACGTCGGTGACCTGTTCGCGGCCGGCGGCGTAGACCAGCTGGGAGACCGGATGATAAATCGGCCGGGTCTCCAGCGCACCGAGATCCACGGCAATGACGTCGGCCGATTTGCCGACTTCCAGCGAGCCGATCTCCTGGTCCAGCCCCAGCGCCCGGGCGCCGTTGATGGTGGCCATGCGCAGCACGTCCTCGGCGGGCAGGGCGCTGGCGTCACCGGCCACGGCCTTGGCCAGCAGCGCGGCGCTGTGCATTTCGCTGAACATGTCCAGATCGTTGTTACTGGCCGCACCATCGGTACCCAGGCACAGATTGATCCCGGCCTGCTGCAGCCGGTGCACCGGGCAGAAACCGCTGGCCAGTTTCAGGTTGGATTCGGGGCAGTGCACCACATGCACGCCGACCTCGGCCAGGCGCGGGATTTCGTCCGGATTGATCTGGGTCATGTGCACCGCCAGCAGATGCGGATTGAGCAGGCCCAGCTCATCGAGGCGCTGCAGCGGCCGTTGGCCGTTGTGGTTCTGACTCTCGGCAACCTCGTGGGCGGTCTCATGCACATGCATGTGGATCGGAATGTCCAGCTCTTCGGCATAGGTGCGGATACGTTGCAGGGGTTCGTCGGAGACCGTATAGGGCGCGTGCGGGGCGAAGGCGGTGGTAATCAGACTGTTACCGCGCAGCTGATCGTGCAGGGCGATGCCCTTGCTCAGGTATTCGTCGGGCGTTTGTGCATACGGGGTCGGAAAGTCGATCATGATCAGGCCCACACTGGCGCGCATCCCGGCCTGCTCCACCGCGCGCACAGTCTCCTCGGGGAAAAAGTACATGTCGTTGAAACAGGTCGTGCCGCCGCGCAGCATCTCGGCGCAGGCCAGCAGGCTGCCATCAAAGACGAATTCCTTGCCGACCCAGTATTGTTCCGCCGGCCAGATATGTTGTTGTAACCATTCCATCAGCGGCAGATCGTCGGCCAGGCCGCGCATCAGGGTCATGGCGGCATGACCGTGCAGATTGATCAGGCCCGGTAACAGAATATGTTGATCCAGATGACGGATCGTATCCGCACTATAGCGTTGCGCGGCTTCCCCGGCAGGCAGGATGGCTTCGATGCGTCCGTTCTCGATGGCAAGCGCGTGGTTTTCCAGTAAGACGCCCTGCGGTTCGATCGGCAGAATCCAGCGTGCATATAACAGCGTGTCAATCTTCATGCCGGAAAAGATACAGGGATTGGATTCGCGGCTGCAAGTTTTTTGCATGTGCGTTGAATACCGGACGGTATCCTTTGAACAATGAGGGTAGGGCGCGTCCTACGCACCGTCTTCTCGATATCAGGATAACGGTGCGTGGAACGCACCCTACCGAGAAGAACACCGAACTCACCGGGTTTGTTTTCAGTGCCTTCGGTGTTGTCGGTGTTACCGTATTTCCCCTCTGGCCATTCTCCCGGTTCATGAATTCTGAAACCCCGAGTAAAATCGCTGTGTCTTGGCGAGCCCTGGCGGACTACAATATGAACCCCGGAACAACCCCGAATTTTTTATGCTGGAACAATACGACACCTTCAAACCGGTAATGTGGCAGGACGAGGCGGTCTGCCTGCTGGATCAGCGGCTGCTGCCGCGAGAACACCGGTATATTTACTGTCGTAGCGTGGCCGAGGTGACGCAGGCGATTCGGGATATGGTGGTGCGCGGCGCGCCGGCCATCGGTATCACCGCCGCCTATGGCGTGGCGCTGGCGGCACGCCGGCGTTATGCCGACTCGCCCGGCGACTGGCGTTCGCAACTTGAAAGCGATCTGCAGCAACTGGAAGCCGCCCGGCCCACGGCCATCAACCTCCACTGGGCCATTGCGCGCATGCGGGACAGGCTGGTAGGGCTGGACGGTGATCCGTTCGACGCCTTGTTACAGGAAGCCCGCACCATTCATGAGCAGGACATTGCCGCCAATCTGAAGCTGGGCGAGTTCGGCGCCTCGTTGATCGCACCGGGCAGCAGCGTGTTGACCCATTGCAATGCCGGGGCGCTGGCCACCGGCGGTCACGGCACGGCGCTGGGGGTGATCCGCAGCGCCCGGGCCGGCGGCAAACTGGACACGGTCTACGCCGATGAGACCCGTCCCTGGATGCAGGGTGCCCGCCTGACCGCCTGGGAGCTGCTGCAGGATCACATTCCGGTGACCCTGGTGGCCGAAGGCGCAGCGGCCTGGCTGATGCGCCAGGGCAGGGTGCAATGGGTGATCGTCGGCTCCGATCGCATCGTTGCCAACGGCGATGTGGCCAACAAGATCGGCACCTATTCGCTGGCGGTACTGGCGCGCCAGCACGGGGTCAAATTCATGGTGGCGGCACCGACCTCCACCATCGACATGGCCGTTGCCGAGGGCGGGGCGATTCCCATTGAACAGCGGGATCCCGACGAATTGCTCGCCTGCGGCGGGCAGCGGGTGGCGGCCGAGGGGGCCACGGCCTGGAATCCGGTGTTCGACGTGACCCCGGCGGAGCTGGTGGATGCCATCGTCACCGAACGGGGTATCATCGAACACCCCAACAGCGCCAGACTGGCCCGCCACATGGGCCGGCATCGCTGATGGTTTCCTCTCTGGCCAGACGGCAAAAACAGGCCTTTTGAAAGGCAGTTTTTCCACGATACGGCCACACCCGGTTTCTCACGCGCTTTTACAAAGATGCAGTGGGTAACCCTGCTATGGTATAGTAACCGCTCAGAAACGCCTCAAAAATCAATCGAGCCACTTTTAACCTGACCGAAAGCGACGCATGAGCGAATTTGCCAAGGAAGTCCTCCCGATCAACATCGAGGAGGAGATGAAGCAGTCCTACCTGGACTATGCCATGAGTGTCATCGTCGGGCGCGCCCTGCCCGATGTGCGGGACGGCCTCAAGCCGGTCCACCGCCGCGTGCTCTACGCCATGCGCGAGCTGGGCAACGACTGGAACAAGCCCTACAAGAAATCGGCCCGCGTGGTCGGTGACGTCATCGGTAAATACCATCCCCACGGCGACAGCGCCGTCTACGACACCATCGTGCGCATGGCCCAGCCCTTCTCGCTGCGCTACATGCTGGTCGACGGGCAGGGCAACTTCGGCTCGGTGGACGGCGACGCCCCGGCGGCGATGCGTTACACCGAAGTGCGCATGGCGAAGATTGCGCACGAACTGCTGGCGGATATCGAAAAAGAGACCGTCGATTATGCGCTCAACTATGATGAAACCGAATACGAGCCGGAAATTCTGCCGGCCCGCATCCCCAATCTGCTGGTCAACGGCTCCGCCGGGATCGCCGTGGGCATGGCCACCAACATTCCGCCGCATAACCTCAATGAAGTCATCAATGCCACCCTGGCGATGATCGATAATCCGGACATCACTATCCAGGAACTGATGAACCACATTCCGGGACCGGATTTTCCCACCGCCGGCATCATCAACGGCGCGCGCGGTATTGCCGAGGCCTATGCCACCGGTCGCGGCCGCATCTATGTGCGGGCACGGACCAAAATCGAGGAGATGGCCAACGGCCGCGAACGGATCGTGATCACCGAGTTGCCCTATCAGGTCAACAAGGCCCGCCTGCTGGAACGCATCGCCGAACTGGTCAAGGATCGAAAAATCGAGGGCATCAGCGAACTGCGCGACGAATCGGACAAGGAAGGCATGCGCGTGGTCATCGAGCTGCGTCGCGGCGAAGTCACGGAAGTGATGCTCAACAATCTCTATCAGCACACCCAGATGCAGACCGTGTTCGGCATCAACATGGTGGCGCTGGTCGAGGGTCAGCCGCAGCTGCTGAACCTGCACCAGATTCTGGCCGCCTTTATTCGTCATCGCCGCGAGGTGGTGACCCGGCGCACCGTGTTCGATCTGCGCAAGGCGCGGGAGAAGGCCCACGTGCGCGAAGGCCTGGCCATTGCCCTGGCCAACATCGATCAGATCATCGCCCTGATCAAGGCGGCCAAAAACCCCGCCGAGGCCAAGGAGCAGTTGATGGCCACCCTGTGGGAGCCGGGTGTGGTCAACCAGATGCTCGAACGCACCGGCGCCGCGGCTTCCCGGCCGGAAGGGCTGGCGCCCGAATTCGGGCTGGTCGACGGCCGCTACCGGTTGTCCGACGCCCAGGCCCAGGCGATCCTGGACATGCGCCTGCATCGCCTGACCGGCCTGGAGCAGGACAAGATCCTCAATGAATACGAAGAACTGCTCAAACAGATCGAGGAACTGCTGGCGATCCTGGCCAGCAGCGAGCGCCTCATGCAGGTGATTCGCGACGAACTGGCGGAAATGCGCGATCAATACGGTGACGAACGACGCACCGAGATTATCGCCAGTCAGGAAGATCTGACCATCGAGGATCTGATTACCGAGGAAGACGTGGTGGTCACCCTGTCGCACGAGGGCTATGCCAAGGCCCAGCCGATTACGGCCTATGCCTCGCAGCGTCGCGGTGGCAAGGGCAAGGCGGCGACCTCGGTCAAGGACGAGGACTTTATCGACAAGCTGTTCGTCGCCAGCACCCATGACACGATTCTGTGCTTCTCCAGCCGCGGCAAGGTCTACTGGCTGAAGGTCTACGAGCTGCCGCAGGCCGGGCGCACCGCGCGCGGGCGGCCGATCGTCAACCTGCTGCCGCTGGAAGAGGGCGAACGGATCAACGCGATCCTGCCGATTCGCGAATACCTGGAAGGCCAGTTCATTTTCTTTGCCACCAGCAACGGCACGGTGAAGAAAACGCCGCTGACCGATTTCTCCCGGCCGCGCGCCTCGGGCATCATCGCCATCGAGCTGCGCGAAAACGATCATCTCATCGGCGTGGAACTGACCCGCGGCGATCAGAATGTATTGCTGTTCAGCACCGCCGGCAAGGCGATCTGCTTCAACGAGCAGGATGTGCGCGCCATGGGCCGCAGCTCGGTCGGCGTGCGCGGCATGAAGCTGCAGCCGGATCAGCATGTCATCTCGCTGATCATCGCCAGCGAAGGCCATATTCTCACCGCCACCGAAAACGGTTATGGCAAACGCACCCCCGTGGATGACTATCCCCGCCACGGTCGCGGCGGCCAGGGCGTCAAATCGATCCAGACCTCGGAGCGCAACGGTGAAGTCATCGGCGCCGAACTGGTGGGCGAGGAAGACGAGATCATGCTCATCACCAGCCGCGGCACCCTGGTGCGCACCAAAGTCGACGAAGTCTCGATCATGGGCCGCAACACCCAGGGCGTGAAACTGATCAGCCTCGGCGAAGGCGAAAAACTCTCCGGTATCGAACGCGTTGCCAAGATCAGCGATGAAGAGGATGCCATTGTTGAAGAGTAAATGTTTTTAACGCAGAGG
>JBKGZJ010000127.1:0-6550 GCA_046545635.1 Thiohalophilus sp. | reverse complement strand
CCCCAGGTGGGTACAGATTCCCACCAGAACGGCAATTTTGGGGTTATCTTCGCGGGCACGATAGAGATTTTGCGCATATTCCGGTTGCTGGGGCACCTGCGATTCCGGATCTACCAGTTTGCTGTTCAGCGACTCCAGATCCTCCAGATTCTTCTCGGTGCGACGAATCACCCAGATCGGCTTGCCACGCCATTCAAGGGTCACCCGTTCGCCCGGCGACAGTTTGCTGACATCCACTTCCACCGGCGCGCCGGCCGCCTCGGCCCGGGCGCTGGGATTCATGGAAGAGATAAACGGAATCGTAATGCCGACTACGCCCACCGCGCCCACGACACTCGTGGAGGCAAGCAGAAACCGGCGTCGGCTGGTATCAATGCCATCGGTACTCATTTAACTAAATCTCCCCGACTCAGGTATAATAAGGATCACAGCCGACAACCGGCCATCATCGAAAAATCGCGCTAGTGAAATCGCTATGCCTGCATGAGAACTTCAGAATGTAGTAAACATCCAGAATTTCAGGCGGGCATAGTTTCGCGTATCAGGCAGCCGGGGTCAAGAAAGCCGGCTATATACCCTAGCGCATCAATAAGTTATCTCAACTCCCTGGTAATCTTGGTTTAATTCCGGCGGTTAAGCCGGGTTGTCGATATCAATAAACTGTTGTTCCAGCCCGAAGTGACCGCCCAGATGTTCACCCAGGGCGCGGGCGCCGTAACGTTCGGTGGCGTGGTGGCCCGCCGCGTAAAAATGGATCCCGTTCTCCCGCGCCAGGTGAACTGTCTGTTCCGAGACTTCGCCGGTCAAATAACCGTCCACCCCGAGGCGCACCGCCTCCTCGATCAAGCTCTGGGCGCCCCCGGTACACCAGGCCAGCGTGCGCACCGGCGCCGTGGCCTCGCCCACATGCAGCGGCGTCCGGCCCAGCCGGGCGCCGATCTGCTCGGCCAGCGCCGCCCCGCTGAGCGGCTCGGCGAGGCGGCCATAGAGACCAATGGCCGGATTACCCGCCGGGCCGAAGCTGCCTTCCACATTCAACCCCAGCACCTGCGCCAGCTGCACGTTGTTGCCGTAGACGGGATGGGCATCCAGCGGCAGATGATAGGCCAGCAGGCTGACGTCGTGTTCCAGCAGGCGGGCGATACGCTGTTTTTTCATGCCGACGATCGGGGCCGCCTCCCCTTTCCAGAAATAACCGTGGTGCACCAGCAGGGCGTCGGCACCCTGCTCAATCGCCGCATCGATCAGTGCCTGCGACGCGGTCACGCCACACACCAGCCGCTTGATCGTCGCGCTGCCTTCCACCTGCAGGCCATTGGGGCAGTAATCGGTGAAACGCTCCACTTCCAGCAAATCATCCAGATAGCGGGCCAAATCCTTCAGATGCACCATGCGAATCCCGTCTCCATCAGTTATGATCCGGTGAAATCCTCACAGTGTAACCAATTCCTCATCATGATGCGCCTGACCCGTTCGCTCAAATTCATTCTCCAGTTTACCGTGCTCGGCCTGGCCGTGGCCTTTATCGTCATCTATCTGTTGCCCGACACTGCCCTGCGCCCGGACGGCAACCAGGTGGTCGAGGTCCGCGAAGCCCCGCCCCGCGAGCAACTCCCACGCAATACCGGCCAGGTCTCCTATGCCGACGCGGTGGAGATTGCCGCGCCAGCGGTGGTCAATATTCATACCAAAAAGCGCATCACCCGTGAGGCCCACCCCTTACTGGATGATCCCCTGTTCCGCCGCTTTTTCGGCGACGACTTCGGCGGCCCGCGCGAGCGCGAGGAGACCAATCTCGGCTCCGGCGTCATCATCAGTCAGCAAGGCTATATCCTCACCAACAACCATGTGATCAGCGGCGCCGAAGAGATTCAGATCGCACTGCGTGATCAACGTACAGCCAACGCCACCGTGGTCGGCACCGATCCCGACACCGATCTGGCTGTGCTCAAAATCGAGCTGGACAACCTGCCGGTCATCACCCTGGGCCGTTCCGAACAGTTACGGGTCGGCGACGTGGTGCTGGCCATTGGCAACCCCTTCGGCGTCGGTCAGACCGTTACCTCCGGCATCGTGAGTGCCACCGGCCGTAACATGCTCGGCATCAACACCTTCGAAAACTTCATCCAGACCGATGCGGCCATCAACCCCGGCAATTCCGGCGGTGCCCTGATCACCGCCAACGGCGATCTGATCGGCATCAATACCGCCATCTTCTCGCGCAGCGGCGGCTCACAGGGCATCGGTTTCGCCATCCCCACCAGCCTGGCCCGCGATGTCATGCAACAGATCATCGAACACGGCGAGGTCAAGCGCGGCTGGCTCGGCGTTGCCATTCAGAACATCAATGATAACCTCGCCGAGTCCCTGAACCTTGATGAAGATCAAAAAGGGGTCATCATCACCAGCATTCTCAATAACGGGCCGGCCGACAAGGCCGGTCTGCAGCCCGGGGATGTCATTACCCATCTCGATGGCCAGCCGGTCACCGACGTTGCCACGGCACTGGACATCATCAGCAGCAACGGCCCCGGCAGTAAAATCCGTATCCGGGGCTTGCGTCAGGACAGTACGTTCGAGAAAACCGCCAAAGTGGCCCAGCGACCGAAACAGGATGAATAAGCCCGTCCCCATCGGGCACGGGGGTCAGCAATCAGAAACAATCTACCCACCCCGGTCACTCTGGTTGCGGCATTTTCCAGGGCTGGCGCAGAGCCAGTATCACCAGCGGGATCAGCGCCAGACTCAACACCAATGGCCCGTAGACCAGCAGACTGATGCCATAGGCTTCGGCCGGCACAAAGCGCACGACGGCAAGCATCCAGATATGAATCACCAACAGCACCACACCGTGCAGTGTCACCAGCGCACGGTCCATCAACACCACTGCCAGGGAATAGACAAAATAGGGCAATAACCCGACCAGCAGGATGCCGGCATGCAGGTAATATGCCTCCGCCGCTAGCGGCTCGAACGCCGAGATAAACGCCACGACGACCCCGGCGGCAATCATCAGGTACTCCAGCACTTTCAAATAACGCCTCGTCATCGCCATGCTCCTGTATCATTTGTGAGTTTACTGCTCGTCCTGACACCAATCCTGTCACCACAAGTATAGTCACTGCATCCTGTTGTAAAGGGAGCGGCCCTCGATGCGGTCACAGTTCAGTGGCCACAATTCATGAATATTTACAGGGTTTTTAGCCGCTTTTTTCGTACGGGCGAAAAACATCGCCTCCCGTCCGGTCCGTGCCTCCTGTTTGCCGTGGGAACACGGCAATCGATCGTCAGTGAGTCATTTATTCTCGCCCGGGGGCAGGCCATCACCTTGCCTGCGGCGAGTCTTCAACGAAGAGGAACAAAACGTCTATGCTTGAGATAGTAAGCTATGGATAACGACGGCCAGACCCGACACGAAAGGTACCATCATGACGCAATACATTCAGGCCGGCGAACTGCAGATCGACAGTCAGCTACACGCCTTTATTATGGATGAAGCGCTGCCCGGTTCCGGAGTTGACTCCGAACAATTCTGGAACGCCCTTTCGGAGGCGGTTCACCAGTTCGGCCCGCGCAACCATGAGCTGCTCGAACAGCGCGATAACCTCCAGGCGCGGATCGATGCCTGGCATCGCGAACATCCCCGCTTTGATGCCAAAACGTATAAACAGTTTTTGATCGACCTCGGTTACCTGCTTCCCGAGGGGGATAACTTCAGCATCACCACCGCCAAAGTGGATGACGAGATCGCCGCGCTGGCCGGCCCGCAACTGGTAGTACCCGTTACCAACGCCCGCTATGCCCTCAATGCCGCCAACGCGCGCTGGGGAAGCCTGTATGACGCTCTCTACGGCACGGATGTGATCGACGAATCCGAGGGCGCCGAACGCAGCGCGCAATACAATCCCCGGCGTGGCGAAAAGGTAATCGACCAGGCCATGGACCTGCTCGATTCGATCGTCCCACTGGTCAAAGGCAGCCACCACATCGCCAGTGATTACCGGGTGGACAATGGAAAACTGACAGTCACTTTGACGGACGGAACGTTAACCACACTCCGGCAGGCCAATCAGTTTGCCGGTTTCAACGGCCACAGTAATGAGCCGCAGGCCGTGTTGTTGCGCAACCACGGTCTGCATATCGAGCTGCAGATCGATCGTGAACACCCCATTGGCAAGACCCACCCGGCCGGGATTAAAGACATTCTGCTGGAAGCGGCGCTCACCACCATTCAGGATCTGGAAGATTCGGTCGCCACGGTCGATGCCGGGGACAAGGTGCTGGCCTATCGTAACTGGCTGGGGCTGATGCAGGGCAGCCTGACGGAGACCTTCTCCAAATCCGGCAAAATGCTCACCCGCCGCCTCAACCCGGATCGCCAGTACCAGACCCCGGACGGTGACACCCTGACCCTGCCCGGCCGCAGCCTGTTACTCATTCGCAACGTCGGCCTGTTTATTCATACTGACGCGGTAGTCACCCACTACGGTGCGCCGATTCCCGAGGGTATTCTCGATGCACTGGTTACCACGTTGATCGCACTGCATGATATCCGGGAAAACAGTTCACTCACCAATTCCCGCCGCGGCAGCATCTATCTGGTCAAACCCAAACTGCACGGCCCCGAAGAAGTCGCCTTTATCAATGAGCTGCTCGACTTTATCGAGGACCAGCTGAACCTGGCCCGGTATACCCTCAAGCTGGGCATCATGGACGAAGAGCGCCGTACCTCGGTCAACCTCAAGGAATGCATCCGCGCCGCGAAAGAGCGCGTGGTGTTCATCAACACCGGCTTTCTGGATCGCACCGGCGATGAGATCCACACCAGCATGGAAGCCGGTCCCATGGTGCGCAAGGGCGCGATGAAAGAGTCGACCTGGATCAACGCCTACGAAAACGCCAATGTCGAGATCGGCCTGGCCTGCGGCTTTGCCGGCAAGGCCCAGATCGGCAAAGGCATGTGGGCCATGCCCGATGCCATGAAAGATATGCTGCAGAACAAGATCAACCATCCCCGGGCCGGAGCCAGCACCGCCTGGGTACCCTCGCCCACGGCCGCTGTCCTGCATGCCATTCACTATCATCAGGTAAACGTCTTCGAGCGACAACAGGCAATCGCCCGGGGCAACCGCACGCCGGTCGATGATCTGCTGGTCATTCCCCTGCTCGGTAATGACCGGCCCGATGTCGACGACATCACCCGGGAACTGGAAAACAACGCCCAGGGCATCCTTGGCTACGTGGTGCGCTGGATCAACCAGGGGATCGGCTGCTCCAAGGTACCGGACATCAATAACACGGGATTGATGGAAGACCGTGCGACCCTGCGCATCGCCAGCCAGCACATTGCCAACTGGCTGCACCACGGGCTTTGTGATGCCGAACAGGTGCTGGAAGTCATGAAACGCATGGCGGAAAAAGTCGACCGGCAAAACAGCGGCGACCCCACCTACACCCCGATGGGGCCGGACTTCAACAACAGCCAGGCCTTCCGGGCCGCCTTTGATCTGGTCATCAAGGGGCGTGAGCAGGCCAACGGCTATACCGAGCCGTTACTCTATACCCACAGACGCGCGGTCAAAGAAAAAGACCCCGGCTGAGCAGGATCGCAGATAACTTATCCCTGTGCAGTCAGCGCACTGTCTTTTATCAGCTCGGTAAATCTTGTGGGGGAATGCACCGCATATCCCTGCGCGAAATGTACGCCCATACCCCGCAGCAGCTCCAGGGCCGTATTGTCCTCGACAAACTCGGCAACAATCATTTTTTCCAACGACTGCCCGATATTGTTGATTGCATTGACCATCGCCTGATCCGTATTGTCCGTGGCAAGGTTGCGCACGAAGTTGCCATCAATCTTGATAATATCCACCGGCAGTTGACGAAGATACCCGAATGATGACAGCCCCGCACCAAAATCATCGAGCGCAAATCGGCAACCCATTGCACCCAGGCGCTCCATGAACAGCCGGGCATCATTCAGGTTTCTTACCGCTGCTGTCTCTGTAATCTCGAAACAGATCTTTTCAGGCGGGATGGCATACTGTTCAAACATATCCACCACGAAATCGAGAAAATCCATCTGATCGAAGGAACGCCCGGAAATATTGATATGGCAAGTTTCGAGCTGCGCAAGATGTACAGGATGCGCGCGCAACTGCATGAATACATGTTCGACAACCCAGCGGTCAATCAAAGGCGCCATATCAAAACGTTCCGCGGCAGGGAGAAATGCCCCCGGAGGAAGAATCGTTCCATCGTCATCCGTCATACGAACCAACACCTCATAGTGAAGCTGCTCCGGATTAACGAGAGAAACGATATATTGCGCATCCAAAAACAACCGACCTTCATCAAGCGCGGAACGAATCCGGCTGACCCACTCCATTTGTTCCCGACGCTCAACCAGTTCCCTGTCATCCTCATAGGCCAGATGAATCCGATTGCGACCGCGCTCCTTGGCCAGGTAGCAGGCGGCATCCGCCATCCGTAGTAAATTGGTCGTGTCAACGCTGGTTGCAGTAATCGGCACCACACCGATGCTGCAACC
>JBKGZJ010000126.1:0-6584 GCA_046545635.1 Thiohalophilus sp. | reverse complement strand
TCCCCGGTCGGCTATGCCGTGGAAGCGGGCTTTCTCGACGCGGAAGAGGCGATACACCATGAAGAGCGGCATCTGATCTCCAATGTCGTCGGCGCCGAGGACATGAATATCTCCATGGGCTCGCCGATCACCCTGGCTCCCCGTGACACCCTGCTGCTGGCCAGTGACGGCCTGTTCGACAACCTGTACTACGAAGAGATCGTGGCACTGATTCGCAAGGGACCGCTGCAGACTGCCGCCCGCCGCCTGGTGGAGCTTGCGCACCAGCGCATGACCCGCCGGGCTCCCGATCAACCCTGTCATCCCGATGATTTAAGCTTTATTCTTTACCGCCCGGTTCCCGGGCGTTAAGAGGTTTTGATTATTATGGCACGCGTCACTATTTACAGCACCGGTACCTGCCCGATTTGCGACAACACCAAGAAACTTCTGAACAAATGGCAGATCCCGTTTGATGAGGTCCGGGTGGACCTGGACCGGGACAAACTCAAGGAGATGCTCCATCTGACCGACCATGCGCGAAACGTGCCGCAAATCGCGGTCGACGGCAAATGGATCGGCGGTTTCACCGAGCTGACGGAAATGCATATGGAGGGTGAGCTGGACGATCTGGTGGAAACCCGGTAATTCCGGTTACAGCCCGAAGGCGTATTCTTTCAGGAACAATTCGGGCAAGGCTTTAAAAAACCTGTAATCAGGCGTCCTTCTTTTCCCGGTACATATTCTGATCGGCAACATGTAGCAGGCTCTCAACACTCTCGCCATCATCGGGGAAGACGGCGATTCCGATACTGACACTGGCATAGACTGCATGGCCGTTAATTAAAAACGGCGCCTCCAGACATTCCCGCAGCTTTGTCTGAATGTATCTGGTCTCGTCATCATGACTCACCTCTTCCAGCAAGACAATAAACTCATCACCCTGATAGCGGCACACCGTATCTTCTTCGCGCGTACACTCCTTGAAGCGCCGGGCAATTTCACGCAATAACTCATCACCTGACGCATGGCCGAATTCATCGTTAATCATTTTGAAATTATTCATATCCATAAATACCACGGCAAAACGGCTCTCCCTGCGCCTGGCTCTGGCCAGTACCTGACGCATCCGATCGAGAAGAAAGTTCCTGTTGGCCAGACCGGTCAGGCTGTCGTTATTGGCCAGATAGTACAGACGATTCTCGTACTGAAGGCGAGACATTTCATTGCGATGATGCAGTTTTGAAAACATCAATACAGCACCGAAGGAGATTGCGCCGATAACCAGAACAGCGGCTATCAGCCCGGTATTCACGTCGCCGAGCCCGATCTGTTTCTCGATAGCCAGAACAAAGGGCTGACCCGGGTTCATGGTCATGCGCTCATAGCGCAGCCGTGGAAACAGTTTGCTCTCCAGGCCACCGACAGAACGCCCGGGTTTATAATAGAGCTCGGTATCTTTGGTGTCATTGTTATCGTCACGGTAATACAACCTTGCCGTAAAAGCATCACGTTCCTGCAGCCGTGCCGGGACCAGCTCTTCCGCCTTGACCACCAGAATCGCAAACTGCACGGGTTGTGACTCAGTATCACTGCGGCTGACTGCACGATGTAACAGAAACCCGCGCTGACCTTCCAATAATCTGAAGGGCTGGCTGGCAACCGGCACGTCCGTATGTCTGGATTGTTGCAGCGCCTGGCGAAACAGCTGATGAGATGCCAGATCCAGACCAAGAATTGCACGATTATCCGCCTGCATGGGTTCCATAAACACAATCGGAATGTACCTCTCACGGGCTCTGACATTCAGCCACTGGCGCCGTTGATTGAAATCGAAGCGGGCAATGCGAAACTCCGGGTCAATCCTGCGGCGCATATCCGCGATGAATTCCGGCAGGTTGTCATGACCAACCTCCTGCGCAATCTCAAACGTGTGGATGTGGGGATAACGTCGCTGTATGCGTCGCGCATACTGACGCAGTTGTTGCCATTCATGCTGCCGACTGCTCGCCAGCAGGCTGGCGAACCCCTCGATCACCGACTCGTTAATCTCGGTCTTGTTACTGAGCTGCTGAAACAGGGCGTCGCCACTGCGCTGGAACTGCTGTTGCTCTTCCCGAAGCTCACTGCTGATTATGAAACCGACCAGCACCGCGACAAAAACAAACCAGACGATCACGATCAGCAGATACAATCGCGTGAGCGGCCTGAGCCGGGAGTTCGTCGCTGACAGTCCGAAGATTCCCATACTAATTTTAATCTTACTATCGCCCGGGAATGGGTGCCCAGTAACCCATTGTGCGACGACGTCAGGCATTCAGGTATCAGGGGAAACCCCTAATCAGGGTGTTTTTTTGTCGATCGCCTCGCAAAAAGCAGTGATACTTGCCTCGTGCTGCCGGCATCCGCGAATGCCACGATTTGGTCAACAATTGAGATTTGCGCCTTACCTCGTTACTATTTGCGCTGTTTTGACTTTTATAAATAGGCGCCTGCCTGGATACCCACCGGATGTCACTGGAATACTATTATGCGTAAACGTCTGATACTGGCCATTTTGCTGCTGGCTCTGTTTCTGGCCGCCCTGTTCGGCATCAAATACTGGCAAAATATCCAGCAGGCCGCCCAGAGGGCCCAGCCGAGTCCCCCGGCCACCATCGCTTCCACCGAAGTCCGCGAAGAGCACTGGCGCCCCATGCTCGATTCGGTGGGCTCGCTGGTCGCCATCAATGGCACGGCCGTTACCACCGAAGTCGCCGGTCTGGTCAGCAAGATTCAGTTTGAATCCGGCACCGGGACAAAAGAGGGTGAGGTGTTGTTACAACTGGATGACTCGATCGATCAGGCCGCTCTGGAGGCCCTGCGCGCCGAGCGCCGACTGGCCGAGATCAAGTTCAAGCGGGCCGAAGATCTGCTCAAACGCCAGGTCATGTCCCGTTCGGAGTATGACGAGGCCCGCGCCAGCTTCGATGCCGTCACCGCCCGGGTCAAGCAGCAGGAAGCCACAATCCGCCGCAAGGCCATCCGCGCACCGTTCAGCGGACGGCTGGGCATTCGTCAGGTGAACATCGGTCAGTATCTGGAGCCGGGGCAATCGATTGTCAAGCTGCAATCCCTGGATCCGATCTACGTGGATTACACCCTGCCGGAGCGTTACCTGCCCCGGCTCTCTACCGGCCAGGAGATCCGCCTTCGGGTAGACGCCGCGCCGGACAAAACCTTCTCCGGAAAAATCACCGCACTGGAATCCGGTGTCGATGCCGGCACCCGCACCATCAAGCTACGCGCCACACTCGATAATCCCGATGGCGAATTGCAGCCTGGGATGTTTGCCAAGGTCAAAACCCTGGAGGGTAAGGCCCGAGACGTGTTGACCGTTCCGCGAACCGCGGTCAGTTACAACACCTACGGCGATTTCATTTACCTGATCGAGAAAAACGATGAGGATGAAACCGTCGTCAGACGCCACCAGGTCAAAACCGGTGAATCGCGCAATGGTCGGATCGCCATCCTCGAAGGAGTCGAGTCCGGCCAGCAGGTAGCGCGAACCGGCCTGGTCAAACTGCGGGATGGCATGCAGGTCAAGATCGACAACAGCGTTGATCTGGACGACGACAAGGTCGACCGCGAATGAAATTCACCGATATTTTCATCCACCGTCCCGTCCTGGCGACGGTTATCAGCCTGATGATTCTGCTGATAGGCCTGCGCTCACTCGGCATGCTGGAAGTGCGCCAGTACCCGGAAATGAAAAACACCGTGGTCACCATCACCACCTCCTATCCCGGGGCCAGTTCCGATCTGGTCAAAGGCTTTGTGACTACCCCGATTCAGCAGGCCGTGGCCGAGGCCAACGGCATCGACTACATCATGTCCACCAGCTCCCAGGGCCAATCCAAGATCGAGGTCTATATGGACCTGGACTACGATCCCAACGCGGCCGTGGCGGAGATTCAGGCCAAGGTGGCCAGTAAACGCAATGAGCTGCCCGCGGAGGTGGAGGATCCGGTCATCGATTCGAATACGGGGGACACCACCGCCCTGATGTATGTGGCCTTCTTCAGTGACTCGGTACCCCGCTCGCACGTGACTGATTATGTCCTGCGCGTCTCCCAGCCACAGATCCAGGCCCTGTCGGGGGTGGCCAAGGCCCGTCTGTTCGGCGAACAGTTCGCCATGCGTGTCTGGCTGGACCCGGATCGCATGGCAGCCCAGGGAATCACTCCCTCCCAGGTGGCCGATGTGCTGCGGTCCAACAACTACCTGGCCGGCATCGGCTCCACCAAGGGCAAGTACGTGGCCATGAACCTGACCGCGACCACCGATGTCAGCGAACCGGAAGACTTTCGTAATCTGGTCATCCGCAGCGAGAACGGGGTCCTCGTACGTCTGCAGGATATCGCCCGTACCGAACTGGGCGCCGAGAATTACGACATGACCGCCTGGTACAAGGGGATCCCGGCGGCCTTCATTGCCGTGGAACCGGCCCCCGGTTCCAACCCTGTCGAGGTGGCCGATCGGGTCAACGAGCTGATTCCGGAGATCCGCGATCAACTCCCCGAAGGCATGGAGGTCAAGATCCCCTACGATGCCAGCCAGTTCATCAAGAACTCGATCAAGGAGGTCTACAAGACCATTGCCGAGGCCGTGTTGATCGTGCTGGTGGTGATCTATCTGAGCCTGGGATCATTCCGCGCCGCCGCCATCCCGGCGGTGGCGGTGCCGTTATCGCTGATTGGCGCGGCATTTATCATGCTCTCGCTGGGCTTTTCACTGAACCTGCTGACCCTGCTGTCCATGGTGCTGGCGATCGGTCTGGTGGTGGATGACGCCATTATCGTGGTGGAAAATGTACACCGGCATATCGAGGAAGGGGAAAGCAACCTGCAGGCCGCCCTCAAGGGCGCGCGCGAGCTGGCGGTACCGATCATTGCCATGACTACCACCCTGCTGGCGGTCTATGCGCCGATCGGCTTCCTGGAAGGCCTGGTCGGCAGCCTGTTTACCGAGTTCGCCTTTGCCCTCAGCGGCGCCGTGCTGATCTCCGGGGTGGTCGCCCTGACCCTGTCGCCGGTACTCTCCGCCGGCGTGCTCAAGCAACACGGCACCCAGGGTCGCTTCGAGCAGCAGGTGGAAAAATTCTTTAACTGGCTCGCAAGTCGTTATCGGAAAATGCTCAGCAGCTCGCTGGATACAGTCGGAATATCGCTGCTGGTGGGCGCGGTGATCCTCGCTTCCAATTACTTTATGTTCATCAACAGCAAATCGGAACTGGCGCCGACCGAGGACCAAAGTATCCTCTTTTATAACGGGACCGGTCCCCGCACCGCCACCCTGGATTACCACAAGGCCTATTCCAACCAGATCAAGGAAATCTTCGAAACCTTCCCGGAATATAGCGACAGTTTCTTCATTCTGGGCCGCACCCAGGACACAGTCTTCGGCGGTTTCAAGATGGTCGAGCAGACCGAGCGCGAACGCTCGCAAATGGAAATTCAGCCCGAGCTGAATGCCAAGATGAACAATGTTGCCGGCTACCAGATCGGGATATTCCCGCGACCGAGTATTCCGGGATCCAGCCGCGGCCTGCCGGTACAGTTTGTTATCACCTCCGATCGCGGTTACGAGGAAATGGTGAACATGGCCGATCAGCTGATCGGCGCGGGCATGGAAAGCGGCAACTTCATGTTTTTGGAAAAATCAATCGAGCTGGATCGACCCACCGTCACAGTGGATATCGATCGCGACCGGGCCGCCGACCTGGGGATCAGCATGCGTGAAATCGGCACCAATCTCGGCACCTTGCTGGGGGGCGGCTATGTCAACCGTTTCAGTATGGACGGGCGCAGCTACAAGGTCATGCCGCAGGTCGAACGGGAGTTCCGGCTGGACGCCGAGATGCTCAATAACTACTACCTGCAAACCGCCAGTGGCGAGGAAATTCCGTTGTCGAGCATTGCCACGCTCAAACAGGAAGTGGAACCGTCCGACCGCACCCAGTTCCAGCAGCTCAACTCATTAACCATCGAGGGCAACCTGGCACCCGGCGTGACCATGGGCGAGGCGCTGGGTTTTCTGGAATCGCAGGCCGACGAACTGCTGCCCAAGGGTTTCAGTTACGACTATACGGGTGACTCGCGTCAGTACGCCACCCAGAGCGGTGCCTTGATGATGACCTTCTTCCTGGCCTTGCTGGTCATCTACCTGGTACTGGCCGCCCAGTTCGAAAGCTGGCGTGATCCGCTCATTATTCTGGTCTCGGTTCCGCTCTCCACCGCGGGGTCCCTGATTTTCATCATGCTCGGCGTGGCGGATGCCTCGATGAATATTTACACCCAGGTCGGATTGATCACCCTGATCGGCGTGGTCGCCAAAAACGGTATCCTGATCGTCGAGTTCGCCAACAAACTACAGATTAACAAAGGTTTGAACCGCCATGATGCCGTGGTGGAAGCGGCCACCATCCGTCTGCGCCCCATCATCATGACCTCCATTGCGCTGATCGTGGCCATGGTGCCGTTGATCCTCGCCTCCGGCCCGGGGGCTGTCAGTCGTACCCATATTGGCATGACTATCGCCGCGGGACTGGGCATTGGCACCCTGTT
>JBKGZJ010000125.1:0-6588 GCA_046545635.1 Thiohalophilus sp. | reverse complement strand
CGCGGAGAAAAATAATCGGGTGATTTGCCGGTTCGAACGCCACAGGCCGGATCTTGCGTTACCACGTCCGGCATAGCGTTGGCTAATCTAAATAACTGCTCCAAATTTATGCGCACTTTATACTCTGGTTAATCTTACAGGTACGCTGGCGTTAGCCTGCGTGATACACCTGCGGATACGCAGAATGTCAGGTAGCGCCGCGCGCAACCTGATCTACGCTTCTGCATACCTTTTAGGAACAGTAATTTAGTCATGCAGCCTTTGTCGGATCAGGATTCAGGATCGCCGAAGTTTCTTTATCAATCTATTTCTCTGCGACTCTGCGCCTCTGCGAGCTCCGCGTTAAAAACATCCACTCTGGAGAAAAGGATTAGCTGGATGTCTGCATGATATCGACATACAGGGTAAGGTGCTGCCCGGGTTGCAGGTATTTGCCTTCGCTCAGGTTGTTCCATTTGCGCAACTGGCCGATGCTGACGCGGAATTTTTGCGAGATCCGGGCCAGGGAGTCGCCTTTGCGTACCCGGTAACCGATCCGTTTGGTCAGGCTGCGCTGTGGCGGAAGTTTGATCTGGCCGGGATCGGAGCTCGCGCTGTCGCCGCCGCGTGACCAGATCACCAGTTGCTGGCCGGGCCTGAGCGCATCACCCGGTGCCATGGAATTCCAGGAAGCCAGTGCCCGCACGCTCACGCCGTGCTGGCGGGCCAGTTCCCAGAAGGTGTCGCCGGGCTGAACAAGGTGGGTGATCTTGTTGCCCTGACGTGGACGGTTCTGGTTCTGCTGGATACGTTGTGCCTGACTGAGGCGATAATTTTCCGCCTCCTGGCTGGCTACCGGGATCATCAGGTTATGCCCGGCGCGAAGAACATCGCTGCGCAGGTTGTTGACCCGTTTGATCGTGCTGACATGGGTGTTGTAACGCGCGGCAATACTGATCAGGGTTTCCCCCCGCCGGATGCGATGACGCTGCCAGCTGATGAGCTGATCCGCAGGCAATTCGGCCACACGCTTGCTGAAAGTTTCACTCGCATTTTTGGGCAGCAACAGATAATACGGTCCGTTCGGGGCGGTGGCCCAGCGGTTATATCCGGGGTTCAGCCGATACAGCTCATCCAGCTCAATTTCCGCCAGCTCGGCGGCTTTTGCCAGATCGATCTGGTTTTCCAGCTCGACCCGCTCGAAATAGGGCTCATTGGGGATGGGTTCCAGCTCCAGGTTATACTCTTCGGGCGTGGCAATCAGTTTTTTCAGCGCCAGCAGTTTGGGTACGTAGTCCCGGGTTTCGCTTGGCAAATGCAATGAGAAGAAGTCCGTTGCCTGATCGTTTGACTGGTTAATGCGTATCGCCCGGTTGACATTCCCGATTCCGGAATTATACGAGGCCAGGGCGTGCATCCAGTCGCCATCATAATAATCATGCATACGCTTTAAAAATTTTGCAGCAGCCTGGGTCGAGGCATAGATGTCGCGGCGTCCGTCATACCACCAGTTCTGCTGCAGGCCATACAGGCGGCCGGTGGCGGGGATAAATTGCCAGATACCCGAGGCACTGCCATGGGAGTAGGCAAACGGCTGAAATGCGCTTTCGACGATCGGCAGCAGGGCGATCTCCAGCGGCAGATCATGTTGTTCGAGCGTTTCGACAATATGATACAGATAGGGTTGGGCGCGCTGGACAACCCGCTGCATGTATTCGGGATTACTGGCGTACCACCTGAGTTGTTGCTCGACGCGCGGGTGATTGGTATCCGGCAGCTCAAAACCGGCACGAATCCGATGCCAGATGTCCGGCGGCGGCGCCGGTTCGTTCGAGAGTCGGGAAACCATGCTCTCGTTGCGCATCAAAAACGGAAACGGCGCGTCCCCCACGACTATTGCAATCTGTTCCGGCGTTGTCTCGACGGGCTCGATGGATTCGACGGGTTCGACCAGTTTTTCAGAAGGGGAGGTCGGAGGCAGGGCACAGCCGCTCATGGCCGCCGTCAGCAGAACAACGATCAGTATGCGCGTCATATTGTTATTATCAATTCTTTATTTAAGGGTTGGCGACTGACTATAGTGAATCCAGATAGTAAAAACTGTGAACCAGGTGGTCAAGTCCGCAACCATACCGGGGACAGCCCCGATGAGGTAAAATCGGCGCCCGGCTCTCGACAGGGGACAGCATGGAACACAGGCGACGAATGGGGCATGCCTTGCGAGTTCTGGTCATCGAGGACAATCCGGACCTGGCGGCGAATCTGTGCGATTACCTGGAGGCCAGGGCCCACCAGGTGGATGTGGCCGGCGACGGCCTTACCGGCCTGCATCTGGCGGTAACCCAACCGTATGATGTGATTATCCTGGATCTGATGTTGCCGGGAATGGATGGTATGACCCTGTGCAAAAAACTGCGTGGCGAAGCTCGTAACACGACGCCGATACTGATGCTGACCGCCCGCGTCTCGCTGGAGGACAAAATCGCCGGTTTCGAGTGTGGCGCCGATGACTATGTGGTCAAACCCTTTGCCATGCGCGAGGTGGAAATGCGCCTGCAGGCGCTGGCGCGTCGCGCCAAACCGGGGCCTGACAGGGCGGTGCTCAGGGTTGGCGAACTCAGCTTTGACCCCCGTACGCTGGCGGTACAGCGTGGCGGACAGAGTATCGAGCTGCCACCCATCCCGCTCAGGATCCTGGAACTGCTGATGCAGCGCTCTCCCGAGGTGGTCTCGCGGGCGGATATCGAACGGGACATCTGGGGCGATACGCCCCCTGACAGTGACGCGTTGCGTGCGCACATGCACATATTGCGCGCGGCGGTGGATCGGCCATTCGACAAGGCGATGATCCGTACGCTCCGCGGTTTTGGCTATCAACTGGTGGATCCCGATGCGGTTTCAACATAGCCTGCGTTACCGGGTGGTGGTCGGGTTTGCCGTTTTCGGTACCCTGGTCAGCCTGTTGTTTGCCACCGCGCTTTATTTTGCGACCCATGATCTGAGCCAGCGTCTGATCGATGAAACCCTGGCCGCCGAGCTGGATGACTATGTCGCCCGGCGGGAGCGTAATCCGATGTCGATCCCGCCGTCGACCGTCACCGTGCACGGTTATGTCTCCTCCGACGAGGAGCGCGACGATGTCCCGGCCGCGCTGCGTCAGCTCTCCCCCGGCTGGCATAATCTGCAACTGGGCGAGATTCCCTATCGCCTGGTGGTAGTCGACCGCCAGGGCGAGCGTTATTTTCTGCTGCATGATATCTCCCTGCTGGAACGTCGGGAAAAACGCTTTCTGGTTTTTCTGGGCGCCGGGGTCATCCTGATGGTGCTGCTCTCCTCGGTGATCGGTTTCTGGCTGGCCGGGCGGGTGATTGCGCCGGTGACCCGGCTCGCCCAGTGTGTGCGCGGCAGCAGCGCGGACGAGCGGCCGGTTTGTCTGCTCGAGGATTTTTCCGGCGGCGAGGTGGGCGAGCTGGCACGGGTGTTCGAGCGTTACATCGCCCGCCTGCGCGCTTTCGTGGAGCGCGAACGACTGCTTGCCGCCGATCTCAGTCACGAATTGCGCACTCCCCTGGCGATCATCCAGGGGGCAACCGAGGTCCTGCTCGAGGACGAGTTACTGTCACAACGCCACCGCGAGCGACTGCTGCGCATCGAACGCGCCAGCCAGGACATGACCGATCTGGGGACATCCCTGCTGTTAATGGCCAAAGAGGATTCCGGCGAAGTGGCCGCTACGGAGGTACCGGTGGCGGAGGTACTGCAGGAGTCCCTGGACAAGCATCGTTATCTGTTGCGGGACAAGCCGGTGAAGGTGGTGACGGATATCCGCAGCGCCGCCCTGCAAGTCCCTGTTGAGCGGGCGCTGTTGTTCATCGTGATCAGTAATCTGCTTCGCAATGCCTTTACCTATACGGAGCGGGGTGAGGTTCGGATCACCCTCACCGCGGACAGCCTGGTGATTGCCGACAGTGGACCCGGGATCGCCCCCGAGCGCCAGGAGTATCTTTTTCAGCGCCATTTCCGGGGTGGCGCCCGTGGCGCGGGGATCGGCCTGTCGCTGGTCAAGCGGATTTGCGATCGCTATGGCTGGCCGGTTCGGGTTCGCAGCCGGGAAGGCGCCGGTACTACCGTGGAGATTCACTTTTTGCCCTCGGCTCAGGAACAATCCGAACGGGATCGGGCCCCGCTGTGAGGAGCGTTTCCACGGGTTTTCAGCGGATTTTTATCTTTTGCTCCCTCATGCGACTGAAACCGGGCGCGGCGCAGGTCCTTTTTCGCCGATCTTGACGTCTCCTTGATCCTTGCTTGACGTTCTCTTGACGCGCGGTTCGCTATCCTGTGTCGCGTCGTTCCCCAATACCTTATTTAAACAGTTTCCCGGAATATCAAGCGCGTGAATACGAAGTTTCAGTCACTCAGAGGACCTGCCGCGTGGTTGAACCGCCTGCCGATGAAGACCTGGACAGGGCGGGTCAATCGCGAGACCTTTCGTGACGATCTGCTGGCCGGGCTGACCGGCGCGATCCTGGTGCTGCCCCAGGGCGTGGCGTTTGCCACCATTGCCGGGATGCCACCGGAGTACGGTCTCTACGCGGGCATGGTCCCGGCGATCATTGCCGCCCTGTTCGGTTCCTCCTGGCACCTGGTTTCCGGGCCCACCACCGCGGCTTCCATCGTTCTGTTTTCGGTGCTCAGCGCGCACGCCGAGCCGGGCAGCGCCCGTTATATCGAGCTGGCCCTGACCCTGACTTTCATGGTCGGTATTGTGCAACTGGTGATGGGGGTGGTCAAACTGGGCAGCCTGATCAATTTTATCTCGCATTCGGTGGTGATCGGTTTCACCGCCGGCGCGGCCATCCTGATTGCGACCAAGCAGATCAAACATTTCTTCGGGGTCGATATCCCCCGTGGCGCCGGCTTTACCGAAACCTTTCATTACTTCGGCCTGCATCTTCACCAGATCGAACCCTATGTACTGATCATCAGCATGCTTACCCTGGTGCTGGGAATACTCTCACGGCGATGGTTTCCCCGGGTGCCCTACATGATGGTCGCCATGCTGGGCGGCAGTCTCGCCGCGGTGGCGATGACCGGCTGGCTGGGATCCAAGGCCGCGATTCCCAATGTCGGGGCGTTGCCGGCCACCTTGCCGCCGCTGTCGAGTCCCGACTTTTCGATGGAGACCCTCCGCCAGCTGGCACCGGGGGTGATCGCCGTCACCCTGCTGGCGTTGACCGAGGCGGTCTCCATTGCCCGTGCCCTGGCGGTCCGCAGCGGCCAGAAGATCAACGGCAACCAGGAGTTCATCGGCCAGGGGCTGTCCAACATCGCCGGCAGTTTCTTTTCAGGTTATGTGGCGACCGGTTCGTTCAACCGCAGCGGCATCAACTACGAAGCCGGGGCCAGGACGCCGCTGGCCTCGATGTTCGCCGGCCTGTTGCTGATGCTGATTGTGCTGTTCGTGGCACCACTGGTCGCCTATCTGCCCAATGCGGCGATGGCCGCCATCCTCTTTCTGGTGGCCTGGGGGCTGATTGATTTTCATCATATCCGGCAGATTCTGCGCGCCAGCCGGTCGGAAACCGCGATCATGGCCACCACCTTCTTCGCCACTTTGTTACTGGATCTGGAAACCGCGATTATGCTCGGCGTGATGCTCTCGCTGGGCATCTACCTGAGCCGGACTTCGCGGCCCAATGTGGTTGCGCGGGTGCCCGATCCCACCTCACCGCGTCGCAAGTTCGTCACCCTTGGCGGCGAGTTACAGGCCTGCCCCCAGTTGAGTATCGTGCGTATCGATGGTTCGCTGTTCTTCGGCGCGGTCAGTCATGTGGAAGAACGGTTGGAACAGATCGCCGATCCGCAACAGTACAGGCATCTCGCGATCATTGCTCAGGGCATCAACTTCATCGATATCGCCGGCAGTGAATTTCTGGTCAATGAGGCGAAAAAACGTCGCCAGGCCGGCGGCGGGCTTTATCTTATCCGGGTGAAGGAACAGGTCATGCAGTCGCTGGAGCGCGGCGGCTATGCCGAACAGATCGGCCATGAAAACTTCTTCAACTCCAAAACCGATGCCTTGCGCGATATCTTCAGCCGACTGGATAAATCCGTCTGCGAGAACTGCCAGGCCAGGATCTTCCGTGAATGCCAGAGTGTTCCGCTCAGGGGGACAGTCGACAGGACGGAAAATGCACGGCGGTTACACGCTGTGACGGGAGGTATGGAGCGATGAACGGTTACCGGCGAATCCTGGTGCCCATCGAGCTTGATCGCAAGGGGGAAACGACCGTCCGCCGCGCCCACCGAATCGCCAACGCGCTGGGTGCAGAGATGGTTGTGGTCAGTCCCGTCTATTATCAGACCGGGTTTGAAAGCGATCATGTGCCGTTTATGACACCGCAACAACTGATGCAACAAACGGCCGACATGATGCAGCAGCGGCTGGAGGAATTGTTGTTGCGTGCCGGGGCCGGCGAGGTGGCCGGGCGGGTTCTCATCGGCAAGCCGGCGAAAATCATTCCCGAATTCGCCCGGCAATGGCAACCGGATCTTATCGTGCTGACCGAAGGACGAAGTTACGCGCTTGGCAAGTCGCCAGGATTACCC
>JBKGZJ010000124.1:0-6710 GCA_046545635.1 Thiohalophilus sp. | reverse complement strand
TCGTGCCTCCCGCGACACTGGCACGTCCCTGTGCATCGCCCTCATGGCCTTCGACGTGATGGCAGCGAGTCATTAACGCCTCTTCGTTCAACAATTCAAAGCGCACGTCGATGGCCGGCGAGGTCTTGTCCTCGTATTCCACTTCCGCCTCGGCCAGCGCCGAACCGCAATCGACACACCAGTGCACCGGCTTGAAACCTTTGTGCAGATGGCCCCGATCGATGATCTTGCCCAGTGCGCGCACGATGTTGGCTTCGAACTGGAAGTCCATGGTCAGATAGGGTTTGTCCCAGTCGCCCAGCACACCCAGACGCTTGAAATCGTTACGCTGGCCGTCGACCTGCTCGGCCGCATACTCGCGACAGGCCGCGCGGAACTTCTCATGCGAGACGGCGACACCGGCCTTGCCGATTTTCTTTTCCACCTGCAACTCGATCGGCAGGCCGTGACAGTCCCAGCCGGGAATATAGGGAGCATCGAAACCGGCCAGGGTTTTGGACTTGATAATGATGTCCTTGAGGATCTTGTTAACCGCGTGACCGATATGAATATCGCCGTTGGCATAGGGCGGGCCGTCGTGCAGCAGAAACAGCGGCCGCTGCTCTTGTTTGGCCTGTTCGCGCAGCTGTTGATAGAGATCGATCTCGTACCAGTGCTTGAGAAAGGCCGGCTCGCGTTTGGCCAGGTTGCCGCGCATGGGAAAATCGGTTTGCGGCAAGTTGAGCGTCTGTTTGTAATCAGTCACGATATTAATCCGTATTGGTGTTCAGTGATGTGCAGCAAAGTAGGCCCGGGTCTGTTCGACATCGGTATCGATCTGCTGTTTGAGTCGCTCCAGCGAATCGTACTTCTCCTCGTCGCGTAATTTGTGCCGGAAACTGACCTGGATGTGCCGGCCGTAAATCTCCCGATCGAAATCAAGAATAAACACTTCCAGCAGGGCGCGCGTACCGTCCACGGTCGGCCGGGTACCGAGACTGGCGGCGCCCTGCAAGGGTTCCGTCTCCAGTCCGAAGACCTCCACCGCAAAGATCCCCTGCAAGGGCGTCACCCGCCGATGCAAATGGATATTGGCGGTGGGAAACCCGAGCTGGCGACCCAGCCGATCGCCGTGCGCCACCCGCCCGCTCATGCGATAGTCGCGACCCAGCAGGCGTTCGGCCGCGCCCATGTCGCCGGCTTCCAGCGCCCGGCGAATGCGCGTGCTGCTGACCCGCTCGCCGTCGATCTCGAAGGTGTGCATGTTGACCACCGTGAAACCGTGTTCGTCGCCGGCGGCGCGCAGATCGTCAATGGTCCCGGCCCGGCCGCGGCCGAAACGAAAGTCGTCGCCGACCACCAGGTACTTCACCCCCAGGCCGTCGACCAACACCTGCTGAATAAATTCCGCCGGACTCAGCTGCGCCAGCTTGCGGTTGAACGGCAGGCACAACACCCGATCCACGGCATAGCGACGCAGTGCCTGGATCTTCTCCCGAAAGCGGGTCAGACGCGAGGGCGCCACCCCGGGTTTGAAATACTCCAGCGGCTGCGGCTCGAAGGTGATCACCACCGCCGGCAGACATAACTCGTCGGCCTTCTCCGCCAGCTGACCGATGACCGCCTGATGGCCCAGATGCACCCCGTCGAAATTGCCGATGGTCGCCACGCAACCGTGATGACGTGGGCGCAGATTATGCAGACCGCGGATCAGCTCCATGATTGATTTACACCGCCGGAAAAAGGTCAAAAGTATAACAAAAACAAGGGGCTGTTAGCGAAAAATCCTGTTGTACCAAAAAAAGTAATCCGCCGGGAGAAGCCCGGATCATTGCGGAACCGGTAATTGGCCACCGTAGCACTGAAGCCCCCTCAGGGGCTATGTCAGAGGTAGGGTGCATTCTACGCACCATTAATTCTATTCCGGCATCGGGAATGTGGTGCGTAGAACGTACCCTACCCGATTTTGCTTCAATCAAATAACATAAAACGCTCGCCAGGGCGTTTATGCCCGTTGTGTGGGTGCAAAGTACGCAAAGAAGGGCATTATCTTTTACCTGGCGGGCGCTGCACCCACACGACGGGCATAAACGTCTCTGCGAGAGATCATTCACTCCCCCGACAGGGTTAACCCGACACCGGCCGGCGGAACTGGCCGAAGCGCAGGCCGCTTAAGGCCAGCACCGCAAAGTAAATCGCCACCCCGGCCGGGATCAGCCAGCCGAGGTGGATCAGCCGTTGAGTCAGGGAGTAATCGACCCACCGCATCCAGTCGCCGGCCAGAACCCAGAGACTGGCGCCCATCACTCCGGCGGCCAGGATCACGCGCACAAAATAGCGTCCCCAGCCGGCTTCGGGGCGAAACACCCCGGCGCGCAACAGCCCGCGCAACAGCAGCATGGCGTTGATGAACGACGAGAGCGTGGTCGCCAGCGCCAGCCCGGCGTGCGGTGCGGAATAACCCACCTGCACCAGCGTCACCACCAGAATCACGTTGAAGATCATGTTGGCGACCATGGCGATCAGCGCCACCTTCATCGGCGTTTTGGTGTCCTGGCGGGCGAAGTAGCCCGGCACCAGCACCTTGACCAGCATGAAGCCGAGCAGGCCGAAGCTGTAGGCGATCAGCGCCAGCGCCATCATACTCAGATCATGGCCGCCCTTGCCGCCGTACAGAAACAGCGTCGCCAGAATCGGCCCGGCCAGCACGCCCAGCGCCACCGCCGCCGGCAACCCGATCAGCACCACCCAGCGCAGCGCCCAGTCCAGGGTGCGCGAGAAGGCCAGGCTGTCCTGGCGGGCAAACTTCTCCGACAGATAGGGCAGGATCACCGTGGCCAGGCCGATGCCGAACAGACCCAGCGGGAACTCCATCATCCGATCGGCAAAATAGAGCCAGGTAATACTGCCGAAGGCCAGGAACGAGGCGACCATGACGTCGAACAGCAGGTTGATCTGCATGGCCGAGGAGCCGATGATGCCCGGCAACATCAGCTTCATGATGCGCCGCACGCCCGAATCCCGCCAGCCCCAGCGCGGCCAGCGCAGCAGGCGCAGTTTGAGCAAAAACGGCAGCTGCAACAGCAACTGCGCCAGCCCGGCGATCAGCACCCCCCAGGCCAGGGCCATGGCCGGCACGGCGAAATAGTCCGACAGCCACAGGGCCGCGCCGATCAGGCTCAGGTTGAGCAGCACCGGGGTGAAGGCCGGCAGGGCAAACCGGCCGTAGGTGTTGAGCACCCCGCCGGCCAGCGCGGTCAGGGAGATAAAAAAGATATACGGGAAGGTGATGCGCAGCATTTCGGCGGTCAGCTCTACCTGTTCCGGCTCGCCGATATAGCCCAGGGCGATCAACATGACGAACAGCGGGGTCACCAGCACCACCAGCGCGGTCAGAATCAGCAATACCGCGCCCAGGGTGCCGGCGGTGGCGGTGACCAGTTCGCGCACGGCCGCCTCGTCGCGCTGAACTTTATATTCAGCCAGCACCGGCACGAAGGCCTGGGCAAAGGCCCCCTCGGCAAACAGCCGGCGCAGGAAATTGGGGATCTTGAAGGCAATCAGAAAGGCATCGGTGGCCTTGCCGAATTCAAAGACAGCCGCGAACACCACATCCCGCACCAGGCCGGTGATGCGCGAGATCAGGGTCATGCCGCTGAATACCGCCGTGGACCGTAACAGTCCCATCAATTCGTCTCTATCTTATTGTTATTGAAGATTATTTATACGTTTGTAACGACTTACCAACCCGCCTTGACCATCCCCGGCCCGGCCAGTCCCGCATCTTACCCCAGGCGCCGGGGCGCTGAATACGCACAGGGGGTAAATTTCGCCCGATCGTTGACATTTGGGGCCAAAACCACCATGATACGCGCCCTTCAAACACCCGAATTGCTTGAGTCAGGAGAGACGTTTTGGCCAACACTGCACAATCCCGCAAGCGGGCGCGCCAGGCGGAAGATAACCGCCAGCATAATGCCGCCTACCGTTCCAAGTTCCGCACCTTCGTCAAGAAAGTGCTGGGCGCAGTGAAGGCGGGCGACAAGGCCCAGGCCGAGCAGGCCTACAAACAGGCTGTCGCGATCATCGACAAGACCGCCAACAAGGGGCTGATTCACAAGAACAAGGCCGCCCGGCAGAAAAGCCGGCTGAACGCCCGCATCCGCGCGATGTAACCGGGCCCCGGCACCGCACAGCAAAAAGCCGGATTTTTATCCGGCTTTTTTTATGGGCACGGCGCAGGGGGTGGACACTCAGGCTACCTGCTCCGTTACTGGTTCCTGACCCTGTCGCCCTTTCGCCCGACGCCCGGCGTTTTTAGACCAGTACCATGTTATCGCGGTGAATCAGTTCCGGCTCGTCGATGTAGCCCAGAATCGACTCGATCGCCTCGCTGGGCTGGCCCATGATGCGGCGCACCTCGTCGGCGTTGTAGTTGACCAGGCCGCGGGCGATCTCCCGCCCTTCGGCATCCACGCAGGCCACCATCTCGCCGCGGGCAAAATCGCCCGACACCCCCCGTACCCCGACCGCCAGCAGGCTGCGGCCCGAATGGCACAGCACCCTGACCGCCCCTGCGTCCAGCTCCAGGCGGCCGCGCATCTGCAGATGGCCGGCCAGCCACTGCTTGCGCGCCGCCAGCGGGGCCTGCCCGGCGTACAGCAGGCTGCCCAGGGCCTCGCCGGCCCGCAGTCGGGTCAGGATCTGTTCCTCGCGGCCCGAGGCGATCACCGTGGAGGTGCCGGATCGGGCCGCCAGGCGCGCGGCCCGCAGCTTGGTCTTCATGCCACCCCGGCCCAGCGCGCCGGCGCTGTCGGAGGCCATGGCATCCAGCGAAGGCTCGTGCACCAGCACCTCGTCGATCAGTGTCGCATCGGGGTGCTGACGCGGATCGCGCTCGAACAGCCCCTGCTGGTCGGTGAGGATAATCAGGGTATCGGCCTCGACCAGATTGGCCACCAGCGCGGCCAGGGTGTCGTTATCGCCGAAGCGGATCTCGTCGGTGACCACCGTGTCGTTTTCGTTAATCACCGGGATCACCCCCAGCTGCAGCAGACTGCGCACCGCGCTGCGGGCATTGAGATAGCGCTTGCGGTTGGTGAGATCGTCGTGGGTGAGCAGGATTTGCGCGGTATGCAGGTTGGCGCGGGCAAAACGCGATTCATAGGCCTGGATCAGTCCCATCTGACCGACGGCGGCGGCGGCCTGCAAATGGTGCAGTTCGCTGGGCCGCTGTTTCCAGCCAAGCCGACTCATCCCCTCGGCCACCGCGCCGGAGGAGACCAGCACCAGCTCCACGCCCTGGGCCACCAGGGCGGTCATTTGCGCCACCCAGGCATCCAGCCCCGGCTGATTGAGGCCGGTGCCGTCCCCGGTCAGCAGCGCGCTGCCGATCTTGATCACCCAGCGCCGGGAGGTTGTCAGTTGTTGCCGTCTGGACATAGCCGTCTTTTTCCGCGGTCGCGTTATTCTTCTGCCGACGCCGGGCGGGCCTGTTCACGCTGGCGCTCGATGTAGTTCATGATGTCATAACAGAGCTGCCGGGTCCCGATCTGGCCGATGGCCGAAATCGTATAGACCGGCCCCTGCCAGCTCAGTGCATCGACAATGGCCCGGCAGCGGGCCTCCCGCTCGTCCTCGGGCAGCAGGTCGATTTTATTCAATACCAGCCAGCGCGCATACTCGGCCAGTTCCGGATCGAAGCGTTGCATCTCCTGTTCGATGGTACGCACATCCGCCACCGGATCACCGGCCGTGTCCAGCGGGGCGACATCCACCAGATGCAGCAGCAACCGGGTGCGCGAAACATGCTTGAGAAACTGGATGCCCAGCCCGGCGCCCTCGGCCGCCCCCTCGATAATGCCCGGAATATCGGCCACCACAAAGCTGCGGTGCGCCTCGACGCTGACCACCCCCAGGTTGGGATAAATGGTGGTAAACGGGTAATCGGCCACCCTGGGCCGGGCCGCGGAGACCGCGCGAATAAAGGTCGATTTGCCGGCGTTGGGCAGCCCCAGCAGCCCCACGTCGGCCAGCACTTTCATTTCCAGGCGCAGCTGGCGGGCCTCGCCCGGGGTGCCGGGGGTCGACTGGCGCGGTGCGCGGTTGGTGCTGCTTTTAAAACGGGTATTGCCGATCCCGTGATGGCCGCCTTTGGCCACCAGCAGGGTCTGACCGTGCTCCAGCACATCGCCCAGCAGTTCCCCGGTCTCCTCGTCGAACACCTGGGTGCCCAGCGGTACGGGGATGATCAGGTCCTGGCCGCCCTTGCCGGTCATATTGCGGCCCTTGCCCTGCTGGCCATGTTCGGCACGAAACTGGCGGGTATAGCGAAAATCGGCCAGGGTGTTGAGATTGCGCTCGCCGATCAGGTACACATCCCCGCCGTCACCGCCATCGCCACCGTCGGGGCCGCCGAATTCGATGAATTTTTCCCGGCGAAAGCTGACACAGCCGTTGCCGCCCTTGCCGGCCTCGACCCGAATCACTGCTTCATCGACGAATTTCATCTTTCAGTTCCGTATAGAGTTACGAGAATCCAATCGGATCAGGACAGAGGCTGTTTCCTGACCCAAGCATATTTTTTGCTGGTCGACGTTGGTCACCAACACCCCGATTCTGTCGGTTGTCGGTCGAACCACAATCTCTCAGAGGCCACCGTTGAGTACCAACATATCAGGCACAATCACTCACTACCTGAAGGCCATATTCTCAATTCTCTGCGCCTTTGC
>JBKGZJ010000123.1:0-6737 GCA_046545635.1 Thiohalophilus sp. | reverse complement strand
TGACCCGCACGGCTTATTGGATCTAAAGAACAGGGCCGAGTTACGAGGGACGAGTGACGAGGAAGATCAAAATCCGGGTATCTCGATCGTAATTCCGATATAAATGAATTAACCACGAAGGATCGAAGACACGAAGTTTTTCGTCTTTAATCCTTCGTGTCTTCGATCCTTCGTGGTTAAGGTTTTCCTCGTTACTCGTCCCTGTTACTTCGAAAGTTTCGGCATGTTCTGCGCGTAGAAGATTTCCAGCATCTCTTTTTGCAGACGCTGGTGCAGTTGCTTGCGTTTGTTTTCGGGCAGGTCTTTGGCGCTGACGTCGAACAGGTAGTTGTCGAGGTCGAATTCCTTGAGGATCATCTTGGTGTGGAAGATGTTTTCCTGGTACATGTTGACGTCGACCATCTGATAGAGGTTTTTGGTGTCCTTGGCCAGGAAGTTCTGGATCGAGTTGATCTTGTGATCGATGTAATGCTTCTTGCCGCGCACATCGCGGGTGAAGCCGCGCACCCGGTAGTCCATGATCACGATATCCGACTCGAAACTGTGAATCAGGTAGTTCAATGCGCGCAGGGGTGAGATGCGCCCGCAGGTGGACACGTCGATATCCGCGCGAAAGGTGCTGATGCCGTTATCCGGGTGACTTTCCGGATAGGTATGCACGGTGATGTGACTCTTGTCGAGATGCCCGACCACCGATTCGGGCAACGGACCCGGCGCGGCGTTGGTGTCGAGTTCCTCTTCGGGGATGACCGGTTCCTCGGAGATCAACATGGTGACGCTGGCGCCCATGGGCTCGTAGTCCTGGCGCGCGACATTGAGGACGTTGGCGCCGATGATGTTACTGACCTCGGTGAGAATATTGGTCAGGCGCTCGGCGTTGTACTCCTCGTCGATATACTCGATATAGGCCGCCTGCTGCTCGGCGGTATCGGCATAGTTGACGTCGTAGATGTTGAAACTCAGCGTCTTGGTGAGGTTATTGAACCCCATCAGACGAATCTTTCTGCTGTGCTTTTTATCCAACAGCCTGCCTCTCGTTACGCTTTCGCCAGCGGCGGGTGATAGATCATCTGCACCACGTTGCCATCAGGATCATAACAATAAAAACTGCGTGCCCCATCCCGGTGGGTCTTGGGCCGGGTGCGCATTTCCACCTTATTGGCGCGTAAAAATTCATACCAATCGTCCACCGCCCCGGGGGTGTCGAGAATGAAGCCGATATGATCCAGATGCTGGGGCCCGCTGAATTCATCTTCGCTGCGATGCAGGGCGAGATTGTCGTTCCCGGAAGTGAGATAAACATTGCCGCTGTCCGGGCGCCATTCCACGCGCATGCCCAGCAGCTCGACATAAAACTGCTCACAGGCGGCAAATTCCCGGACAAACAGGGCGATATGACGTAATCCGGCAGTGGCGGCGGGGCGTTGCATGGCGTTCTCCTGGTGGGCCGGGCGCTGAAAGCCGGCCATTTTAAACGAACCGCCCGGGCACGTCAGGCCTTTTTCACCCCGCGAAACGAGGGCTTCTCGGCGGCGGGCATCGATTTCGACCCGCGCATCGGGAACTCGGCGCGGGGAGATCAGACCGGCGCCATGGGCCCGGATTCCGGCTGCGCAAAGACATCGCGCTGCACGCTGTCCCAGACGGGATGGCCGAACTGCTCGCGAATTACATGTGACAGGGCGATGGAGCCCTCCGCCAGCAGCCGATCGTGGAAGGATTTGAGGTGAAACGGATTTTCCAGCTCTCTCAGACGCTCACGGGTGGCACTGATCAGCGCCCAGCCGGTGGCATACCCCATGGGTACCGTCGGTGAGCGGGTATACCAGCCCAGATCGGCCATCGCCTGCGCGCGGGTGAAGCCCAGCCAGTGCTGCATGCGCTCGGCCGCGCGCTCAACGGCAAGCCCCCGGGTATGCAGCTCCACGTCCAACATGATGCGCAGGGCCCGCCACAACCGATCCTTGAGCAGGATAAAACGGGACTCGGGGCTGTCGAGAAAGCCCTGCTCCTGCATCAGCTGCTCGCAATACAGCGCCCAGCCTTCATACAGGGTGGCCGACGGATTCACCAGCCGCGGCAAGCTGCTGGAACGGCGGCCGCGGTTGGCGGTGACAAACTGCAGGTGATGTCCGGGCCAGGCTTCGTGGACACAGGTATGCCGCAAACTGACAAAGTTGTGCTCGCCCAGCGACGCCGCATTCTCAACCGGCGTAACATAATAGTAACCCTGCTGTTCGGGATCGTTGAACGGCGGCTCCAGATAGGCGGCAAACGGAATCTCGTGGCGCAGAAAGGGCGGCGTTTCGATCACCTTGAGCGATTCGGGTTCCGGCAGGGTGATCAGATCCTGTTGCGCCACAAAGGTCTTTGCCGCCAGCATGTTCTCCCGGTAGGTTTCCTGTAACTGCGCGGCGGTCGGATGCCGGGACTGTATCCGGTCGGTCAGCTGCTGAATGTCGTCATTCCCCTGCAGCTCGCGCGTTACCTGTTTCAGGGCGCTCAGGGTCTCCCCGAAAAGCCGCTCACCCAGGGCATGTAACTGCTCGGCGGAAACCGGCAGGGCATGGCGATGCCGCAACAACCGTTCAAAGCGGGCCTTGCCGCAGGCGAAGTCACCGGCGGCGTGCGGCTGCAGTTCCGTCTCCATAAACCGGGTGAATTCATCCACGGCATGGGCCGCCTGCTCCAGCTCGCTGTTCAACGCATGCTGTAAAAAGATCGGATGCTTGCGCAGGCTGCGCAGATACTCCGCCCCCTGTACCGCTTCGGTGTGCGCCGCCTCCAGCCACAATGGCGGAATCGCTTCGGGTTCGTTATGCAGATTGGCCTGGGCATTACGCAAATAGCGGGGTATCGCTTGCAGGCGGTTTTTCAGATGCTGCTTGTTTAACTTGAGATTGTGCAGGGTGAGCTGATAGATGGCATGAACAGGCAGATAGCGGGCCGGATCGCGATAGCGCCAGTCATGCTCGATGGTTTCGGATAACTCGATGATCGCCGCACCGTACATTACTTCACGATCAACGGCCTGGGCCGCGGTCAGCCTGGATGTATCGATCTCGTCAAGACTGTCGATCAGCTTTTCATTCAGGGTATTAAGCGCGCCGATATCGTCATCGGAAAATGGCCTCAGCTGTGATTCAAACCCGCGAACGCCCAGATCCACCGCTGTTTCGGGATGAAAACGAAACCAGGCCTGATAATAACTGTGCAGCAACCCGGGAAAATCAGCCATGACGGGCACTCATACTATCAACTTCCGGCTTCTGCATGAAAAAGGCAAACAGAGGTAAATCAAGAATATGAATCTGCACTATTTCGCATTCATTTGCAGATGGCATTATTAATCCTTTCTTTCGTTTCCATTCGCAGTTGGCGTGCGAATTCAATCGTCCGCTTCGATAACTTCATAATCATGACTGATCTCGACGCCGCCATTGGCGAGCATAATCGAGGCGGAACAATATTTTTCCGCCGACAGCTCCACCGCCCGTTTGACATGTTTGTCACTGAGATCCTTGCCGGTAATTACAAAATGCACATGTATGTGGGTGAAGACCCTGGGTTCGGATTCGGCACGCTCGGCATACAGCTCAGCATAACAGTCGGTTATCGACTGCCGCGATTTTCTCAGGATGTTCACCACATCGAAACTGGTGCAGCCGCCCATGCCGAGCAGCAGCATTTCCATCGGACGAATCCCCAGATTGCGGCCGCCGTGCTCCGGCGGCCCGTCCATGACCACGGCGTGGCCACTGCCCGACTCGCCGACAAATGTCGCCTCCTCAACCCACTTGATCCGCGCCTTCATCGGTCTATCTCCCTCCAAATAATGCTGATTTACTATGCAACCGGCCCCGAAATTCCTATACTGAAGCAGGCTGCAACATCACTGCCATCGCCTCACATCGCAGGGTGACGGCATTCTCAATTCGACGATGCGAACCGCCCCCTCTATTGTAAATAGGTACTATTGGTATAACATAGGCGGCAACCGACGTCAGCAAACTATATAAGGAAAGGCATGGTTCAGGCCAAGGTTGAAAATACGGGTATCCCCTCGCTGGATCATTTCCTCGAGCACTGCCATCGGCGTCAGTATCCGGCCAAGAGCGTCATCATCTATGCGGAAGACGACTCGGAAGTCCTGTATTACATCGTCGACGGCTCGGTCTCTGTCCTGATCGAGGATGAAGAGGGGCGGGAAATCGTCCTCGCCTATCTCAACAAGGGCGACTTTTTCGGCGAAATGGGACTGTTCGACGAAGAGCGCAACCGCAGCGCCTGGGTACGCGCCCGCACCACCTGCGAAGTCGCCGAAATCAGCTACGCCAAATTCCGTCAGCTGTACCAGGAACATCCGGACATCCTGTTCGCCATGGCCCGGCAGATGGCCACCCGCCTGCGCGACACCAGTCGCAAGGTCAGCGACCTGGCCTTCATGGACGTCACCGGCCGCGTCGCCCGCACCCTGCTGGATCTGTGCAAACAACCCGACGCCATGACCCACCCCGACGGCATGCAGATCCGCATCACCCGCCAGGAAATCGGCCGCATCGTCGGCTGCTCCCGCGAAATGGTCGGCCGCGTACTCAAGACCATGGAAGAACAGGGGCTGATCTACGTCAAAGGCAAGACCATCGTCGTCTTCGGTACCCGCTGAGCAGCACTTTTCAGGTTTTCTGGAATATAACGCAGAGGTCGCAGAGGCGCGGAGCCGCAGAGGACACAAAGCAATGTTTAATTTTTAATTACATGTAATTCCGCAATTCAAAATTCAAAACTTAAAATTCAAAATTATATCTCCGTGACTCTGCGTCCTCCGCGTTAGTCCCAGTATAATGACTATTCAAACAGTTCCTGGAGCATGGCGCCGGGATCGTCGGCGACCATGAAGGCTTCGCCGATGAGGAAGGTGTGCACGTCGTTGTCGCGCAGGCGTTTGACGTCGTCGGGGGTGTGGATACCGCTTTCGGTGACAACGATGCGATCGGCGGGAATCGAGTCCAGCAGTTCCAGGGTGGTTTCCAGCCGGGTAGTGAAGGTCCGCAGGTCGCGGTTATTGATGCCAATCAACGGTGTCTCCAGTGCCAGGGCCCGGTGCAGTTCTTCGGCATCATGCACTTCCACCAGCACGGCCATACCCAGCTGCCGGGCCAGATCGTGCAACTCGCGCATCTGCACGTCGTCAAGCACGGCGACGATCAACAAAATACAATCGGCACCGATGGCCCGCGCCTCGTAAACCTGATAGGGGTCAATCATGAAATCCTTGCGCAACACCGGCAATGAGCAGGCATTACGGGCCTGTTGCAGGTATTCATCGCTGCCCTGAAAGAAATCGACATCGGTCAGCACCGACAGACAGGTGGCACCGCCCTGCTCGTAGGATCGGGCAATCTCGGCCGGGACGAACGGGTCGCGCATCACGCCCTTGCTGGGCGAGGCTTTTTTAATCTCCGCGATCACCGCCGGCTGACTGTTGGCCAGACGCTGTTCGATAGCGCGAACAAAATCCCGTACCGGCGACCCTTCCTCCGCACGCTGCTGCTGTTCCGACAACGGAATCCTGGCCTGACGCTCGGCCACTTCTTGCCGTTTGCGGTCGATGATTTTTTTTAAAATATCGGGAGTGTCTGTCATAACAAAGGAACCTGAGCATAAAATTTTGAATGTTGAATTTTTAATGCTGAATCAAGGCCATGGCTTTTAATTCAAAATTCAAAACTTAAAATTCAACATTGAACTCCCTCCTCTGCGGTAAAAATTTTTTCTTAAAAAGATCTGGACAATTCAACCAGTGCATCAAGTTTGGCGGCGGCGGATCCATCGGCGATGACTTCGGCGGCGCGCCTGACGCCGTCTTCCAGCGTCGGCACCAGTTCGGCGGCGTAGATCGCCGCCCCGGCGTTGAGCAGGACAATATCCCGGGCCGGACCGGGCTGGTTGTTGAGCAGATTTTTGATCACCGCCAGCGACTCCTCGGCCGTCTCCACTTTCAATGTTGCGACATCGGCACGCTGCAGGCCGAACTGTTCCGGAGTAATGGTATCGCTGCTGACTTTGCCGTCCTTGAGTTCCGCCACGTGGGTCGGCGCGCCGATGCTGATTTCATCCATCCCGTCCTCGGCATGCACCACCAGCACATGTTTGCTGCCCAGTTTTTTGAGCACTTCCGCCAGCGGTACCAGCAATTGCGCGGAAAAGACGCCCAGCACCTGGTATGGCGCGCCCGCCGGATTGGTCAGCGGACCGAGCACATTAAAAATAGTGCGCACGCTCATCTCCCGGCGCGGGCCGATGGCGTGTTTCATCGCGCTGTGATGTTTGGGTGCGAACATGAATCCCACACCCACCTCTTCGACACAGCGCGCCACCTGTTCGGGCGTCAGGTCCAGATTGACGCCCGCGGCTTCCAGCACATCGGCACTGCCGCACTGACTGGAAACCGAGCGATTACCGTGCTTGGCCACCTGTCCGCCGGCCGCCGCCACCACAAAGGCGCTGGCGGTGGAAATATTAAAGGTACTGGCCGCATCACCGCCGGTGCCGCAGGTATCCACCAGATGCTCGCCCTGAACCAAGACCCGGGTGGCCAGCTCGCGCATCACACCGGCGGCCGCAGCGATCTCGTCCACTGTCTCGCCCTTCATGCGCAGCCCGACCAGAAAACCGCCGATCTGCGCCGGCGTCGCCTCGCCGGTCATGATCAGGCGCATTACCTGCGCCATCTC
>JBKGZJ010000122.1:0-6764 GCA_046545635.1 Thiohalophilus sp. | reverse complement strand
CATGAATAGCTTTGTCGTATTCTGATACAACAGCAGTTTCGTGTTCACCATTCAGGTGCTCATCGGTAATTGCCGCCGCCTTTTTCATAGATAGCACTTCTATGCATTTTTTCAGCGCGTCTTCAGATTCGATGATTGCATCATGTACTGAATCATCAGGATCAAGTGGTGTATCTGCGCACTTGTTTACAGAGTTTATAAAGTTTTGAGCAGTAGCCATCTGTCCCTCGGCATATTGCTGAAGGCCGGATAGCCAGTCCACCACTTCTTCGATTTGGCGAAGCATTTTGAGGTGTGTGACACTCGTGGAGCTCATGGAATTGCAGAATTCCCCGACTGAGCTTACGCCTTCGCATGAATAATGCATTCTGTTTGACCTCCGGTATCTCAATAGAGCTCGCAGTTTAGTGCTTATGTTATCGGCTCGTTTCGTTAAATCTTAGCTCATATTAGTAATAAATTGCCACCACCATATAAGAGGATACTAATATACAGTGGTTTGATCTTGCGCCATTTAGTCTTAAATTGCTAGAGCTTTCGACTCGGCGTTCCATTGTATCGTGTTGATACGAGCATCTCTGCCAGGGTTTTTATATACGCGTCATAATAATCGATACCAGAACGCAAAAAGCCCACCATTTTAGGGATGATGGGCTCGATGTTGGGTAAATAAAAAAGGCGCCCGTAAGCGCCTGTTTTTATTAGTGATATGGCGTCCCCAAGGGGATTCGAACCCCTGTTGCCGCCGTGAAAGGGCGGTGTCCTAGGCCAACTAGACGATGGGGACGAAAACTGTTGTTATTCGTCGTCGGGACGTGACAGCTGCGACATGACAGTGCCCGCCAATAGTACTACAAACCCTACTGGCACGACACCGAGCCACTGAATGCCCGCGCTGTCCTGTTTGACAAGCATCGCACCGAATCCGGCAATCATACCCAGTACTATCAGTATGATCCCGAGGTACACAGCAAAGCGTCCGATCTGTTTCACTCGTCACCCCGCTGTGGTCTCTGGTGGAGCTAGGCGGGATCGAACCGCCGACCTCTTGCATGCCATGCAAGCGCTCTCCCAGCTGAGCTATAGCCCCGAAATCGAGAGCGCGCAATTTACGTCAGCCGCCCCCTCATGTCAATCATCCGGCGAGGATTTTTCCAGGATCCGTCCGAATTTCAGTGATTTGCCGAATGTTTCGCCAGCCCGCTAAAATCAGGTCCTGCGCCCGGCCTCCTGGTGACTGCAGGTCTCACTGACCCGCGGATTTTTGCTCGATCTTCGCCCAGGTGTCCCGCAGGGTCACGGTGCGGTTGAAAACCGGCATCCCGTCAACCCGGGAGGCCTCATCGAGACAGAAATAGCCCTCGCGCTCGAACTGGAACACCTCGCCGGGCTCCGCTGACGCCAGGCTCGCCTCCACCAGACTGTGGGTCAGGGTGCGCAGGGAGTCGGGATTGAGGTGCTCGGTCCAGAGCTTGCCGTCCCTGGCGCTGTCGGGGTTGGGATGATTGAACAGCCGATCATAGAGCCGGATTTCGGCCGGCAGCGCATCGGCGGCATTGACCCAGTGGATCACCCCCTTGACCTTGCGGCCCTCGGGATTGGCGCCCAGGGTCGCCGGATCATAACTGCAGTGCAGCTCGATAATCTCGCCATGCGCGTCCTTGATCACCTCATCGCAGCGGATCACATAGGCGTTGCGCAGGCGCACCTCGCCTCCGCTGACCAGGCGTTTGAATTTCTTGTTGGGCGCCACTTCCATAAAATCCTCGCGATCGATCCAGACCTCGCGACTGAAGGTGAGCTGTCGGCTACCCAGGCTCTCGTCCTGGGGATGATTGGGCGCCTGAAGTTGCTCGGTTTGATCGGCCGGATAATCGGTAATCACCACCTTCAGGGGGTGCAGCACGGCCATGCGCCGCGGCGCCACCCGGTTGAGATCCTCGCGGATGCTGTTCTCCAGTACACCCATCTCGACAAAGTTGTCGGACTTGGTGACGCCGATACGTTCGCAGAAATCACGCAATGCCGCCGGCGTATAACCGCGACGGCGCAGACCGGCGATGGTCGGCATGCGCGGATCGTCCCAGCCTTCCACATAGCCCTGCTCGACCAGCTCGGTCAGCTTGCGCTTGCTGGTCACCGTATGCTCCAGGGTCAGGCGTGAAAATTCGATCTGCTGCGGATGATGCGGCGTCTGCAGGGTGTCCAGGAACCAGTCATACAGCGGCCGGTGATCCTCGAACTCCAGCGTACACAGCGAGTGGGTGATGCCCTCGATGGCATCCGACAGGCAGTGGGTGAAATCGTACATCGGATAGATGCACCACTCTTCCCCGGTCTGATGATGGATCACACCGTGACGAATGCGATAAATGGTCGGATCGCGCAGATTGATATTGGGCGAGGCCATATCGATTTTGGCGCGCAGCACTTTTTCACCATCCTGGAATTCACCGGCGCGCATGCGGGCGAACAGATCCAGGTTTTCCTCGACGCTGCGCTCGCGATAGGGGCTGTCCCTGCCCGGTTCGGTCAGGGTTCCGCGGTATTCGCGGATCTGCTCGCCGGACAGATCACAGACATAGGCCTTGCCCAGTTTGATCAACTCGACGGCATACGCGTACAACTGCTCGAAATAGTTGGAAGCGAAATAAATCCCTTGCCATTCGTAACCGAGCCACTGCACATCGCGTTTGATCGCCTCGACGAATTCGACATTCTCTTTATGCGGATTGGTGTCATCAAAACGCAGATTGCAGGTGCCCTGATAATCCGCGGCCACCCCGAAATTCAGTACGATCGATTTGGCATGGCCGATATGCAGATAGCCATTGGGTTCGGGTGGAAAACGGGTCATGACCCGGCCGTCGTGTTTACCGGCGGCCAGATCGGCTTCGATGATCTGGCGAATAAAATTGGTCGACCTCGGGGTATCACTGGGCATGCTGATTCAATCCGTGTAATAACGTTATTGTTCGGTGCGCTGGCGAATATACGCCAGGGCCATATCGATGCGATTCAGGGTCCGTTCCCGGCCGATCAGATACACCGTCAGATCCAGCGACGGTGACGGCGCACCGCCGGTCACGGCCACGCGCAACGGCATGCCTACCTTGCCCATTTTCAGATTCAGCTCCTCGGCCGTACTGTGGATCGCGTCGTGAATGGGGCTTTGTTGCCAATCGCTCAGGTCTGACAATTTCCGGCGCAGCAGCTGTAATGGCTCAAGTGCCGCGGCCTTGAGCTGCTTGTTGGCCACTTTCTCATCATAGCTGTCGAAATCGCGATAGAAGAACTGGCAGATGTCGGCCAGCTCCTTCAGCGTCTGGGCCCGTTCGCGCTGGGCCTCGACCACGGCGACGATATCCGGTCCCTCGCTGGGATCGATCTCCAGCTTGCCCAGGTGATAACCCAGATGATGAGCAATATAATTTGGATCACTGTTTTTGATGTATTGCTGATTCAGCCACAACAGCTTGCTGATATTGATACTGGAGGCGGAGTTATTGACCTCACCGAGGTCAAACAACTGCACCATTTCATCCAGCGAGAAGATCTCCTGATCGCCGTGCGACCAGCCCAGTCGCACCAGATAGTTGAGCAGCGCCTGCGGCAGGTACCCCTCCTCGCGATACTGAATCACGCTGACCGATTCCCCGTGCACGCGCTTGGAGAGCTTGGCGCCGTCCTCGGCCAGAATCATCGGCAGATGCGCATAGACCGGCACGGGGGCGCCCAATGCCTTGAGAATATTGACCTGGCGCGGCGTGTTGTTCAGATGATCATCACCGCGGATAACATGGCTGATCTGCATATCATGATCGTCAACCACCACGGTCAGATTGTAGGTCGGTGCGCCATCGGTACGCCGAATGATCAGATCATCCAGTTCGGAATTTTGCACAATCACCCGGCCGCGGACCAGATCGTCGATCACCACCTGCCCTTCCAGCGGGTTTTTAAACCGGATCACGTGCGGCTCGTCGGCAGATACCTCCCGGTGACGGCAATGTCCGTCGTAGCGGGGTTTCTCCTTGCGGGCCATCTGCGCCTCGCGCAGTTTATCCAGCCGCTCGCGACTGCAACTGCAGCGATAGGCCTGGCCTTCGGCGAGCAGACGCTCGATCACCTCGTTATAGCGCTCGAAACGTTCGGTTTGATAGAACGGCCCCTCATCATATTCCAGCCCCAGCCAGGTCATCCCTTCCAGAATGGCGTTGACCGATTCGGCCGTGGAACGCTCCAGGTCCGTATCTTCGACTCGCAGGACGAACCGGCCGCCGTGCTTGCGGGCGTGGAGCCAGGAAAACAGGGCTGTGCGGGCCCCGCCGATGTGGAGATAACCGGTCGGGCTGGGAGCGAAACGGGTACGAATGGACATTGATACCAAATCCTTGAAAAATAAGTCATCTTGGCCCCGCGGGGGCTGTATTGTACTCGCCGCCGGGCAAAAATGCAGTCCCTGCCACCGATTCGGCCCCGGATCTGGGTGCCTTTGTGCCGCCAGGGAACGGTCATGCTGGCCATTTTATGTCGAATTATATTAAAGTCCCTGCCATCAGGACCGATTTTATAAATTAATAACAAATGCCCTCTCCGGCGCTGACTCAGACGACTGGTCGTTGCCGGAGAAGGATGAGGGGAAACGCACTTCAACTTGCCAATGGAACAGTCTGCCCGCTTCACGCGCGAGCCCGGATGCCGCAATAACCCTCAGGCACTGGACAGCCGTCCGTCGAGGTGCCAGCACCTGCAATCCGTCCACTGTTCTACCAGACCGAATGGAGTACCTTATGACGATCGTACTGGATGATGATGAACAGGCCCTCGCCTGCGAGATCGATCCCCGCTCAATGGAACGATTTCTGGAATTTTGCACGGTATACACCCTGCCGAAGAAAAGCGTGATCGTTCGAGCCGGCGATCCCAGTGACACGCTCTACTACCTTATCGACGGCTCGGCCAGTGTCCTGCTGGAAGACGATGACGATGATGGTCATGAAATCGTTCTGGCCTATCTGAACAGTGGCGATTTTATCGGCGAGATGGGGCTGTTTTATCGCACCAAATGTCGTGCGGCGCTGGTACGAACCCGCACTGCCTGCAAGCTGGCCCGGATCAGTTATGACGAACTCAATCGCCTGTTTGACAACGAGCTCAAAGAAGCCCAGCCGGACATTCTCAAGGCCGTCGGCCTGCAACTGTCACAACGACTGATTACCACCAATCGCAAGGTCAGTCAGCTGGCCTTCATGGATGTGGCGGGCCGGATTGCCCGCGCCCTGCTCGACATGTGCTCGCATCCCGAAGCCATGTCACACCCTGCCGGCACCCAGATCCATGTCTCGCGTCAGGAACTGGGCCGGATCGTCGGTTGCTCGCGGGAAATGGCCGGCCGGGTGCTGAAAAACATGGCCGAGCAACAGATCATCGAAGTCCACGGGATGGATATCGTGGTCTATCACGAACGCTAGCTGATTTATATTCCCCGCACCGCGCGCTCCCGCTCAGAGGATCACCAGCCGGCATCGCTGTGTGCCCGACGTACCGGCAAAAAAATCCCCGCAGCAACGCGGGGATTTAGAATTGCGCGATTTCTGCGCAAGGGAGGAAACACAACTACCAGAACAACAACTCACCACAACTTTTCCCACTTTGCCAGACCCGGCAGTTTCTCCGAGACCGTACACTTTGTCGGCAGCTGACGACCCGGACTTTAATCTTTTCAGATTGTATAACAGCTTATTTTTAAAGGAGGTTGTGTAACGAAGAGGCCTGCTGGCCGGTGCTCGGACCGGGAACGGACAGACCCCAAATCAGGTATCGAGCCTGCGCCACAGGCACTGCCCGTCGCTGGCCGCGTCGATCGCCTCCAGGCGCGCCTGATGGGCAAGCTGTTCGCTCTCGCTGGCGCGGATGATCTTCAGGGGCGGACGGCCCGCCGCCAGCGGCCGGCGCGATTCGATGCGGCTCTGTGCCTCGCCACTGCCCCGCCCTTCCAGCGACAGCCGCACCTGCCCCCCTGTCATGGCCAGATAGACTTCCGCCAGGATCTCGGCATCCAGCAGCGCACCATGTAGCTCGCGCGAAGCGTTATTGATGCTGTAACGCTTGCACAGGGCGTCCAGATTGTTCTTCTGGCCGGGATGCATCTGCCGCGCCATCACCAGGGTATCGACAATGCGGCAAAACTGGTCGACCGGCTGGTGATTTCCATTGAGCTGTTTGAGCTCATGGTTGATAAAACCGACATCAAACGGGGCGTTGTGAATGATCAGCTCGGCTCCGTGGATAAAATTGATAAAATCCTCGGCAATCTCTTCGAAGCGGGGCTTGTCCGCCAGAAACCCGGCGGTGATCCCGTGCACCTCGACCGCGCCTTCGTCGATCTCGCGCTCGGGATTGATGTACTGATGATAGCGATTGTCGGTCAGCCGCCGATTGACCAGCTCCACACAGCCGATCTCGATAATCCGGTGCCCCTGGGCGGGCTCCAGGCCGGTGGTTTCCGTGTCGAGTACGATCTGTCTCATCATCAGCTACGAGGGCCGAGGGCCGAGGGACGAGTAACAGCGTTAGCGTGGCACATGTAGCAAAGGTTATCGCAATTCTGGCGGAGTTTCACGCCTTGAACCGGCATAAGCATCAGCCTCGTCCCTCGTCACTCGTCACTCGGCCCTTCTTCGAAGAGTTGCCCAGCAACTCATCGATCCCGAGATTGGCCAGCTCATCGGCGATCTCGTTCTCGTCGTGACCGCTGTGGC
>JBKGZJ010000121.1:0-6848 GCA_046545635.1 Thiohalophilus sp. | reverse complement strand
GAGGTCTTCTGCCTCTAACTGAGGGTCACATCTCTCTCGCCGCCATGTAGGTCTGTTCGGAGATGCGGTGCCATTCCATTGCCTGGTCGCGGAATTTCCTGAACGACTCGTAGACCTTCTTGCTCATCTTGTCCTTTTCGGCCACTTCGGCGACGACCTCGTCAGAGAGGTCGCGCAGTTTTTTCAGCACATCGTCCGGGTAACGGCGCAGATCGACTTTGTGTTTTTCCACCAGGGTCTTGAGCGCCTGGTTGTTGCGCGCGGTGTATTCAGACAGCATGTCCAGGTTGACCACCTTGCAGGCATTGCGCACGATGCTTTGCAGATCCTTGGGCAGTTCCTCGAAGGCTTCCTTGTTGATCATCGCTTCCAGTGTGGTGCCCGGTTCGTGCCAGCCGGGATAGTAATAGTATTTGGCGATCTTGTGCAGACCGAAGGCCAGATCGTTGTAGGGTCCCACCCATTCGGTGGCGTCGATGTTACCCGACTGCAGCGAGGTATACAGCTCGCCGCCGGGCAGATTGACCGGGGTGCCGCCGGCGCGCTTGAGCACTTCGCCGCCCAGACCGGGGATGCGCATTTTCAGGCCCTTGAGGTCGGCCAGGGAATTGATCTCCTTGTTGAACCAGCCGCCCATCTGTACGCCGGTATTCCCGGCCGCCGCCGGCACCAGGTTGAATTCGGCATAGACCTGCTCCCACAATTCCATGCCACCACCGTAATAGAGCCAGCCGTTCATCTCCTGGCCGGTCAGGCCGAACGGCACCGCAGAGAAAAACTGCGCCGCCTCGCTCTTGCCTTTCCAGTAATAGGCGGCACCGTGGCCCATCTGCGCCGTACCGCGCGAGACCGCATCGAACACCTCCAGGGCCGGCACCAGCTCGCCCGCGCCGTAGACCTTGACCTCAATCCGGCCATTGCTCATCTGGTTGATCAATGCGGCCAGGTTATTGGCGCCGGTACCCAGACCGGGGAAGTTCTTCGGCCAGGTGGTCGCCATTTTCCATTTGAATCTGTCTTTGTCTTTGGCCGAGGCCGTTGTGACCCCGGTCAGCAGGCTGCCGGCCGCCAGGGAACCGGCTCCGGCGGATTTAAGAAAGTCGCGTCGTTTCATTATTCCGTCCCCGTTTGGTTTTGGTTCAAGACTGTTTTCTGTTGTGAAATCATGACTTCATTGACTTCGTTCCAGCAGATTGTGAACAAAGTGCACTAACCGGATCATCCGCAATCATGGCTGGTGTCCCGGATTTTATTCTGTCATTATTGAACGGACTGCTCAGCCCCCGTTCCGGTAAACCCCTAACAATAATGCGGGTGCCATGGAAGAACAAGCTCTGAAGCGCATTCATCAACGGCTCCTGGTCGTAATCACCGCCAGTTTTGCGCTCACGCCCATCATAGGCTATTCGACAGCCTGGTTTTTCAGCATGATCCACGCGGATCAGCTTGTCTCCGCACAGGCCGCGCTGCTGCTGACCGTGACCGTACTGGTGCTTCCGGTAACCCTCTGTTTCTATTTTCGCCGCTACTTTCGACCGCTGCGGGAGTGGCAGCTTCGCCAGCACGATTACGCCATACTGCCCGAGTCACTGGATCAGCAACTGAAGAACTTCAGCGACACTTACTGGCTGCTCTTCCTGCTCTACGCGCTACTGGCGCCGACCCTGCAACACTGGCTCGGACTCTATCCCGCGGAACAATCCGCGTTTGCCAGTCTGAGCCAGTTTATCCTTCTGCAGCTGGTTATTGCCATCCTGGCGGGGATGCCGGGCTATCTTTACGCCCTGGCACTCATCGGACGACTGATGGAACACAACGGTTTCCAGCAGGTCCATGTTCGCATGCAAACCAGGATGTTGCTGATGGGAGGATACATTCCCTTGCTTACCGGCACCATCCTGTTGAAATATTACTGGTGGCGGACCCAGTATCTGACCGGCGAGGTCATCCTGATCTGGGCGGCACTCGGGCTGTTCGCGTTTACCCTGACCATTGTTTCGATTCGCAGCCTCAAACAATCCTTGCAGCCCGTTCAGGATTTGATCAGCGGCAGCGGTGCGACCAATTACGATGATATGGTGCGGCGTCTGCGCCCCCGTTCCACCGACGAAACCGGTTATATCATCCAGATGCTGGGCAGGCTGTTCCGCCGTCTGGGGGATCAGGAGAGCCACGTGCACGCCATTGTCGATCACGCCGCCGAGGGCATTATCGTGGTCAATGATCAGCACGCCATCGAAACCTTTAATCCGGCCGCGGAAAAACTCTTCGGTTTTAACTCCCAGGAGATCCGCGGCAAACCCCTGGACTGGCTGCTTCCGGATTTTATTCTCCCCCGCGACGAAGCCTCGCTACCGCGTGAAGAACTGGAAGTCGAAGGCCGGCATCGTACCGGCTACGCCATTCCCATGTCGATGCGCATCAGTCTGATGCACAACGATGACCGGATTTACTATACCTGTCTGATTGCGGATATTTCCGCACGCAAGGCCGCCGAGCAGATGCTGCTGGATGCCGAAGCCCGTTATCGCAATCTGGTCGAAACCGCCCACGATCTGGTCTGGAGCATGGACCGGGAAGGACGCTGGACCTATCTCAACGATGCGGTTAGCCGTATTTACGGTTACCGGGCCAGCGAGATGTTGTTTCGGCACTACCACGAATTCCAGGCCCCTGAATCGGTACAACGTGATAAAAATGCGATAGCGCGTATACTGGAGGGACAGGAGTTACTTCATTATGAAACCGTGCATCTGGACAAGGACGGCCAGCGCCGCTATATCAGTTTCAACGCCAAGCCCCGGTTGGATGAAAACGGTGAAGTGGTCAGCATTATGGGCACCGCCCGGGATATCTCGGCACAAAAGGCCTTTGAGCGCGAACTCACCTATCAGGCCCAGCATGACACGCTGACCGGCCTGTATAACCGCAATTATTTCCAGCGCGAAACCGAACGCGCGCTCAGTCGGATCTATCGCAGTGGCGCCAGTTGTGCCCTGCTCTATCTGGATCTGGACCAGTTTAAATATATTAACGACACACTCGGTCACGCCGCCGGTGACCGGCTGCTTCTCGAGTGCAGTGAAATGTTGCAGGAGCATACCCGCGAGGCAGATCTGCTCGCCCGCTTCGGCGGGGACGAGTTCACGCTGCTACTGGATGATGTCGATCCTTCCACTGCACTGGGTGTGGCGGAAAACATCCGATTGCTGTTCGAAAACTACCGCTTTATAGAAGACGGCAAGACCTTCAATATCACCTGCAGCATCGGAATCGCCATGTTGTCGCAACAGTCCCTCTCCGGAGATGAGGTGCTCTCGCATGCCGATCTGGCCTGCAACATTGCCAAATCCCAGGGGCGTAATTGCCTGCATCTGCACGACCCCGGCGACAAGCAGCGTGATGGCATGGCCGAAGACATGGGCTGGGCCAGCCGGGTACGTGATGCGTTTGAAAACAATCACTTTAAACTGGTCTTTCAACCCATTGTCGATATTCAAAATGGCCTGAGCGAAGATTACGAAGTGCTATTACGGATGTCACTGGATGATGACGATGTGATTCTGCCTGGCGGCTTTTTACCCGCCGCCGAACGCTTTGGACTGATTAACCAGGTGGATCGCTGGACCGTACGCAGTGCAATCGAACATCTTGCCGAACTGCATGAAAAAAACGACAGCATTCATTTCGCCATCAATCTCTCGGGCCGGGCCTTCGAAGACCGGGAGTTGCTACCGTTAATTAACAGTCTGCTGCGGGAAACCCGGCTCAGTCCCGAGGCACTGACATTTGAAATTACCGAGTCAGCGGCTATTTCCAATCTTGCCAAGGCAACCCGCTTCATCTATCAACTCAAGGATATCGGCTGTCAGTTTGCACTGGATGATTTCGGCACCGGCTTCTCCTCGTTCGCCTACCTGAAACATCTGCCGGTGGACAAGCTCAAGATCGACGGCTCCTTCGTCAAAGAACTGGCCGGATCAGAAATCGATCAGGCGATGGTCCAGTCCATGAACCAGATCGCCCACGCCCTGGGCAAGCAAACCATTGCCGAGTTTGTGGAGAATGAAAAGACGCTGGTTCTGTTACGTGAGTTTGAGGTGGATTTTGCCCAGGGCCATCATCTGGGTAAACCCCGGACCGAAATTCCATACCTGGTCACAGCCAGCGCCTAGATCGGGTAACTCAACAAACCATCAGGTTGGCGTATTCCACCATCAGCCACTTGCTGCCTTCGGATTCGAAGTTGACCTGTACCCGCGCGTGGCGTCCTTCGCCTTCGTAGTTGAGCACCACCCCTTCACCGAAGGTGTCGTGACAGACCCGTTGGCCTAGCGCAAAACCCGATTCGTTGAGCGAGAAGCCGCCCCCGCCCGATGCCAGGCTGGCAGTCGGGGTGACCACGCCGGTGAGACGTTGCTCCTCGATCAGCTCGGGCGGGATCTCCTTGAGAAAGCGCGACGGCCTGGCGTAATGCTCCTCGCCGTAGAGTCGGCGCTTTTCGGCATAGCTCAGGGTCAGCTGTTCCATGGCGCGGGTCATGCCCACGTAACACAGGCGCCGCTCCTCCTCGAGCCGAACCGGATCTTCCGCCGAGAGCCGGTGAGGAAACAGGCCTTCTTCCATACCGCACATGAACACCTGCCGAAACTCCAGGCCTTTGGCCGAATGCAGGGTCATCAATTGCACGCAATCATCCCATTCATCGGCCTGGCGTTCGCCCGCCTCCAGTGCGGCATGGGACAAAAAGGCCGACAGGGGATCCGGTTCAGGTTCGTCGTCCTCGATCTGCTCCGGCTCGAAGGCGCGTCCGGCACTGACCAGCTCCTCGAGGTTTTCGATGCGTGCCTGGCCGCGCTCGCCTTTCTCTTTTTCATAATGGGCGATCAGCCCGCTGGCCTGTATTACCTGTTCGATCTGCTCGTGCAGTTCCAGTTCGCGAATATCGGCGCCCAGTTTCTCGATCAGGTGGACAAAGTTCTGCAATGCCCCCAGCGCACGGGCGGCCAGCTGCCTGTGTTCGATCACATGCTGCATGGCCTGCCACATGGAGCTGCCGCTGTGACGGGCCTCGTCGCGCACGGCGGCCACGGTACGGTTGCCAATACCGCGGGTCGGCACATTGATAATCCGCTCCAGGGAGGCGTCATCCTCGTGATTGACCGCCAGGCGCAGATAGGCCAGCGCATCCTTGATCTCCTGGCGCTCGAAAAAGCGCAACCCGCCATAGACCCGATAGGGAATGCGCGCCTGGAACAATGCCTCTTCCAGCACCCGCGACTGGGCATTGGAGCGATACAATATGGCGCACTCGCTACGCGCCCCGCCCTGCTCGATCCAGTCCTGGATCTGCTCGATCACATAGCGCGCCTCTTCCTGTTCGTTGAACGCGCCGTACAGCCGGATCTGCTCGCCTTCCTGGCCGGCCGTCCACAGGTGCTTGCCCAGCCGATCCGTGTTATTGGCGATCAGGGCGTTGGCGCCGTTGAGAATGGTCGACGTCGAACGGTAATTCTGCTCCAGACGAAACGTGCTGGTATTGCTGAAGTCCCGGGCGAACTGATGAATATTCTCCACCCGCGCGCCACGCCAGCCATAGATCGACTGATCGTCGTCGCCGACTGCGAAGACCTGACCACTCTGCCCGGCCAGCAGACGCACGAAGGCATACTGGATGGTATTGGTGTCCTGAAACTCGTCCACCAGAATGTGGCGAAAACGCTGCTGATAATGGCCCAGAATGTCGGGATGCTTGAGCCACAGCTCATGGGCGCGCAGCAGCAGCTCGGCAAAATCGACCAGCCCGGCGCGCCGACAGGCCGCCTCGTAATTTTCATAAATGGCGATCATGTGGCGCTGGCGGGGATCACCATGATGCTCCAGATGTTGTGGCCGCAATCCCTCGTCCTTGCGCGCGTTGATAAACCACTGTGCCTCGCGCGGCGACCAGTGCTCCTCGTCCAGCCCCATCTCGCGCACCACCCGCTTGACGGCGCGGAACTGATCCTCGCTGTCCATGATCTGGAAGGTTTGCGGCAGATCGACGTCCTTCCAGTGGGCGCGCAACAGGCGATGGGCGATGCCGTGAAAAGTACCCACCCACAGGCCGGCGGCAGGGATCCCGAGCAGTTGCTCGATGCGGCTGCGCATCTCGCCGGCCGCCTTGTTGGTGAAGGTCACCGCCAGGATGCCGTAAGGCGAAACATTTTCGGCCTGCAGCAACCAGGCGATGCGATGTACCAGGACCCGGGTCTTGCCGCTGCCGGCGCCGGCCAGCACGCGCACATTACCGGCCGGGGCACACACCGCCTGGCGCTGGGCATCGTTGAGGGAATCAAGAATCCGGGAGATATCCATGGGCCAAGTTTACCAAATCGCCTGCGGCTACGGGGCTTCCGCTCCGGTAAAGTTTCCCTCGCCCGGCCTTTTCAACCATACTCAGATTAATTGATACTGGTCAGTAACCCCTCTCGGAGCGGCCATAATCCAGCAACCCGGATAACGATGCGCAACAAACCGACCGACATTCAGCACCGCCTCAAGCAGCTGCACAACAATTACGCCCGTCAGTTGCCGGCGAAGATCGAGACGATCCAGCACGGCTGGCAGGCGCTGGCGGACAACATGACGGCCGACGGCCTGCAGCAGCTGATGCGTCAATGCCATACGCTGGCCGGTACCGGTGCCAGTTACGGCTTCCCGCAAGTGACCGAACATTGCCGGGCCATCGAACAGCTGTTGCGGGCCGTGATCGAGCAGGAGCGATCGCCTGATGCAACGCTGTCGCAACAGATCAATCATCACCTGATGCAACTGAAAGAAGAGGCCAGAGTGGCCGGTGAAGCCAG
>JBKGZJ010000120.1:0-6887 GCA_046545635.1 Thiohalophilus sp. | reverse complement strand
TTGTCGGCTGCGCGCCGGGGGCGGTGGCCCTGTCGATCGCCATGACCACGGTCTCCACCCTGCTCTCGCCCCGGACCCCGCCTGAGCGGCAGGGTTTTTTGTCCGTCTCCCTGGTGTACAATGCCCGCCCGTGACAGCGACAGGAGCAGGCGGTGAAACAGTTCGACGGTACAACAGTGCTCTGCGTGCGGCGCGACAACCAGGTGGTGCTGGGCGCCGACGGCCAGGTCAGCTTTGGCGACACGGTGATGAAGGGTAACGCCAGCAAGGTGCGCCGGCTTTATCACAGCAAGGTACTGGCCGGGTTTGCCGGCGGCACGGCCGACGCCTTTACCCTGTTTGAATACTTCGAGGGCAAGCTGGAGAAACACTCCGGCAACCTGGTGCGCGCCGCCGTGGAGATGGCCAAGGACTGGCGTACCGACCGCGCCCTGCGCCGGCTCGAGGCCCTGCTGACCGTGGCCAACAAGGACGCCATGCTGATCATCTCCGGCAACGGCGATGTGATCGAGCCGGAACATTCGCTGGTGGCGATCGGCTCCGGCGGCCCCTATGCCCAGGCGGCGGCCCGTGCCCTGCTGGAAAACACCGAACTGGATGCCCGCGCCATTACCGAGAAGGCCTTGAATATCGCCGCCGACACCTGCATCTATACCAACCATAATCTGGTCATCGAAGAACTCGACACCTGAACCCGACTTGACTCAAGGCCCCCGCATGTCCCAGATGACACCCCGCGAAATTGTCCAGGAGCTGGACAAACACATTATCGGCCAGTCCGCCGCCAAGCGGGCGGTGGCCATCGCCCTGCGCAACCGCTGGCGGCGCAGTTGCGTGGATCCCGAGCTGCGCAACGAGATCACGCCCAAGAATATCCTGATGATCGGCCCCACCGGGGTGGGCAAGACCGAGATCGCCCGCCGCCTGGCGCGCCTGGCCAATGCCCCCTTCATCAAGATCGAGGCGACCAAGTTCACCGAGGTCGGCTACGTCGGCCGCGACGTAGAGTCGATCATCCGTGATCTGGTGGAAATCTCCATCAAGATCACCCGCGAACAGGAAATGGACAAGGTCCGCCACCGGGCCGCCGACGCCGCCGAGGAGCGGGTGCTGGATATTTTGCTCCCCGGGCCGCGCAGCGGCGGATTCGGCTTTGCCAACGAGGAGCCGGCGCGGGACAGCGAGCAGGAAAACGCCACCCGGCAGAAATTCCGCAAAAAGCTGCGCGAGGGTGAGCTGGACGACAGGGAGATCGAGATCGAGGTCAGCGCGCCCTCCATGGGCGTGGAGATCATGGCCCCGCCCGGCATGGAAGAGATGACCAGCCAGCTGCAGGGTATGTTCCAGAACATGTCCGGCCAGCGCACCAAAACCCGCAGGATGCCGATCCACCAGGCGCTCAAGGCGCTGACCGATGAGGAGGCCGCCAAGCTGGTCAACGAAGAGGAGATCAAGATCAAGGCGGTGGACAATGTCGAACAGCACGGCATCGTGTTTCTCGACGAGATGGACAAGATCGCCAGGCGCAGCGAAAGCTCCGGTACCGATGTCTCCCGCGAAGGGGTGCAGCGGGATCTGTTGCCGCTGGTGGAAGGCTCCACCATCAGCACCAAGTACGGTATGGTGCGCACCGACCATATCCTGTTTATCGCCTCGGGCGCGTTCCATCTGTCCAAACCGTCGGACATGATCCCCGAACTGCAGGGCCGCTTCCCGATCCGGGTGGAGCTGGAACCCCTGACGACCGAAGACTTCGTGCGCATCCTCACCGAGCCCGATGCCTCATTGACCGAACAGTATCGCGCGCTGCTGTACACCGAGGATGTCACTCTCGAATTTACCGACGAAGGCATTCACCGGCTGGCGGAGATCGCCTGGCAGGTGAACGAGCGGACCGAAAACATCGGCGCGCGGCGCTTGCACACCATGCTCGAACGCCTGCTGGAACAGATCTCTTTCGAGGCCTCGGATCGGGGCGGGGAACAGATCAAAATCAGCGCCGACTATGTGGATGAAAATCTTGCCGATCTGGCGCAAGATGAGGATCTGAGTCGTTATATTCTGTAAGCGCAGCGCGCCGCACAGACTCACCGTACTATAGAGGTTATCAAGCATGAGCAATGTCAAACCGACCGAAATCAATTTGCACCAGGCCTCCCATATCCTGGAGATCGCCTTCGACGATGGCAGCCGTTTCGAACTGCCTACCGAATACCTGCGGGTCTATTCCCCTTCCGCCGAAGTCCAGGGCCACGGACCGGGACAGGAGAAACTGCAAATCGGCAAGCAGGACGTCAACATCGAGCGCATCGAACAGGTCGGCCACTACGCCATTCAGCTGTTCTTCGATGACAACCACGACACCGGCATCTACTCCTGGGACACCCTCTACAACCTGGGCAAGAACTACAACGAGCTGTGGCAGAGATACCTGGATCGGCTGAAAGAGGCGGGCAAGGAGCGGCCCGAGCCCGAACACCTTAAAAAATAGGGCCGAGTGACGAGTTACGAGGGACGAGGAAGGGCTGAACCACGAAGGCTCGAAGGCACGAAGAAAAATATGACGCTTCGAGTCTTCGTGACTTCGTGGTGAAGATAGAACCTGGATACTTACCTGGCGACGGCAAGCACTATGAAAAAGACCACCCATTTCGGTTTTGAGGAAGTCCCCTACGAAGAGAAGGTGCGCAAGGTCGCCGGGGTGTTTCATTCGGTCGCGGGCAGGTACGATCTGATGAATGACCTGATGTCGATGGGGATCCATCGACTGTGGAAGCGCTACACCCTGGATATGAGCGGGGTACGGCGCGGGGATCATGTGCTGGATCTGGCCGGCGGCACCGGCGATCTGGCCGAGAAGTTCTCACGCATGGTGGGGCCGCAGGGCTCGGTGACCCTGGCCGATATCAACGACTCCATGCTGAAGATGGGCCGCGAGCGGCTGATCAACGACGGGATCGTCGGCAATCTCCAGTATGTACAGGCCAATGCCGAGTGCCTGCCGTTTCCCGATAACCATTTCGACGCGATCACCATCGCCTTCGGCCTGCGCAATGTCACTGACAAGGAGGCTGCACTGCGCTCCATGTTGCGGGTCCTCAGGCCGGGCAAGCCCTTGCTGGTGCTGGAATTTTCCAAACCGGTGATCAAACCGCTCAATCCGATCTATGACGCCTATTCCTTCAAGATCCTGCCGATGCTCGGCAAGCTGTTTGCCGACGATCCGGACAGTTACCGCTATCTGGCCGAGTCGATTCGCAAACATCCGGATCAGGAGACGCTCAAGGTAATGATGCAGGAGGCCGGCTTCGAGCGCTGTGAGTATCACAACCTGAGCGGCGGGATCGTCGCCCTGCATCGCGGCTACAAGCTATGAGCGCCCCGGCGGCCAGCCTCCGCTATGCCGGGTTCTGGCGCCGCCTTCTGGCGCTGTCGCTCGACAGTGCCCTGTACACCGCCCTGATCCTGCCCCTGCTGGTCATGATCTATGGCTCCGCCTATCTGCGCTGGTGGCTGGGTGACAGCAGCGAACTGGCCAGTTACGGCTTTTTCGATTTGCTGCTGACCTATGTGTTGCCGTTTGTCGCCGTGGTCGCCTTCTGGCGCACCTGGCAGGCGACCCCCGGCAAGCTGCTCCTCGACTGCCGGGTGGTGGACGCCCGCACTTTGCAACCGCTGAGCCTGCGCCAGGCGATCATCCGTGCCCTGGCCTATATTCTCTCTGCGCTACCGTTGTACCTCGGCTTTGTCTGGGCCGCCTTCGACAAACGTAAACAGGCCCTGCATGACAAGCTGGCCGGCAGCGTGGTTATTCAGGTGATCGACGATGACAGCGATATCACTGTACAACAATGGCTGGAGCGGTTAAGCGTATGAGCCTGCCGGCCGAAGGGCTGACCTTGATCGAGGCAGCCGTCGAGACCGCACTCAACCAGGCCCTGCGTCTGGATCCGGTGGCCTTTGCCCGGCTGGAACAATTCGAAGGTAAAACCATCGCGCTCGAGTTACGCGGCACCGGACTCACCCTGACGCTTCTGCCGGGACGTGACGGTATCCAGATACTGAGTGCCTCGGCCGGGGAGGCGGATACGGTGATCAGCGGCACGCCGCTGGCCCTGGCCGAACTGAGCCTCGGCGATGCCCGCCGCGTGCTGTTCGCCGGCGAGGTGCACATCCGCGGGGACGTTGAGACCGGCCAGGCCTTCAAGCGCCTGCTGGACAGTCTGGATATCGATTGGGAAGAGCAGCTCAGCCGCCTCAGTGGGGACGTGGTGGCGCACCACATCGGGGATCTGTTCCGCGGTCTGCAGCAATGGAGCGGGCAGGTCCGGCAGGTTCTGGGCCGCAACCTGGCCGAATACCTGCAACAGGAAAGCCGTCAGCTGGCCACGCGCGAGGCGGTGAATGATTTCGTGCGCGAGGTTGATCAGTTGCGTGATGACAGCGAGCGGCTGCAGGCACGTATCCTCCTGCTGCAGCAATGCCTGCAGGATACCGAACAAAGATCATAAACCCCGCTTTGTCGGCTATATAAAAGTTCATTTGCGCCTGTGTTTCAGGTGCCCAGAATAGGGCGCCATGCAATTTTGAAGACATTGCGGTATGCTTTGTCTTTAAATCTGCTTCAAGGAACAGAAAATCATGAGTCAGCTCCCGGACTTTGCCGGTGCAAAAACCAGAAATCTCGAGGCTGCCCTGAAAGCGCGCGGTAGACATCCGCTCGAACTGCATCGCGTCAATACTACCTCGCGGCTTTACCCGGGCGATCGGCAATTGGCCGCCTACCGGGGTAAAGACGGCCGTCGCTTTATGCAGCCCGGCCATGAATTGCAGAGCAAAATGATCATGGAGCCCAGCCAGTAATTTTTACAATGCCTGCCTCGTGCGGGCATTGTTGTTTTGCTATTTCACAAAATCGATACAGCGTATCCAGTTAAAAAGGGGAACCCGCTATGGCTGCCAAGAAAAAGGCCAAAAAGAAAGTTGCAAAGAAAAAGACCAGTACCCGCCGGGTGAAAAAAGAGGCGCCCAAAAACGCCTTTTACGCCCAGTCCGGCGGGGTTACCGCCGTGATTAACGCCAGTGCCGCCGGGGTGATTGAAACCGCGCGCCAGAACAAGAGCAAGATCGGCAAGGTCTATGCCGGCCGCAACGGCATTATCGGCGCACTGACCGAGGATCTGATCGATACCAGCAAGGAATCCGCCGCCGCGATCAAGGCGCTGCGCCATACCCCGGCCGGCGCCTTCGGTTCCTGCCGTTATAAACTAAAGAGCCTGGAAGCCAACCGGCGCGAGTACGAACGGCTGATCGAGGTGTTCGAAGCGCACAACATCGGTTATTTTTTCTATAATGGTGGCGGTGACTCGGCGGATACCTGCCACAAGGTCTCCATGCTCTCGGAGAAGATGGGCTACCCGGTACAGGCGATTCATGTCCCCAAGACCGTGGACAACGATCTGCCCATTACCGACAACTGCCCCGGCTTCGGCTCCGTTGCCAAATACATCGCCGTCTCCACCCGCGAGGCGAGCTTCGACGTCCAGTCCATGGCCAAGACCTCGACCAAGGTCTTCGTCATCGAGGTCATGGGCCGCCATGCCGGCTGGATTGCCGCCGCCGGTGGCCTGGCCTCCAGTGAAGACACCGAGATCCCGATCGTGATTCTGTTCCCGGAAGTCAAATTCGATCAGAAAAAATTCCTGGCCAGGGTCGATCAAATGGTCAAGAAACACGGTTATTGCTCGGTCGTGGTCTCCGAAGGCGTACGCTGGCCCGACGGCCGCTTCCTGGCCGAATCCGGACGCAAGGACGCCTTTGGCCACGCCCAGCTGGGTGGTGCCGCGACGGTGATTGCTGAAATGGTGGGCAACGAGCTGGGTCACAAGAACCACTGGGCCGTCGCCGACTACCTGCAGCGGGCCGCGCGCCATATCGCCTCCAAGACCGACGTGGACATGGCCTACGCCATGGGCAAGGCGTCCGTACAACTCGCCGTCAAGGGACACAATGCGGTGATGCCCACGGTAGATCGTCTCTCCAACAAGCCGTTCAAATGGAAAGTCGGCATGGCGCCGCTGTCCAGGGTAGCCAATGTCGAGAAAATGATGCCGAAAAACTTCATCACCAGCGACGGTTTCGGCATCACCAAAAAATGCCGGGACTACATGTTGCCGCTGATCAAGGGCGAGGACTATCCCCCCTACAAGGACGGTCTGCCCAAATATGTGCGCCTGAAGAACGTGGCGGTACCGAAGAAACTGAAAAAGTTCACCGTCTGACCGGTAACAAAAACAACCATAAAGCAGTAAGCAGTTGGGGCGGTTCTACCGCCCCGTTTTATTTGCAAAGGCAATTTTGTGAGCGGCGAGTAGCGACGGAACATTATACACATAGTATTCTTATGTGATGCAATTCACATAATCTGCTATCCTGAAGATGAACCGAGATAGATATTTGACCTTGTTGTCTTTCCACCCCCGAAAGCCCGCCGGCCGGATCGCCGGTACGACCCGAACGTTCATAAAGGAGGAATGAACATGGCGAGGGATAACGAGTCGCTGGAACAATCCATTGAGGCATTGCAGGATCTTGTCAGGCTGCTACAGCTCTCTCATGACGCCGCGTTGCGTCTGAAGCAAAACGTACCAGGTCAGGATTTCCCCACCGCGTACAAGCTGGCCCGGAAGCTCAGGGTTTTGCAGGATGCCGTGGACACAATGCAAACCCGTCTTGACCCACAGGCTGGCACGGTTACCGACACAAAATTACCGGATGATCTGATCAGCAGCTCGGATCGACTCTGACGTACAGGCAAGGTGCTGGGTGCTGGGTGCTAAGTGCTAAGTGCTAAGTGCTAAGTGCTAAGTGCTGAGGATGCGCTGATT
>JBKGZJ010000119.1:0-6897 GCA_046545635.1 Thiohalophilus sp. | reverse complement strand
AGGGACGAGTGACGAGGACAATATCCTGAAAGCCTCACCACGAAGACTCGAAGGCACGAAGTTTGTTATCAATGACTTCTTCGTATCTTCGTGCCTTCGTGGTGAATCATTTCCTAGCCCCTGGCCCCTGGCCCGAAGGGCTGTTGCTGTTCGATCCATCGCATGCCGGGACTGTCATGCCAGTAACCGTTACTGGCTGCGCCGATGGTCAATGCGTTGAGGCGGGATTCGGCGCTGGCAGGATCGACCTCCCCCGCCACTGTTTGTCGAAACAGCGTCACGATCTCCTGCATATGGCGAGATTGGGGTGAAATCCGCAGGACATCCACCGCCAGTTCATCCAGGATCGGAATGGCCCCGGCCAGATTGCAGGTGGTCGCCGACTGGGTCTGAATCCCGTTGAGGGTGAGAAACGACTGCTGTTCGCGGGTCTGCATGTCCAGACCGTCGGGATAATCACCGCAGCGTAACTGACAATCATCCTTGGGCAGACGGCTGGCACGGGCGGTAAAACAGCGGGCCGAAAAGGCCAGGGGCAGGCGGCCGAAGACAAAGACTTCCGTTTCCAGTTGCGCAGGCCTGGACTGTTGCATGTCGGCCAGGGTCTGTTGAGACAGCTCCACCGGCATGACCCAGCGTCGGGCACCAAGATCGTGATGCAGCGCCAGTGATTCGGGGTTATAGATATTCAGATGTGGTCCCGCGATATAGTCCCGGCCTTTCAGATTGTGCACGGCGGTGATGTCATTGGCCTCTACCATGAACTCGCCGTTTTGAGTGATGCGCCGCAGGCTGCTGATTTCCGAGCCGGCCTCGATCAGGGCCAGACTGGAGAGGACGACCTCCTTGCCGGCGGCGCTCAGTTGGCGGGCGATCTGCAGCCAGTCATCCAGGCGCAGGGCGCGCCGCTTGGAGCAGACCACCTCGCCGAGATAGACGCAATCCACCGGCCACTCGGCAACCTGTCGATAAAAATCGAGCACCTGCTCTTTGGGCCAGAAATAGAGAAGCGGGCCGAGCGCGAGTTTCATTGCCATTGTCGATCCAGTGCCCCCAGGGTGTGGGTGTTGCCTTCGGCGAGCCTGTCGAGCTGCATGATCCAGTCATTGCGGGGTGTATAGTTGTCGGGATCGCGCTGCGCGGCATCCAGTGCCTGGCGCAGGACATGAGTGACCTGGGCGACGTAGGCCGGACTGCGCTGGCGGCCCTCGATCTTGATGGCACTGACGCCGCTGCGTACCAGTTCGGGCAGTATGTCCAGCACCGAGAGGCTGGTCGGCTCCTCCAGCGCATAGCCGAGTTCCCGGTTTACCTCGAAGCGGCCCTTGCACAGCACGGGATAACCGGCGCTCTCCTGCGGTTTATAGACGTCGATCAACACGTCATTCAGGCGAACTTCGCGGCCTGCCGCAGTTTCATGCCATTGCACCGAATGGGCCGGCGAGCAGGCGCCGCAGGTATTGGGTGACTCGCCGGTCACATAGGAGGAGAGATAGCAGCGGCCTTCGACCATGACGCAGAGGGAGCCGAAGGCGAAGGTTTCGATCTCGACATCGGTGTTGGCGATGATGCGTTTGACCTGGGTCAGCGACAATACTCTTGGCAGAACCACCCGCTTGATACCAAATTGCTCGCGATAGAAGGCGATCGCGTCGTAACTGGTGGCCGAGCCCTGGACCGAGAGGTGCAGACGCAGCTCGGGATGTTCCCGGCGGGCGTAACGCAGCAGCCCGGTATCGGCGAGGATCAGGGCATCCACGCCCAACGCGGCGGCCCGGTCCACGGCAGCGGTCCAGGTGGGCCAGCTCCCGGGCTGCGGATAGGTGTTCAGGGCCAGCAGCACCTTGCTGCCGCGTTGATGGGCATAGGCGATGGCTTCGCCGGCGGTGCCTTCATCAAAGTTGAGGCCGGGAAAATTGCGCGCGTTGGTGGCGTCCCGAAAGCCGATATAGACCGCGTCGGCGCCGTTATCCACCGCCTTGCGCAGCGCCGGGAAGCTCCCGGCAGGGGCGACCAGTTCGATCTTGCCGCTCATGGCAACGCCTCACGACAGGGCACCATCCCCTGACGGCTGCCGCGCCGGCTCAGCACCTGTTCAATGCCGTTGAGCACCTTCCATTTCCAGTTGCACCAGTGGGGCGCCAGCAGGAGTGTCTCTGCGGCGGTGCCGGTCAGGCGGTGATAGATGATATCTGCAGGGGTCATCTCCACCAGATCGGCCACGGTCTCCATATACTGCGCCAGGGACCAGGGTGCATACTCGCCGCGGCGCCATTGATTGGCCAGCAGGGTTCCCTTGACCACATGCAGCGGATGCAGCTTGAGCCCCTCGACACCTTCGTTCAGGACCCGGGCGAGCGAGATCCGGGTATGTTGCGGTGTCTCGCCGGGCAGGCCGAGAATCAGGTGTGTGCAGACCGGCAGGCGGCGCCGGTGCGCCGCGCGGATTGCATGCTGGTATTCGCCAAAGCCATGGCCGCGGTTGACCCGCGCGAGGCTGTCATCGAATGCCGATTGCAGCCCCAGCTCCAGCCAGATCTCATAACCCTGTTGCTGATAGCGCTGGAGCAGATCCAGAACCTTTTTTGGCACACAATCGGGACGGGTCCCGATGGCCAGACCGATAACACCGGGTTGGGACAGAGCCAGATCATAGCGCCGTTGAAGTTCCTGCACATCATCATAAGTATTGGTATAGGCCTGGAAGTAGGCGAGAAACTTTTTCGCCCCGGTACGTTTGGCGAGGACCCGGCGGCCGTTGTCCAGTTGCGTACAGATCGGGTCGGGCTGGCGGCCATGGGGGCTGAAGGAGACGTTGTTGCAAAAACTGCAACCACCCCGCCCCAGCGTGCCATCGCGATTGGGGCAGGTGAAGCCGGCGTCGATGGCGAGCTTGTGAACCCGCTCGCCATAACGCGACAACATGGCCTGGCCAAAGGTGTTGATGTAATCGGAGAGTGTCATAAGATGTTTGGCAAAACCGGCGGTGACCTCATCGTGACAGGCCAGCTTACGGCAGGGCCGCGAAAGCCTAATTGATCCAGATCAACAGGAAAAAACTTGAGCGCGCTGTAAAATAGTGAATTAAGTCGGAAGAGGAGGGAACCAATGAGTCTCTCTCAGGCACACACAGCAAGCGATGAGGCCACGCTGGCTTATCGTCTGCATGGCAACTGTTATCTTAACCTTACCTGGCACTGTACCCTGCGTTGCTGTTTCTGCCCCAAGTTCAACGGCAGCTGGGACGTGCAGGGGTATGACCTGCGTTTGTACGATGAACCCGATGCGGAACAGATTCTTGCTGCAGCGGGTGACGTCACTGATTGTAAGGAGATCGTTTTTTGCGGTTATGGCGAACCGACGTTGCGGCTTGACGTGTTGCTACACGTGGCGGAACGATTGAAACAGCAGGGCGCGAAGATTCGGATCAATACCGATGGTCTGGCCAATTTGATCCATGGCTGTGATGTCACGCCACAGCTGGCAAATGTTGTTGATGCGGTTTCGATTTCGCTGAACGCACATAACGAAGCACTTTATGAACAGCACTGCCGACCAAAGCGGCATGGCGCTTTTCAGGCATTGCAGAACTTTGCACGCCATGCCCAGCAACAGGGAATGGATGTGACTCTCACCGCCATCGATGGTCTGGAGGGGGTCGATATTGCGGCCTGTCAGGCTATCGCCGACAAGCTCGGGGTAAAGTTCCGGCGTCGTATCCTGGATCAGGTCGGCTGATCCTGTCGGCCTTTTGATTCGCCTTTCTCGAGCAGACGACCTGCCGCCGCTGCATTGTGCGGGAAGCCATATTTCCTTTGGGTGACCACTAAACGAGCGATCCGAACATCCGCAGAGATGAGATCGGCCCCGTGCCGTGCGGGCAGTAGTGAATGGATTCCTGCAGGCTCACCGACACACCTGTGTGACCGGGTGTGGCACAGCCTTTACCTATGTCGGATAGCAGGAAACGTCTGTTTTCGTCGGGGGAGCATCAGTGGGAGGATGTGGAACCGGATGAAAATACTGGTACTATTACGGAAAACCTTGGGAATAAAAAAACCATATAAGACAGAAGGTTTTATGATGTCGATGTCCCGCCCCCGGACACGGCCAGCCTGTTATGCACTCCAGTTGTTGATCCTGTTCGTTCTGAGCGTCTTTTTGCGAACATTGCCGGCACAGGAGAGTCAGGATGGCGGAGTTTATGAAGACATGCCCGTGGTGCTTTCCGCCACCCGCCTGCGCCAGTCGGTGCGTGAGGCGCCGATTTCCATGACCCTGATCGACCGGGAGATGATCGAAGCCTCCGGTTTCACCGAGATTCCCGATCTCATGCGCCTGGTGCCCGGGTTCGTCGTCGATTACGACAGCGGTCATCTGCCGGTGACCGGCTATCATATGCTTCACGACCGCTATGTGCGTCATCAGCAGGTGCTGATCGACGGGCGCTCGGTCTATACCCCGATTCTCGGCGGGGTGCCCTGGGTCGATCTGCCGATCACCATGGACGATATCGATCGCATCGAGGTGGTACGCGGTCCGAACGCGGCCAGTTACGGTTCCAATTCCTTCATGGGCGTGATCAATATCATTACCCGTGATGCGGCGCTGGATCGCGGTACCAGCATCAAAACCAATATGGGCGATAATGGCCTGCGTGAAGGCTTTCTGCGCCATGGTAACAAGCTGGGTGACATGGATTATGTTTTTTCAGTCGGTTATCGGGAAGATAACGGCTTCAAGAAGCGTCACGATAGTAAAGAAGTGAAAATGATAACTTTCCGGGGCGACTATCAGGTCAATAACCGGGATTCATTGATCTTTCAGATGGGTTATAACGGCGGAATCCGCCAGGAAGATAACTCGATAAGACCGGATGAATATCCGGATTACGAACGTCAGGTCAACTCACAATACCAGCAGGTCCGCTGGATCAGGGCCCTGCCTGATTACGGGGAGTTACGACTGCAGTACTATCGCACTGCCATTAACGAGGAAAAGGATTACGTTACCAACGATCAAAACTACGATACCGAACGCCACGATATCGAATTACAACATACCTTTAATATCGGACAGAGCATCAGGGTTGCCTGGGGCGGCAGTTACCGTCAGGATCGCTCCGAGAGCGATTATTTCGTCATTGAAGAGGCGCCGGAGTATGTCAATATCGGGCGCGTCTTTGCCAATGTGGAATACCGCCATACGCGCGATCTGATCATTAACGGCGGGTTGATGATCGAAGACAACGAGCTGGCCGGCGTGGATTATTTGCCTCGGCTGGGGATCAACTATCATCTTTCCCCACGTGATACCGTACGGGCCAGCGTCTCGCGTGCCACGCGCGAGCCGGTGCTGACCGAGGAGTACCCTTATCTGGATGACATGTACCCTGGTGGATTTTACTGGGAAAACGATGTCGACCCGGAATACATCACCGCCTATGAGCTCGGGTATTTGACAGAAACGAAAGACGGGACAATCAATGCTGATTTAAAACTGTTCTATGAGGATGTTTCTGATCTGATTATGTACGATGATAGTGCCCCGGACGGGACCTATTGGTTTAACAACTTCGATGATGTCACCATTAAAGGGCTTGAAGCTCAGGTTACACTTCGACCTTCCGAGCAGGCACGGATCCATATTGCTTTTTCACGCATCAGTATCGACTCGACGAATATTGCAAGTGCCAGTGCCTATGATCGTGCTGCGCCCCGCAATTCCCTGAGCATTCTGGGTATGTGGGATTTTAATAATAACTATACCGGTAGTCTTGGTTTCTACAAGAAAGGCGAGCACAAGAATCTTGGTGTCGAAGATGAAACTTATGAACCCTACAAAAGGGTGGACATGCGATTGGCAAAAAAATTCGGGGCCAGCTCACATCAGCAGGAGCTGGCAGTGGTGGTGCAAAATGTCTTCGATGAAGTGCAGGAAAGCAGGTTGCACAACTTTCCCGAGCGGCGGTTTTATGTCTCCTATAAACTCGACCTGGAGTGATTCACTCCGCCTCGGCAGTCAACAGCAGGCTCAGGGCATTGCGATAGGCCAGCTGCGGTGCCACATCTGGCGGTAATTGTTGCAGCCAGTTTCGAATCGTGCCTGTAATCGCGGCGTACTCCCGCCATCGGTTACTGCTGAAAGTATCCACGCCCACCAGAAACCGTTCCGGGTAGCGGATGAAAAGCTCATACCAGTCATCTTTCAGCACGCCATCCGGGGCAATCCGCTCATTACGCACCGAGAGATCGACATACAGGTTCGGATAACGTTGCAGATAATCCGCCAGCAGATCCGGGTAAGGATAGGCGCCGGCATGGGCCCAGATCACCTTTGTTTCGGGGGCTATCTCGTAGATACTGTCGATGACGGCCGGATCGGCGTGCATTAACAGCGGAAGTTCGTGCGCCACGGCGATTTCTACCAGCCGGCGCAGAACCGGGCTGTGACGCTGTCTGGCGAAAATATGCAGTTCACCGATGCCGCGCCAGGGACCGTCTTCAAGTTGTTGTTCGACATAATCCGGCAAGTGACTGTCCTGATGCCAGTTCTGTTTATCTTCGCTCTGACGGTAGATGCCGAGAAACGGAATGATACGTTGCGGATCCTGCTCGAACAGCATGGCCGCATGGTCCGGGGGAGTGCTGGTGACTACTGCATGTCGAATATGCTCGCGTTCAAGGATATCGATGATCTGTTGTGGTGTGAACGCACGAGCATGCGCTTCGTTGTAGTGCAGATGGGCGTCGAACAAGGGTCGTTCGGCGTGGACAGCGGTTGCGAAAAGCAGGGCAGTCAGCAGAGGTAACAGACGTTTTGGCATACTCAACAGCATAGCAGCAAAGTCAGCTGGGTGGAGGTGGCCGGTGTGGCCGACGAGTATGCGCTTTTAGT
>JBKGZJ010000118.1:0-6905 GCA_046545635.1 Thiohalophilus sp. | reverse complement strand
GCCCGAAACAACGCACGAGGAGGAGGCGCCCGAGGAGACGCAGACCGCGGAGACGGGGGAGCCGGAGCCGGTCACCAGTCAGCCGCTGTTCGAGGCCGAGTATCTGAACAACCGGCCACCGGATTACCCCCGCGCTTCACTGCGGCGGGGCGAAGAGGGCAATGTGGAATTACGGGTGCGGGTCGGCGCCGACGGCAATCCACAGGCGGTGGAACTGGCCAGTTCCAGCGGCTCGACACGACTGGATCGGGCCGCGCTGCAGGCGGTCAAGCGCTGGCGCTTTGAGCCGGCGCGCCGTGGCGGTTCGGCGGTCGCGGCCTGGGTGGTCGTGCCGATTACATTCAAACTGGAGAGTTAAGGTTTATGTCACTGGATTACGTGTTCGCGCAGGGCGACGGGGTACTGATTGCCGTCTTCATCACGCTGGTGCTGATGTCCGTCGCCACCTGGTACCTGATCCTGGCCGGCATCGTGCTGGTGCGCGGGCAACGCAAGGCCAACCGCCGGTTTCTCGAGGGCTTCTGGAACGCCCATGATCTGGATGAGGCACAGCAGCTGGCGGAACAGTCGCGCAGTCCGCTGGGACGCATTGCCCTGGCCGGTATTAACGGTCTGCGCCATTACCGGGAGCGGGAACACACCCGCCTGGGCGATGCCTGCAGTACCGACGAATTTCTGGTACGCACCATTCGCAACGCGATGAACAGCGAGGGCACCCGCCTGCAGTCCGGTTTGACCGTGCTGGCCTCGGTGGGCAGTACCGCCCCCTTTGTCGGGCTGTTCGGCACCGTCTGGGGGATCTATCACGCGCTGCTGGATATCGCCGCCCAGGGGAATGCCAGCATGGAAGTGGTGGCCGGTCCGCTGGGCGAGGCGTTGATCGCCACCGCCGCCGGCCTGGCCGCGGCCATCCCGGCGGTTCTCGCCTACAACGCGCGGGTACGGGCGAATCGCGTACTGATGGATGAGCAGGACGCGTTCGCCCACGATCTGCACGCCTTTTTGATGACCGGCGCCGGGCTCTCCCGTCAGTCCGATGCGGTCAAACCGTCGCTGCGCGTGGCGGCGGAGGGGGCGTAATGGCCTTTGGCGGTTTCGGACAGTCGGCGGAACAACCGATGGCGGAGATCAATATGATTCCGCTGGTGGATGTGATGCTGGTGTTGCTGGTGGTGTTCATCATCACCGCGCCGGTGATCACTCACGCGGTCAAGGTGGAACTGCCGGCGGCCTCATCCAGCCCCAGCGAACAGGATGAGCAGACCATTGTGATCGGTATCGAGGCCGATGGCGGGCTGATATGGGACGGCGATGCCCTGTCGTGGGAGCAATTTACCTCACGACTGCAGAACCTCAACAAACCGGAGCAGGAACTGCATCTGGAGGCGGATCGGGGCGCGAATTACGAGTCGATTGCCAAAGTGATGGCGGCCGCCCGGCGTCATGGGATAGAGCGTATCGGTTTTGTCACCGAACCGGAGAAGCAGTAGCGCGATGAGTGAGAAACGATCGTCAAACCCGGATAACCGGACACGCAATACAGCCGAACCCGGTGCGCATCTGATTAGCAGCGATGCCCTGCTGCCGGAGGGACGCCCCTTGCATATCGAACACCGGGGCGAGATTTACATGCTGCGGCGAACCCGCAGCGGCAAACTGATATTAACCAAATAACCGGATTCAAAATTTAAAATTCATCATTCAACATTAACTTAAACTAACCGCCAGCCAGCTGTGCATCCATCGATGCCGGTCAGCCAGCCCAGAATACGTTGTTCAATCAATGGGAGACTGACATGCACAGCAAACAAAAAAACTGCAATATCTGTACGGCCACAGGTCACCTGGCGCCGCTGGCCACAGCTGTCGCTTTTGCCCTGGCTTCGCCGGCGCTGTATGCCGACGATGACAAAACCTCGAAATCCCGGATGCTGGATCGGGTCACCGTGGTCGGCAGCCAGCAAGGCGCCCAGGAAACCGCCGGTTCCGCGCACTTTATCAGTGAGGAAGAGCTGGAAAAACACGAGTACAGCGATATCAATCGCATCCTGCGTGAAGTGCCGGGTGTGAATCTGCAGGAAGAAGAGGGTTATGGTCTGCGGCCGAACATCGGCATGCGGGGCACGGGCGTGGATCGCAGCGCGCGCATTACCCTGATGGAAGACGGAGTGCTGACCGCGCCGGCACCCTATGCGGCGCCGGCGGCCTATTATTTCCCCAGTGCCGGGCGCATGGAGTCGGTGGAAGTGCGCAAGGGGTCCAGTTCGATTAAATATGGCCCCAATACCACCGGCGGGGCGCTGAACCTGATCAGCCGTTCCATTCCCAATCAGTTAGGCGGCCAGGTGGACGTCAGCCAGGGCAGCGATACCACTCGTCGTACCCATGCGCACGTTGGTGACAGTGGTGAGCAGTTCGGCTGGATGGCGGAGACCTTCCAGTACAGTTCCGACGGCTTCAAGAATCTGGATAACGGGGGCGATACCGGGTTTGACACCGAGGATTACCTGACCAAATTCCGTGTCAACACCGACGCCGATGCCGAGACTTATCAGGAGCTGGAACTCAAGTTGGGCGCCTATGACGAGGTCTCTAATGAAACCTATCTGGGGCTGACCCAGGACGATTTTGATGCCACACCGTTCCGCCGCTACGCCGCCTCGCAGCGGGACCAGATGAATGCCGAGCAGGAGCAATACAGCCTGCGCCATTTCGCGGAACTGTCGCCGAACATGGATGTGACCACCACCCTGTATCGCCAGGATGTGGCGCGTAACTGGTACAAACTGGCCAGCGTCAATGGTAATGGCATCAGTTCGATTCTGGATGATCCCAACTCTCACTCGGCGGAAATGGATGTGATTCGCGGCGGCGACAGCGCCGACGACTATCTGGATGTCAAGCACAACAATCGTGAGTATTATTCCCAGGGTATTCAAACCGTACTTGGTACGTCCTTCGACAAGGGCGGGGCGCGTCACGATATCGAGTACGGCCTGCGCCTGCATGAGGACGAAGAAGATCGTTTCCAGCAGGTCGATCAGTACAAGATGGATAACGGTACCATGGTCTTGACCAGCGCCGGTGCACCGGGTACCGACAGCAACCGGGTTTCCAGCGCCGAGGCATGGGCCGCGTTCGTGCAGGACACCATTCAATTTGATAAATGGACCCTGCAGCCGGGGCTGCGTTACGAATCCATTGACACCAAACGTATGGATTACGGCACCAGCGATCCGAACCGTACGGGCAGCAACCTGACTGTGACCGAACATTCCGTGGATGTCTGGATCCCGGGTTTTGGCGCGACCTATCAGCTTGACGATCGGATCAGTCTGCTGGCGGGCATTCATCGCGGCTTTACACCGCCGTCGCCGGGCTCGGATGCGGATCCGGAGAAGAGCGTCAACCTCGAAGCCGGTCTGCGTTACAACGACGGCAGCATGCAGGGTGAGGCCATTGCTTTCTACAACGACTACAGCAACCTGCTGGGGACCTGCACCGCCTCCAGTGGCGGCGGTTGCACCATCGGCGATCAGTTCCAGGCCGGTGAAGTGACCGTACAGGGGCTGGAAGCCTCACTCGGCTGGGATCTGGCCGCCGACAGTGGCAAGGCCTATGCCCTGCCGCTGCGGATCGGCTACACCTATACCGATGCCACATTTGATAACGGCTTCTCCAGCAGCTTCGGTGAATGGGGCACCGTCGAGGCGGGTGATGAGATGCCCTATCTGCCGAAGCACCAGTTGTCGGCCGCCATTGGCGTGGAACACAGCAACTGGCGGGTGGATCTGGCCGCCAAGTATATGGGTGAAATGCGGACCGAGGCCGGTCAGGGCGGCATCCCGGCGGATGAGAAGGTCGACTCCCACATGGTCGTCGATCTTGGCGGTGAATATCGCCTGGCCGAGAACAGCAAGGCGTATCTGACTGTCGAGAACCTGCTGGATGAAACCTATGCCGTGGCCCGGCGTCCGGCCGGTGTGCGTCCCGGCAAGTCCCGCAGTTTCATGCTCGGCCTCAAGCACGACTTTTAAACCTCTCCAATAACTCCTCTGCCATTGGTGGTACCTCACCCGCATCCGTTCCGGATGCGGGTTTTTTTTGTTTGCGGGAAACAGGATTGCCGGGGTTGGGGCATTTGCGTATGGTAGTTGCCAGGATGTTCCGCAACCCGACACCGAATCTGTAACAGGGGGAGACAATGCGACTGACGGAAATCGGTTTTAGCCGGCGGCAATTGATCGGTCTGGCTCTCGGCCCCCTGTTGTTTGTCCTGATGCTGTGGATCCCGACCCCGGAGGGCATGTCGCCCGAAGGCCAGAAGGCGGCGGCGGTGACCCTGTTGATGGCGACGCTGTGGATCACCGAGGCGATCCCGATCCCGGCCACGGCCCTGATTCCCATCGCCCTGTTTCCGTTACTCGGTGTAATGCCGACAGCCAAAGTAACGGCGTCCTATGCCAACCACCTGATTTACCTGTTCATGGGCGGCTTTTTGATCGCCATGGCGATCGAGCGCTGGGGGCTGCACAAGCGCATCGCCCTGCAGACCATTCGGCTGGTCGGCACCACGCCTGACCGGGTTTTGCTGGGCTTCATGCTGGCCACGGCGTTTTTGTCCTGCTGGATCAGCAACACCGCCACCGCCATGTTGATGGTCACCATCGGCATGGCGGTATTGCGCCAGTTATCGCCGGATCAAGCTGGCGAGGGGGAGACCCTGAAACCGACCTGGTTCGGCATCTCCCTGATGCTGGGCATTGCCTATGCCGCCTCCATCGGCGGGGTGGCAACATTGATCGGCACCCCGCCCAACGCGATTCTGGCCGGGGTGGTGGAAAAACAGTACGGCTACAGCATCGGCTTTGCCGAATGGATGCTGTTCGCCGCGCCGCTGTCGCTGATCATGCTGGTGATCACCTGGTGGTTTCTGACCCGGGTGGCGTTTCGCCAAACGATGGCCGAAGGGCTCAGTGGTGGTCGTGCCGTTATCCGTGAACAACTGGAACAGCTGGGGCCGATGAGCAGGCAGGAAAAACGGGTTCTGGTCGTGTTCGGTTTCGTGGTGGCGGTGTGGCTGTTTCGTGGCCTGCTGACCGACATCCCGGCACTGAGCGAGATTACCGACTCCAGTGTCGCCATCCTGGGGGCCCTGTTGCTGTTCGTGATCCCGGCGGATATCAAGAAGGGTCAGTTTTTGCTCGACTGGAAAACCGCGGTGCGTATTCCCTGGGATATCATCATTCTGTTCGGTGGCGGCTTTGCCCTGGCCGGCGGGTTTGCCGCCAGCGGCCTGACCGAATGGCTGGGCGGCCAGCTGACGCTGTTGCAGGATGCCAATATGGTTATTCTGGTGGGCGCGGTGGTGTTGCTGGTGATCTTCATGACCGAAGTGACCTCCAACACCGCGACAGCCTCGCTGTTATTGCCGGTGATGTCGGGCTTTGCCCTGGCCGCGGAAGTCGCGCCGCTGGCGTTGATGGCCGGTGCGGCCCTGGCGGCCTCGTTTGCCTTCATGCTGCCGGTCGCCACGCCGCCGAACGCGATTGTGTTTGCCAGTCGCCAGGTGACAATTCCGCAGATGGCCCGGGTTGGTGTGTGGCTCAATCTGATCGGGGCCGTGCTGATCACCGGCTTTATCAGTCTGGTATTGCCCTGGCTGCTGGAATTGAACGTCAATTGATGTGCGGTTATTCATCAAAAAAGAACGGGCCAGTCGGCCCGTCCCATAAGTCAACTATTGTGGTTGACGGGCTTATTGACGAATGCCTTCGATCGCCAGCTCCAGTTCGGCGTGAGTTGAGGCCGGGCCCAGATCATAGTCGATATTGAAATCCTTCAGCTTGATGGTGGTGGTGCCCTGGAAGCCTCGCCGATAGCCGCCCCAGGGATCTTCACCATGACCGATCTGTTCCACGTCAATGGTCACATTGCGGGTCGCGTCCTTGATGGTCAGGTCACCCTTGAGGGTAGCGGTGCCATCGTCATGCTCCTCGAAAGAGGTGCTGACAAAGCGGGCCTTGGGGAATTTACTGACGTGGAAAAAATCCTCCTCGCGCAGGTGCTTGTCGCGTTCGGCATGGTTGGAATCGATACTGGCCATGTCGATGGTGACATTGACCTTCGAGTTGCTCGGATTATCTGCATCGTAGGTGAAGCTGCCGCCAAAATCGTTGAAGCGACCGTACAGCCAGCTGTAGCCAAGATGTTGAATACGGAACTGGATAAAGGCGTGCTGGTCTTTGGTGTCGATCTTGTATTCCTCGACTGCCATGAGCGGGCCAGAGGCAAGCAATAACAGTCCGGTCAGAAATGACGTGATGCGCATACGAGACATAATGAACTCCTTGTTATTCATCTTAAGTGGAACGTAACATACGACGCAGTGAGGCGTCGTGGTCGATAAAGTGATGCTTGAGGGCCGCCAGGGTATGGCCGCTGCTCAGGACAATCAGTCCCCAGGCCAGCCACAGGTGGATCAGGCCGGCCATATCTTCCTGATCGGGCAGATCGTGAACGGTGGCCGGTACGGCGAACCAGTCAAAGACGTCTATGGGCTTACCCTTCGCGGTGGAAATCAGGTAACCGCTGATCAGCACCGCAAACATAAACAGATAGAGCAGCCAGTGCATGGTGCCGGCCAGGCGCTTCTCCAGCGGCCGGCCGAACGGCTCGGGACGGGGATTTCCCAGTCGCCATGCCAGCCGCAACAGGACCAGCACAAACAACAGTATCCCGATCGATCTGTGGATCGCCGGTGCCTCGGTATACCAGCTGTCGTAGTAGGTCAGTTCCACCATCCACAGCCCCAGCGCAAACAGGCCGATGACGGCCAGCGCCGTCAGCCAGTGGAGAATAATGGCGACCGGACCGTAATGGCTTGTCGTGTTACCCAGGCGCAT
>JBKGZJ010000117.1:0-7088 GCA_046545635.1 Thiohalophilus sp. | reverse complement strand
CGCCTCTGCGTTGAATTTCTTTGGGAGTAATGAAGCGTGAACGAGTTCCTGTGGCCGGTGCGGGTTTACTACGAAGATACCGATGCCGGCGGCGTGGTGTATTACGCCAATTACCTCAGGTTCATGGAGCGGGCCCGTACCGAGTGGCTGCGCAAACTGGGCTTTGAACAGGATGAACTCATTACGCAACACAATGTCTTATTTGCCGTGCGTCGGGTACAGGTGGATTACCGGCAGCCGGCGCGGTTTAACGACAGACTCGTAGTCAGCGTCAGGGTGGTGGAAACCGGCAAGGCCAGCCTGACCTTTGCGCAGACCATTCGTCGTGAGTCGGACAATACCGTGTTGTGTGAGGGAATAGTCAAAATCGCCAGTCTCGAAGCGAACAGTTTCAAGCCACGCGCTATTCCGGCTCCGCTGCAACAACAACTTTAACCGCCGGAGGATAACAGCTTGCCTGAAATGTCATTGACTCATCTGATTCTTGATGCCAGTTTCGTTGTTCAGCTGGTCATGCTGTTACTGCTGGTGGTATCGCTACTCTCCTGGACCCTGATCTTTTTCAAATATTCCGTTATCAAACGGGCGCGGGCCACGGCCGATCAATTCGAGCGGCGCTTCTGGTCCGGCGTCGATCTGAGTGAGTTGTACAGGCGCCTGTCCGGTCGGCGGAATCAACTGGACGGCATGGAACTGATTTTCGAGGCCGGTTTCCGGGAGTTTGCTCATCTGCGCAAAAGCCGTAACGTGGAACCGAGCGCGATTGTCGAAGGTACGCAACGGGCCATGCGGGTGGCGCTCAACCGCGAGATCGATCGGCTGGAGCATCATTTGTCGTTTCTGGCTACCGTGGGTTCCACCAGTCCCTATGTGGGCCTGTTCGGCACTGTCTGGGGGATTATGAATGCCTTTATGGGACTGGGTTCCGTCAGGCAGGCCACCATCGCCACGGTCGCACCGGGGATTGCCGAAGCGTTGATTGCCACCGCGATGGGCCTGTTTGCCGCCATCCCGGCGGTGGTGGCCTATAACCGTTATTCCAATGATGTGGAACGGTTGATCAGCCGTTACGATATTTTTGCCGAGGAGTTCTCCTCCATCCTGCAACGTCAGACTCATAGCAGCATGGAAACAGGTCAGCCATGAGGGTCACCGGAGTACGCGTCAAACGCAAGCGCATGTCCGAGATCAATGTCGTCCCCTACATTGATGTCATGCTGGTACTGCTGATTATCTTTATGGTCACCGCCCCCCTGCTGAGCGAGGGTGTCGAGGTAAACCTGCCCCAAAGCGGGGCAAAGGCACTGGAAGAGACGCAGGAAGAACCGCTGGTGGTGTCGGTCAATCGCGAGGGCGATTATTTTATCAACCTGGGGGAAGACACTGACACGCCTCTGGAAGCCGGGGCTCTGGTACAACGGGTCGAAGCGGTATTGCGTCAGCGCAGCGACAAGACGGTTTATATCAAGGGCGATCGGGATGCCCGTTACGGCCAGGTGGTGGCGGTGATGGCGACCTTGCAGGAGGCAGGCGTCAGGGATCTGGGGCTGGTTACCCGCTCGCCGGATGAGTCCGATAACTGAGCATGTGGCAAATCATCAAAAGTTCCCCGCTGGCGGTTCTGGCCGCCGTGCTGGTGCATGTGCTGCTGGTGGTGGTGTTGATGATCAATATCGACTGGCCCACCGAGGAGGCCGCTTCCGGCAAGCAAGAAGAGATGGAAGTCATCGAAGCCAGGGCGGTTAACGAGCAGGAGTTTGAAGCCAGGGAACAACGTCTGCGCGAAGCGGAAGAGAAAAAGCGCCAGGCCGAACTGAAAAAACAGCGTGAAGCCGAAAAACGCCGGGAAGAAGCCGCCCGCAAACAACGTGAGGCACAAGAAAAGAAGCGCCGGGAGGCCGAGGCAAAGCGTCAGGCAGAGCTGAAAAAGCAGCGCGAGGCCGAACAGGCAAAACGCCGGGAAGAAGAGGCTCGCAAGCAACGTGAAGCGGCGGAACAAAAGCGTCGCGAGGAAGAGGCGCGCAAGGCGGCGGAACAAAAGCGTCGCGAGGAAGAGGCACGCAAGGCGCGCGAGGCGGAGGAACAAAAGCGGCGCAAGGAAGAGGCACGCAAGGCGCGCGAGGCGGAGGAACAAAAGCGTCGCGAGGAAGAGGCGCGTAAGGCGCGCGAGGCGGAGGAACAGAAACGTCGTGAACAGGAACTGCAGGCGGAACAGGAAGCGAAGGCCAGGGCCCAGGCACGCCGTGAGTTTCTGGCAAAACACGAGGATGAAATCAACCAGTTCGAGAACCGGATCAAGAATCGCATTATCCGGCATTGGCGATTACCCGCCACAGCCGATAGTGGCATGCGCTGTGAAATTATGGTGAGATTATTACCCGGGGGCGATGTGGCCAGTGTAAGAATTACCCGGAGCAGCGGCGATGCCGCGTTTGATCGATCGGTGGAAAATGCGGTCTACAGTGCGGCACCGCTGCCGGTACCCGGTGTGGATTCGGGACTGTTCGACGAGTTTCGGGAAATCAAATTTGTTTTTGCGCCGGAGGATAAACGTTGATGAATTGGATGAGACGAGCTTGTCTGTTCTCACTATTGTTGCTGTTGATCAGTATGCCGGCCCGGGCCGTCCTGACTATCGAGATCACCCAGGGGTCGGACGAGGCCATGCCGATCGCCGTGGTGCCCTTTGCCTGGGGGGGAGAGGGTGAGGCACCCGAGCAGATTGATGGAATTATTGCCGCCGATCTGCAGCGCAGCGGTTTTTTCCGGCCACTGGAAGGAGATGACCTGATTACCCGTCCACACCAGGCCTCGGACGTCAATTATGCCGACTGGCGTGCATTGAAGGTCAATCATCTGGTTGTCGGCAAAGTGTTGCCCCGTGAGGACGGCAGTTATACCGTGCAGTTCCAACTGCTGGATGTGCACCGGCGACAGCAACTGGCCGGTTACAGCATGCGCACCGGAAAGTCGGGGTTGCGGCGCACGGCCCATCAGATTAGCGATATTATTTATAAGGAGATCACCGGCAAGCGCGGCGCGTTCGATACCTCTATCGCCTACATTACTGTGACCGGCGATCAGGCCGACAACCCGAGGTATCAACTGGCCATCGCCGACTCCGACGGTCACAATGAACAGGTTATCTACCAATCCCGTCAGCCGGTGCTATCCCCGGGCTGGTCCCCGGACGGCAAGCAGCTGGTCTTTGTTTCGTTTAGCCGGGGACGCTCGGAGATCTATATCCAGAATATTGCCAGCGGTGAGAACCGGCGGCTTGCGGCGTTTGAGGGGCTAAACAGTTCCCCGGCCTGGTCCCCGGATGGCAAATATCTGGCCATGACCCTGTCGCGGGACGGCAATCCGGAAATCTATGTAATGCATATCGAAAGCCGGTCATTACAGCGGGTCACCCGCAACGGGGCGATCGACACCGAGCCGGCCTGGCTGCCCGATGGGAAGGGGCTGGTATTTACCTCGGATCGCGGTGGTTCACCGCAGCTGTACGAGGTGGCGCTGAACAACGAGATGCGTCCTGAGAGTCGGCCCGGGCGACTGACTTTCCAGGGCCGTTATAATGCACGCGCCAGCGTGGCGCCGGACGGTCGGCATATCGCCATGGTGCACCGGGAGGAGGGCAATTTCCGGATCGGGGTTCTGGACCGGGACAACGGACAGTTTCGGGTATTAACCGATTCGCGGCTGGATGAATCGCCCAGTTTTGCGCCAAATGGTAGTATGATTATCTATGCAACCGAGGCGAATTATCGCGGTATTCTTGCTGCCGTATCGGTCGACGGGCGTGCCCAGCAGCAACTGAGTTTGCAGAAAGGCAACGTACGCGAACCGGCCTGGTCACCATTGCGGCACGAAGCCTGGTCACCATTGCGGGACGAAGAATGACGGGAAAATACCCAAGGAGAATATAATGCGCCAGTTTCTGACTTATCTTGTATTGCTTTTCGTCCTGTTGACGCTGGGCGGATGTCGCTTTGGCCCGGTCAAACCTCCCGGCGATGAGGAGGCAACCGATGGTCGTGATGCGGAAACGACACAGGAAGAGGAAGATCAGCGATTTACCGGGGACCTTGGTAGTGGTGCCCAGATGGAGGAGTTGATCGATCCGGACAGTCCCCTCTCCAAACGGGTTCTCTATTTTGACTTTGACAGCAGCAAGATCACCGGGGAACAGCGCGAAGTGATCGACGCTCATGCTGATTTTCTGAGCCGTAACCCCGATGTCAGTGTGGTCCTGGAAGGGCATGCCGATGAGCGCGGGACCCGGGAATACAATCTCGCTCTGGGTGAGCGTCGGGCACAGGCGGTGGAGCAATTACTGCAAGTGCAGGGCGTGTCGTCCGACCAGATCCAGGTAATCAGCTTTGGTGAGGAACGCCCGGTAGCATTGGAACATGATGAGTCGGCCTGGCGCCTGAACCGGCGGGTCGAGATTCTTTACTCCGGTTTTTGATATGAAAACTCTGTATTATTGTGGCTTGCTGTTGCTGGCCGGCATGATATCGACTCCCACCCTGGCGCAGGACAACGGCGATCGATCGACTGAACAACGGCTGGAGCGGCTGGAACGGCTGGTCGAGAGCCAGGGATTGGCGGATATTCTCATCCGCCTGAACAACCTGGAGCAGGAAGTTCGTGAATTGCGTGGCCAGAGCGAGGAACAGGCTCATACCATCGAACAGCTGAAAAAGCGCCAGCGTGAATTGTACATCGATCTTGATCGCCGCCTGTTACAGGTCGAGCGCGGCGATGCCCGGGAACAGTCCGGGACTCCGCCAGCCGGTTCCGATGATCGACCATCCTCCACGTCCAAACCTGTCCCGCGCACGGGCATGACAAAGACCCCTCGGCCGGATACCGGGGACGTCAAAGAAGTGCCGCTATCCGTCAAAAAGACAGAACAGGAGGCCTATAAGGAAGCCTTTAACCTGTTGCGCGAGCAGGAATATGACAAGGCTATTGCCGCGTTTGGCGAATTTTTGCAGAACTATCCCGACGGACGTTATGCCCATATCGCCCGCTACTGGCTGGGCGAGGCCAACTACGCGCAGCGCAATTTCCGCGCGGCAATTGGTGATTATGAAACTCTGATCGAGGATTATCCCGATAGCCCCAAGGTGGCAGAAGCCATGCTCAAGATTGGTTACAGCTATAATCAGTTGCAAGAGTATCAGGCGGCACGGGATATTCTCGAGCAGCTGGCCGACGAATATGCGGGCACCACCGAAGCAAGCCAGGCTCGCAACCTTCTGCAGAAAATCCGTGCCAAACTGAGCAACGGGTAAATGTCACAGAACACGGTCAATGACGCCGGTGATCGCCTGCGAATCACCGAGATATTCTATTCCCTGCAGGGCGAGGCCTGCCAGGTCGGTCTGCCGACGGTATTCATTCGCCTGACCGGTTGTCCTCTGCGCTGCGGTTATTGTGATACCAGCTATGCCTTCAGCGGCGGGCAATGGTATGAGTTGTCCGCTATCCTCGCCGAAGTGGCCCGGTATCATACCCGCCATGTCACCGTGACCGGTGGCGAGCCCCTGGCGCAGAAAAACTGTCCGGCCCTGCTTACCCGGCTGTGCGATCAGGGTTACAGCGTCAGCCTGGAAACTTCCGGCGCCCTGGATGTCTGCCAGCTGGAACCGCGGGTGATCAAGGTGATGGATATAAAAACCCCGTCGTCCGGCGAACTGGACAAGAACCTGTACAGTAATATCGACTGTCTCAACAGCCAGGATCAGGTCAAGTTCGTCATCGGCGATCGGGGCGATTACGACTGGGCGGTGGAACAACTGCAGCACTATCAACTGGCCGAACGCTGCGAGGTGCTGTTTTCACCCGTGTTCGAAACCCTCAGGCCCGCCGACCTGGCCGACTGGATCCTGCAGGACCAGCTTCCTGTCCGCTTTCAGCTGCAACTGCATAAACTCCTGTGGGGCGACGAGCCGGGACGATAAAAGAAAATGTTGAATGTTGAATTTTTAATGTTGAATTGATGTGAATTCAAAATTATCTGAACGCCCTGGTAACTTTGCGATAAATGATATCTTTTTTGTGGAGTATCACCCATGAAAAAAGCAGTAGTGCTGGTATCGGGCGGGCTGGATTCGGCGACGACGCTGGCGCTGGCGCGCGAGCAGGGGTATGCCTGTTATGCCATCAGTTTCGATTACGGCCAGCGCCATAAATGCGAGCTGGACGCCGCGCGGCAGGTGGCCCGCGCGCTCGGGGTGGTCGAGCACAAGCTGCTGCAGCTGAACATGAACGATCCGGGTGGCTCGGCGCTGACCGATGAGAATATCGAGGTGCCGGCAGAAGGCGTCGGGGAGGGGATTCCGGTGACCTATGTGCCGGCGCGCAACACTGTGTTTCTCTCTCTGGCGCTGGGCTGGGCGGAGGTGCTGGATGCCGAAGCCATTTTTATCGGGGTCAACGCGGTGGATTACTCCGGCTATCCCGATTGCCGGCCCGAATACATTGAGGCCTATCAGCGACTGGCGGATCTGGCCACCCGGCGGGGGGTCGAGGGCCGGCCCATTCGCATCGAGGCGCCGCTGATTCACCTGAGCAAGGCGGAAATTATCCGTGAGGGCACCCGCCTGGGGATCGATTACGGTCTGACAATGTCCTGCTATGCCCCCGGCGCCCAATGCCGCGCCTGCGGCCGCTGTGATGCCTGTCGTCTGCGCCAGGCGGGTTTTGCGGCCGCCGGGATCCCGGACCCGACCGGCTACCAGACCTGAATCCCAGATAAATCATATACTTATTGGTGGTGCATAATGCACCGGCTGTGACGCGCGGGGTTTGTGAAACTGGTCACCTTTGGGGGAAGTCCGTACAATGCCGCATTTGGTCAGACTTGTGCGGAGGAGGTACCGGTCGGGCCTGGGCGCCTGCGGGCGAGACGATAATTATGCGTAATTCGAGAGGGGTTGTATCATGACATTCGAAAGCTTTGCTGATGCGCACTGGACGATTCTGTGGCTGGGCTTTGCCATTGCCTTCGTCATGGGTGCGGTCGTCAATAAAACCAATTTCTGTACCATGGGCTCGGTCTCCGACATGGTCAACAT
>JBKGZJ010000116.1:0-7154 GCA_046545635.1 Thiohalophilus sp. | reverse complement strand
AGGCATGAATGAATGCTGAATTAGATACGTCTTCTCAATTCAAAATCTAAAATTCAACATTAAAATTATTTCTCCGCGCCTCTGCGCCTCCGCGAACTCCGCGTTTAATTTTGCAAGCTCAAGAAATGGTATCTTCCTGTGCTTGCAGGATCTGGCCGTTGACGTTTTCGCTGTCGGGGCCGAGCAGGTAGAGGTAGGCGGGCAGGATCCGCTCGATGGTGGTGTGCTGGTTGGGATCTTCGCCGGGGAAGGCGGTGCGTCGGGTCTGGCTTTGCACCGGGCCGGGGATCAGGCTGTTGACCCGGATCGGCGTGTTGGTCTCCAGCTCGCTGGCCAGGATCTGCATCAGGTTGTCGGCGCCGGCCTTGCTTACGCTGTAGGCGCCCCAGTAGGCGCGGCCGCCCTGGGTTTCGCTGGCGGAGGTGAAGATCAGCGAGGCAGCGGACGATTTTTTCAGCAGCGGCAACAGGGCCCGGGTCAGTAAAAAGGGCGCGTTCAGATTGACCTGCAGCACCCGGGCCCACAAGGTCGTATCATAATGTTCCACCGGCGTGAGGGTGCCCAGTTGTGCCGCGTTGTGGACCAGGCCGTCCAGGCGCCCGAACTCCTGCTCGAGGGTCTCGGCCAGCTGTCGATAATGCTCGGGCGTGGCCCCCTCCAGATCCAGCGGCACGATCGCCGGCTCCGGGTGACCGGCGTTGACGATGCGGTCGTAGACCTGTTCCAGCTTTTTAATGGTGCGTCCCAGGAGGATGACCGTGGCGCCGTGCGCGGCGAGCGTTGCGGCCAGTTCGGCGCCGATGTCGCCACCGGCACCGGTGACCAGGATGATCCGATCCTGCAGCAGGTCCGGGCCGGGTTGATAATCTGAAAGTATTGTTGTCATGGGGAAGTGTCTTGTTCCGGGTTCTGGAGGGCCTGATGGGCCAGGGAGGCGCATTGTACCCCACTTCGTACCGCGCCTTCGAGCGTGGCGGGATACCCGGTGCGGGTATAGTCCCCGGCCAGCCATAATCCCTCGATAGCTGTCCTGTGCCCGGGGCGCTGGCGGTTGATGTCGATCCGGCTGGCAAAAGTCGCCCGTTTTTCCCGAATCACCGTGGCCTGCTCGTGCGGCGGCCAGTCGGGGAAGTGAGCCTGTAACTCCCCGGCAATACGCTCAATCAGTTGCGCATTGGTCAGACGCATGTGCTTCCCGCGGGTACTGATCACTACCGCGAGCAGTCCCGGCTGGCCGTAAAGCCGGCGATCGAATACCCATTGTCCCAGTCCGTCGAGCAATCCGAGCATGGGTTGCGGCAAACGCACCCTGGCGGGGTATTGCAGATAAACCGTACAGATCGGTTCATAATCAAAAGCCGCACACTGTTGTTGCAGGGCGGTGAGTTCGGGATGGGATTCGCACAGTGCGGCGGTGGCGCGCGGCGGTACGGCAAGAATGACCTGGCGGGTATGAATTTCGCCATCGCGGGTGACCACGCCCTGAATCCGTTGTTGCTCGATATGCAACTGCAGGGCGCGGCGTCCCAGGCGCACTTCGCCCCCATGGGTTTCGATATATTGCATGGCCGGCTCGTTAAACAGGCGGCCGAGATCCCGCCGGGCATAAAGCAGATCCGAATCCTGACGCCGCTGCAGGAAGGCATCCCGCAACACATTGACAAAAAGCTCCGCCGAGCTTTCGGCGACGGGGGTGTTCATGATCGCCAGGCACAAGGGCGTCCAGAATGCCTCGATCATTTCCCCGGGTTGCTGCCACTGATGCAACAGGGCCAGGACCGACTGATCGTGCCGCTGCCGGCCGCTGTCGCGGGCCAGTCGCCAGCCGAACTGTAACGCCCGCCAGCGACTGCGGGACGACAGCCCCCGGGCAAAAAGGAGACTCCATAACAGATGCAGCGGTGCAGGCAAACGGGGCGCGTGCAGTTGCAGGTACCGGCCATCGGGGCGTTGCAGGGTCAGCTGCAGTGGCTGTCGTTCGAACAGCTCATCAATGGGCAATCCGAACTCTTTGAGCAGTTGCTGGGTATGGTGATAGGCGCCGATGAACAGATGCTGGCCGTTGTCCACCGCATGACCGGCGAAGGCGACCTTGCGCGCCCGCCCGCCCGGCTGGCGTGCCGACTCCAGCAGCAGCGGCCGATGACCGAGGGCGGCCAGCCGGGCGGCCGCCGCCAGTCCGGCCCATCCGGCGCCGACGATGATCACCGATTCCTGTTTCATTAATCCAGGTCCGTCCCGGGATGAGGGCGGCTGTGCCGTTTTTCCCGCCAGACGGCTTTCCCGGCCAGCCATATCTTGGCGAGCGCGGTCAGGCTCAGGCGCCGGGTCAACACATGAAAGCCGTCTTTTTCCAGCTCATCGAGCAGACCTTCATAGATGGCGCTCATGATCAGCCCGGCGCGCTGGGCGGGCCGGTCGGTCGCCGGTAAATGATCATGGGCGCGCTGATAATAGTCGCGGGCCCGACGGGCTTCGAAGGCCATTAATTGATAAAAGCCGGGGCTCTCCTTGCCGTGCAGCAGATCCTCCTCGCTGACACCGAACTGCTGTAAATCTTCCTGCGGCAGATAGATGCGGCCGCGTCGGGCATCCTCGCCGACATCCCGCAGAATGTTGGTCAGCTGGAAGGCCATGCCCAGATCCCGCGCATATTTGAGCGTGCGGCGATCGCGATAACCAAAAATCTCCGCCGATAACAGACCAACCACGCTGGCGACCCGGTAACAGTAGAGCGACAGCGCCTTGAAGGTGGCATAGCGCTGCTGTTCGAGATCCATCTCCATGCCGTCGATGATCTCCATAAAATATTCCCGGGCCAGATCAAAATCGCGTACAGCCGGTTGCAGCGCCCGGGTAACCGGATGTTGCGGCTGCCCGCTGTAGAGGCGCTCGACTTCCGAGCGCCACCATTGCAATTTGACCCGCCGGATTTCCGGCATGCTGTCGGCATCCACCACATCATCCACTTCGCGGCAAAAGGCATACAGCGCGGTGATGGCGCGGCGGCGATGGCGGGGCAAAAACAGGAAACTGTAATAAAAACTGGAGCCGCTGGCCGCGGTCTTTTCCTGGCAATACTGTTCGGGCGTCATGATGGGCTCAGTTTATCAGATTCCGCAGCCGGGTTTGCCCGGCTGGCGGCGTCGACCCAGGCGGGGCAAGGCGGCCTGGGCGAACATGGCCAGGCCGTCGCGGGCGGTCAGTCGCGGCCGGGCAAAGGCATCGGTCGGGTTCTCGTGCAGATGTTTGAGAATGCGGGCGCCGCCGGCGATGATCAGCCGCAGTTCAAACGCGAAGCGGCCACGGAGCCGCAGCCCCAGCGGGGCACCGGATTCGAGCAGGCGGCGGGCCCGATCGATTTGCTGGCGCATCAGCGCCTGCATGGCAAAATCGGTGGTGCGATTGGCCAGGTGGGCTTCGCTGACGCCGTGACGCTGCATCTCGTCCGCGGGCAGATAGATCCGGTCGTTTTCCGTGTAGTCCTGATGCATGTCCTGTAAAAAATTGATCAGTTGCAGGGCGGTGCAGATAGCATTGGAATAACCGAGATTGGTTTCGGTGGCGGTGCGATTGAGATGCAGCAGCAACTCGCCTACCGGGTTGGCCGACAGTCGGCAATAGTCCATCAGCTCCCCGAAATCGGCATAGCGGGTTTTCACCACATCCTGGCGAAAGGCCTGCAACAGGCGCTCAAAAGGTTGCACGGGAAGTTGATGCCGATGGATAACATCCTGCAGGGCGATAAAAACCGGATCCTCCGGGGCGCTGCCCTGCTGCAGCTGTTGCAGGCGGGCCCGGTAGTCATCGAGTCTGGCCAGGCGCTGTTCGGCGCCCAGATCCCCTTCATCGGCGAAGTCGTCCGCGGTGCGGGCGAAGGCGTAAATGACCGTCACCGCCGGGCGGATACGCGCCGGCAGCAACCGGCTGGCGACGGGAAAATTCTCGTAATGATTGCGGGCCATTGCCGCGCAGTGGGCGTAGGCGCCGGCCAGGTTATCGCTTGTCATGACAATCGTCTGTGATATCGTAAGATCATAAGAATGAAGGAATCAGGACATGAAAAAACTTAAACTGATCATTTTCGGCGTCATCATCGGTCTGGCCGTCGGTTTATGGTTTGGCGTTAACATCGGCAAGGGACAACCGATTCTGAGCAATCCGTTTGATGGCCCGACCCTGAAACAGCAGGTCAGGGAACGTACCGGGGACGCGGTGGAACGGGCCGGTAAGCAAGTGGAAGAACTGGGTTCGGGGCTCAAGGGCAAACTCAAGGAGGACTAGGCTACTGGTCGTTATCGGGGTCGGTTTCGATCTGACGCACGCCGCTTTCGACCTGTTCCTGCGCCTCGATCTCCTTGCTGGAGCTGATCCCCATCTCCCGGAACTTCTGCACGCTGGGCAGGATGCGGCTGTCAAACGATCCCACTGTGCTGTTGAAATGTTTGACCGTCGTATCCAGGCTGCGCCCCATCTTTTGCAAATGACCGGTAAAGGTGGCCAGTCGCTGGTACAGCTCTTCACCAATCTTCTTGATGTGTTCGGCGTTCTTGGCCAGTTGTTCCTGGCGCCAGCCGTAGGCCACCGCGCGCAGCAGGGCGACAAAACTGGTCGGCGTGGCCAGAATCACGTTCTTGCTCAATGCATCTTCCATCAGTTGATAGTCGGTTTCCAGCGCCGCACTTAAAAACTGATCGCCGGGAATAAACAGCACCACAAATTCCGGCGACTGGGTGAACTGGCTCCAGTACGCCTTGCTGTGCAGTTCGTTGATACGCTGGCGGACGTTCTTGGCATGGCGTTGCATGTGTTGCTGGCGCTGTTCGTCAGTACTGCTTTCGATGGCGCTGAGATAGGCATCCAGCGGCGTTTTGACATCCACCACGATCTCGCGCCCGTCGGGCATGCGCACGATCATATCCGGGCGCTGGCGGCCTTCGTCGGTTTTGACATTTTCCTGCTGATAAAAATCGCAATGCTCGACCATGCCGGCCAGCTCGGCCAGCCGTTTGAGGGTGAGCTCACCCCACTGGCCCCGCACTTCCGGGCGGCGCAAGGCCTGCACCAGGTTATGGGTCTGATCGCGCAATGCCTGCTGGGTGAGATTCATGGTCTCGATATGCTTGTGCAGGGCGCCGTAGGCCTCCTTGCGCTCTTTTTCGATATTCTGAATCTGCTGTTCGGTTTTATTCAGTGACTCGCGGATCGGCCTGACCAGCGCCTCGATGGCTTTTTCCTTCTGCGCCAGATCGCCCTTGGCCTCGCTTTGAAACTTCTCCAGCTTTTGTTGCGCCAGCTTCAGGAATTCCTCGTTATTATGCTTGAGCGCCTGGCTGGAGAGCGCCGAAAACGTATCGCTGAGCTGTTCCCGGGCCTCTTTAAGTGCCTTGATCTTCTCCTCGGCGTGCCGGCGCTCCAGCTCCAGCGTGGTGTTCAACTGGCTGTTCTCCCGCTGCAGCGCATTAATCCGTCCCTGCAGCCACAGATACACCCCCAGCCCCCCGACCAGCAGGGCGCCAACAGCAATCGCGGCGTAAATCAGTTCCTGGCTCATATTTCAATTTTGAGTTTTGAATTTTGAATGTTGAATTGATGACTCGCGCTTGAATTCAAAACTCAACATTCAAAATTCAACATTGTTCACTCCAGTCGTAGGTCAGGTTGCGCGCAGCGCTACCTGACGCTCTCTTCCTGGGGAATTGTCACGTAGGCTATCGCCAACGTGACCTACCCACTCATGATTAATGTTAAATGTTAAATGTTGAATGTTGAATTGATGTCTCTCACTTGAATTCAAAATTAAACATTCAAAATTCAACATTGCTCACTCCAGCCATTGCAGGATCGCTTCGGGCGATTCCACCATGCCGTCGGCGCCCCAGGTGTCCGGTTGTTCATCCTCGCCAATATAGCCGAACAGGGCAACCAGTGTCTGCATGCCGGCGCGGCGGCCGGCTTCGATGTCCCGCCGGGCATCGCCGACATACAGGCATTGGTCCGCTTCGCTGTGGCACTGTTGGCAGGCATGAATGAGCGGCGCGGGATCGGGTTTGCGCTGGGGCAGGGTATCGCCGCTGACGATACAGGCCGCACGTTCGGCCAGGCCCAGGGCCTGCAACAGGGGCTCGGTCAGCCAGCCGGGTTTGTTGGTGACCACGCCCCAGTTATGGCCGCGGGACTCGAGGGTATCGAGCAGCCCGGCCATGCCGGGAAACAGGACTGTGTGGGTGGCGAGGTTGGTACGATAAATCTGCAGCAGTTGCCGGCGCAGCGCCTCGAAATCGACATGCGGCGCGGATTCCCCAAGCCCAGTTCGATCAGCGCCTTGCCGCCATGGGAAACCACCGGACGGATCACCTCGAAGGGCAGGGCGGGCAGATCCTGGCTCAGACGCACCGCATTGAGCGCATGCGCCAGATCCGGCGCGGTGTCGGCCAGCGTGCCGTCCAGGTCAAACAGGATGGTGCGGATGGCGCGTGAGCCGGCGAGATCGCCAGGTGGCGAGGTCGACAGATCGCGAGTTCGCGAGTTCGATGATTCGTGAGAACGTGGTTTAGCGCTGACTGGTTTGTTTTTGCTGGTCATGTGGTGTAACGAACTTCCGCTCTCACTATCTCGCGATTTCACGCTTTTAGGGATTGATGCAGTTTATATAGCATTTTATCAATTCTCTGGAGGATTTCGTCCAACTGCTCTCGTTGTGATTCTGTGCAATAATTCAGTAGACGAGCAATATCGAGTTGTGTGTCCAGTTCACTCAATGAGCCTCTGGCGATTGTAACAAAATGGCGAAATTCATTATTGCCGTTTCTTGCCGCACCTTCGGCAATATTTGAAGGTATGCTTACTGCCGCTCGCCGTAGTTGTTGACTCAATCCGAATTTCTCGATGTCCGGAAATTTCTGTGTGATGCTGTAAACGTCACTAACCAGCTGTATTGATAAATTCCATGCATATAATTGTTTATGCGGCTTATCCATGTCCGCGTCTCCCTTATGGTGTGAAATCGTGAGCTGGCGAGATGGCGAGATCGTGACCCCACGATGCCAGCCTGTGAAATTATTCCCTTGAAATATCGATCTTCCCGCTTACACTCTGAACGCCCTCACGCCCTCACGCCCTCACGCCCTCACGCCCTCACGCCCTCACGCCCT
>JBKGZJ010000115.1:0-7173 GCA_046545635.1 Thiohalophilus sp. | reverse complement strand
CCGATGATCTTGCGCTTCTCTTCCGGGTCACTGACGCCTTCAAGCTTGCCCAGAAACAGATCCTCGGCATCCACGCGGATCACCCGAATGCCCATGTGTTCGGCAAAGGTCGCCATGACCTGCTCGCCTTCCTGGTGACGCAACAGGCCGTTGTCGACAAACACGCAGGTCAGCTGATCGCCGATGGCCTTGTGCAGCAGGGCCGCCACCACCGAGGAATCGACCCCGCCGGACAATCCCAGCACCACTTCGTCGTCACCGATCTGCGCGCGAATTTCATCGATACTTTGATCGATGATGTTCTCCGGCGTCCACAACCGGCGGCAACCGCAGATCTCGTGCACGAAGCGTTCGATGATGCGCTGGCCCTGATTGGTATGGGTCACCTCGGGATGAAACTGCAGGCCGTAGAAATGGCGGTCCACATCGGCAATGCCGGCGATGGGCGCGCTCTCGGTGGAGGCCATCAGTTTGAAACCCGGCGGCAGTTCGATCACCCGATCACCGTGGCTCATCCACACATCCAGCAGCCCGTAACCTTCGGGACTGGCGTGGTCCTCGATATCCTTGAGCAGCGGCGTATGACCGTGGGCCCGCACCTGCGCATAGCCGTATTCATGCCGATCGCTGGTTTCCACCTTGCCGCCCAGCTGTATGGCCATGGTCTGCATGCCGTAGCAGATTCCCAGTACCGGCACGCCCAGCTCGAAGATCAGCGGCCAGGCCAGAGGGGCATCTTCGGCGGTCGTGCTCTCCGGCCCGCCCGAGAGGATGATGCCATGGGGCGCAAACTCACGTATCTCATCTTCGGCCATGTCCCACGGGTGCAGCTCGCAAAAGACGCCGGCCTCGCGCACCCGGCGGGCGATCAGCTGGCTGTACTGGGAACCGAAATCGAGGATCAGTATTCGATCCGAATGGATATCCTGGGGCATGGGCAGACTCTCAAAATGGGCCGGGATGGACAATAAAGCGGCGATGATCCCGGAAATTGCCTGAAATTTCAAGTATTTTTACTAAAATCAGTAACTTATGTATTAAACAGGCACCTGGTGAACACCCCGGGAGACTCTATATAATTGCAGGATGAAATATATCGGTGCCCATGTCAGTGCCGCCGGCGGCGTGCAGAACGCCCCGCTCAATGCGCAGGCCATTGGCGCAAAGGCATTTGCGCTGTTTACCAAAAACCAGCGCCAGTGGCAGGCCAAACCGCTGAGCGCGGAGGCGATCGACGCGTTCAAAACCCATTTACAACAGGTCGGTATCGCTGCCGAGAACGTCCTGCCGCACGACAGTTACCTGATCAACCTCGGACATCCGGACAAAGCCGCGCTGGAAAAATCCCGCACCGCGTTTGTCGACGAGATGCAACGCTGTGAGCAACTGGGCCTGAAACTGCTGAATTTTCATCCCGGCTCGCATCTGAACAAGATCAGCGAAAGCCAGAGCCTGGCGATCGTGGCCGACTCCATCAACCGCGCACTGGAACAGACCCGGGGCGTCACCGCCGTGATCGAAAACACCGCCGGCCAGGGTACCAACCTCGGCTACCGCTTCGAGCACCTGGCCGAAATCATCGAACAGGTCGAGGACAAAGACCGGATCGGGGTCTGCATCGATACCTGTCATACCTTCACCGCCGGTTATGATCTGCGCACCCCCGAGGCCTGTGAGGCAACCTTTGGCGAATTCGATGAGATCGTCGGCTTTAACTATCTACGCGGCATGCACCTCAATGGTTCTAAACCCGATCTCGGTGATCGGGTCGATCGGCATGAGTCCCTGGAGAAGGGCAAACTGGGACTGGCCGTGTTTCACTACATCATGCAGGACAAGCGCTTCGACGCTATCCCCATGGTGCTGGAGACTCCCGATCCGGATAACTGGGCGCATGAGATCGCGTTGCTGTACAGCTGGCAGTAACCACGCTATATGCCGGCTTCCCGACCGCCGACTGCCAACTGCTAACTGCCAACTTTCTTATACCCCCTCCCGACAGGGGTTGATTCACCCCCTCTGTGACCTGACATAATAGGTATCACTCAGGTTAAACGGATTTCAGTATGCCCTATTCAGAACAGACGATTACGTCCAAACGCCCCTGGTCGGAGAATATCTTCACCTTCACCACCACCCGACCGGAAGGCTTTGAATTCAAAAACGGCGAGTTTGTCACCCTGGGCCTGCGCCCCGAAGGCAAGCTGATTCCCCGCGCCTATTCGATCGTCTCCACCAACGACGATGACCAGCTGGAATTTTTGAGTATCGCCGTGCCGGACGGCCCGCTGACCAGCCATCTGGCCCAGGCCGATACCGGCAGCCCGATCTGGATCAATACCAAAAGCACCGGCTCCCTGACCCTGAATCACGTGCAACCGGGCCGACACCTGTACATGCTGGCCACCGGCACGGGGCTGGCGCCATTTATGTCACTGGTACGCTCCAGTGAAGCCTTCGACCAGTTCGAACGGGTCATCCTGGTCCACAGCGTGCGCCATGCCCCGGCGCTGGCCTACCGGGATGAGCTGGAAGCGCGCCACGGCGATGAATTTCTGTATGTGCCGACCGTCACCCGCGAAGACTTTCCCAACCGGGCGCGCGGCGCGGATCTGTTCCGCTCCGGGGAACTGGCCGAACAACTGGGCCTGCCGGACGCCGATCCCGAACAGGATCGGGTCATGCTCTGTGGCAATCCGCAAATGAACCGGGATATGAGCGAACACCTGGAAGACAACGGCTGGACCATGACCAATTACAAGGGCGTGGGTAACTTCACCGTGGAACAGGCCTTCGTGCTGCAACACTGAAGTGATCAGACATAGCTGATTGGCGAGCGCAGCAGCATATCGATAAACGCCTCCGCCACCGGATGATCCAGGCGCGAGCGATTGCGGGCAATCCACAGGGTTCGCTGAATCCGAAACCCGATGACCTTCAGATGATAGAGATCGCCGGCGGCCACCTTCTCCCTGACGGCGAAGCGGGGCAGAAAACTGACGTGCTTGCCCCGCCCCAGCATCTCGACAATGGTGTCGGTGGATCCCACCTCCAGCGCCACCTCCAGTTTCTCGATCCCGATACCGGTTAACGCCTGATCCAGCTCTTCACGGCTGGAGGCATGCTTTTCCCGCAACACATAGGGCAGTTCGGTCAGCTGCTCCACGGCCAGCCATTCACTCCCCGCCAGCGGATGACTCGCGCCGCAGACCAGCCACAACTCGTCATCGGCCCATTTTTGCACCAGCACATCGGGGTGATCCGGCGCGTTTTCCATCAGCGCCAGATCGGTACGCCCGGTCACCAGATGGGACTGGATATCCCGGCCGTAGGCCATGCGGCTGTCGATCTTGTAATCGGGATAGCGCTCGGCAAACTGGAAGAGCAGATCCGGCAGCAGGTGCTCGCCGATGGAAAAGGTCACCTCCAGAGCCAGGGTATTCTGCCCCAGGTGCAGGTTCCGCAACTCTTCGTAAAGGGCGCGCTGGCGATCCAGGGTCTGGACCGCCAGCAGATACACCTTTTCACCCGCGGGCGTCAGTCGCAGCCGGCCGCTGACCCGCTCCATCAGCCGGGTGCCGTAACTGGCTTCCAGGGCCCGCAGACGCTTGGTCACCGCCGGCTGGCCGATATTCAGCGCCGCGGCCGCGGCCGACACCCCACCCTGCTCGACGATTGCCCGCAGGGTGGCCCAGCCGTTGATATCGGGAAGCTCTTGATATTCCATATAGGAATATTTACATAAAGAATTTCATTAGTAAATACTGAAACGCTGACGCATAATACGCGCCCTCGGTAAGTATATCTTACTAATTTCCTGTAGTTTTCTGTCCGCCGGTCAACTCACCGGCAACCAGACGGAACAGACTAACTCGAGGTGATATTCCACAGGGCAATATCAACGGCCTGAGGAAACACCCCCAAGCATCCATGGAGTGCATCGATGACCAAACCCGCAGACACTTCGGCGCCCGCCCACCAGGCGAAACTGAAGCCGGTCCACTACGCCATCCTCTACGGGATCGCCAGCCTGGGACTCTATTTCCTGCTGTTCCTGTTCAATGACGAGATCCGCCAGCTGGCGGAAGCGACCAGCCGCGGTGACAAAAGCCTGTTTTTTGTTCCCATCATTATTGCCCTGGTTTTCTCCCTGGTGCACGGCGCCTTCACCGGTTATTTCTGGGAAGCGCTGGGTATCAGTGCCAAGAAAAAATAACTGTTTAAGAGGTTAATCTCGTGGAAGCTGTCAATTTTCTTGATCTCAATTCAACGACCGTATTCCTGCTGTTCATGATCGGCTTCATCGGCGGCATGGTCAGCGGTTTCATCGGCTCCGGTGGCGCCTTCGTCCTGACGCCCGCCATGATGAGTCTGGGAGCCCCGGGTGTCGTCGCCGTGGCCAGTAACATGGCCCATAAATTCCCCAAGGCCCTGGTCGCCGCCATCAAGCGAAACAAGTATGGCCAGGTCGACATCAAGCTGGGACTCATCATGGGTATCTTCGCCGAGATGGGCGTATTTGTCGGCAAGGAATTAATGACCGGTATCCGCGACAGCTTCGGTAACACCGGCACCGATCTGTATGTCTCCATCGTCTTCATCGTTGTCCTGGCGCTGGTCGGCGGTTATGTGCTGCGCGACGCGTTCAGATGCAAACGCGAAGGCGGCGATGTGGAAGGTGCCGAACATATCACGCCGCGTCTTGCCAAATGGGTGCAGTCGGTCAACATCCCCGGCACCATGATGAGCTTCCACTCCATCGGCGGCAAACGGGTCTCGGTGCTGTTCATCGCCCCGCTGGGCTTTGCAACCGGCCTGCTGGCCGCCTCGATTGCGGTCGGCGGTTTCATCGGCGTGCCGGCAATGATGTATGTGCTGGGTGTCCCGGCTATCATGGCTTCGGCCACGGAACTGGTCGTGGCATTTGTCATGGGCATGGGCGGCAGTCTGTTCTATGCCTGGGAAGGTTTCGTCGACATCCGCCTGGCCATGATTATTCTGGCCGGTTCCCTGTTCGGCGTACAGATCGGCGCCATCGGCACCACCTATGTGCGTGACTACACGGTCAAGATGATCATGGGCATGATTATGATCATCGTATTGTTCAGCCGCGTGTTTGAGATGCCGGTTTATCTGTCCGATCTGGAACTGATCAGCACCATTTCCGAGAGCACCAGCAGCCTGCTGAGCAACCTCAGCTTCGGTACTCTGGCGCTGGCCCTGCTGGCGGGAGCGCTGGCCATCCTCGGCGCCCTGGTCAAGGGGATAAGCCTGCACAAGAAACAACAGGCCGACTATGCAGCCTCAATAGCCGAATCGTAACCCGGCGTCATCATCGCCATGCAAAAGCCCGGCAACAGCCGGGCTTTTTTATGCCCCGAGATAGCATCAGAAATAATGACAGAATGCCGGGGAGCCTTTTCAGTCTCTTCCTGAAGGATCCTCAATATCCCGGATCAGCCTCTGCACCTCGTTAAGAGCAACACTGATCAAGGCCAGATCGACTCCGCCCGATTTGAACTCGACAAAGCGTTGCATATAGCGATCTAACAGGAATTGGTGCGCATCACGCCAGGTTTCAATCACCGATTCGGGATCTTTATCTTCTGTTGTGACAAACTCCAGGACCTGAGCAGTGAGCGTCCGTTGCAGGCGATAAAGTTCGTCACGCAAGGTGGCGCGTGCCAACCGGGTCCAGTGATCTTCCTGGGAAAGTTGTTCGATCTGATCCCGCAGCCAATGTAACTCCAGCTTTGCACCAAGATGGTGAAACAGTTGAGCAATAAACGTCGGTTTACGATCGGCCTGCCTCGCAACTTCTACTATGTCCAGTACAGGGAACAAATAGGGTAACCCGGCAACACGCCAGGCAAGAGCCTCGGGTACCTGCTGTGACTGATAGTCAATTGCAGTCTGTTTAAGCACAGCCTGGTCTTCCTTGACCAGTGATTGTGAGAGTGATTCTGACAAGCTCTGAATCCCGTCTGAATAGCGTTCGATATTGTTGCTGATATCCAGTGGACGGACTGCGTTTTGTAAAAACCAGAGTGTGGCGCGATTCGCCATTTTACGGATCAGATCCAGCATTTCCAGCTGCACGTTCGCCGCGACATAATTATCAAGTTCGGAAATTTTCTGCCAGAGCGCGGGTAAATCAAATATCTTACGTACAACCAGATAGGCACAGGCTATTTCCCCGACGGAGGCGCCGGTATGCTCATGCAACCGAAACGGAAAAGCCATACCCATGCGGTTAATCATGCTGTTGGCAATGAAAGTTGCGATAATCTCCCGGCGCAAGGGATGATTGTTCATATGCTCTGCATACTGTTCTGCGATCGGCGCGGGAAAATAGACAGGTAATTCATTGACAATGTAAGTTTCGTCGAGCGTCTCCGCGGACAACAGATTTTGATAGAGCTCGATTTTACTAAAGGCCAGTAACACAGAGAGTTCGGGCCGGGTCAAACCCTGTCGTTGACTACGCCGCGCTGACAGGACCTCTTCGTCGGGCAGCCCCCAGGTCTCTCGCTGCAGTAATTCCTTGCGTTCCATCGACCGCATAAGGCGAATATGCTCATCCAGATGCGTGGGTGCAAGATGCTCGCTCAGGGATAATGCCTCACTTTGTTGGTAATTATTAATCAAAACCAGTTTTGCCACATCTTCCGTCATATTCTCAAGTAACAGGTTACGCTGAGTCTCGTCCAGAAGGCCGTCACTCATTACCTTGCGCAACAGGATTTTGATATTAACCTCATGATCGGAACAATCGACACCGCCGGAGTTATCAATAAAATCGGCATTAATATGTCCGCCGTGAAGAGCGAACTGAATCCGCGCCCGCTGCGTCAAACCCAGATTCCCCCCTTCACCGATTACCTGGCAGCGAAGTTGATCGGCATCAATCCTTATCGCATCATTGCCCCGATCATCCGCATCATCATGACTCTCATCGCTGGCCTTGATGAAAGTGCCAATTCCGCCGTTCCACAACAGCTCAACCGGCGCCTTCAAAATGACAGTCGTTAATTCATTGGGTGTCAGCGAACTCTCCTCAATCTGCAGGGCTTTGCGAACCGGCTCTGATATCGGCACAGATTTGGCCGTACGCGAATAAACACCGCCACCTGCGGAAATCAGCTTCGGATCGTAATCCGACCAGCTGGAATG
>JBKGZJ010000114.1:0-7175 GCA_046545635.1 Thiohalophilus sp. | reverse complement strand
CCTCTGCGTTAATGCTCTTTCAGCGCCGATAGCACCCTGTCGGCACGTCGGGTTTGATGCCGAAGTCGCGCTCGGAGGTATCCCGGGCGCATTCATCTTTCACCCACTGCAGCAGGGGCGTCTGGATCTTGCCGCTGTTACCCGGGCCGCCGGCCTGGACCTGTTCGCAGGCCTCCAGGCACCGGGCGCATTCGGTGCAGGTGAACATGTGGCGTTTGATATCGCGCGGCTTGAGGCGCATCGGGCAGGCCTGCTCGCAGGCGGCATTGCAGGTGCGACAATCGGCAGCGCGGCTGCGATCGAAGCCCACCACCAAGGCCTTCCTGTTGGCCATCCAGGCGATACTCTGGAACACGCCCACGGCACAGGCGAAGCGACAGAACAGATGGCGGGCGAACAGAAACTCGATACTCAGGGCGATCGTGGCGGCGCTGAGAAAAATCGTTTCGTTGCGGGTCAGTTCGAAACCGATCAGGTGCGAGTAGACCTGCGCCGGCGGCAACAGGTAGGTGAGAAACACCACCGCCCACAAAAAGGCAAAGCCGATCGCCAGAAGCACAACCAGCGGCCAGAGGCTGCGCCGGACGGGGATATAGCGACCGTCGGGACGCAGCTCGTCGGATTTCTGCTTATCCCAGATACTGAACTTGCCGCTGGCGCGGCGCATCAGGTTATTGATGGTCTCCACCACCGAGAAATGCGGGCAGAGCCAGCCGCAATAGAGTCGACCGTATTTCCAGGCGGTATAGATAAACGCGCCGGCCACCAGCAGCAGGGGCAGCAAGCCACGCCAGACCAGATTCCAGGTGGCCTGGGCGGTGCTCAGTTCACCGCTTTTCCAGCCCGCCAGCCCCAGCGTCCAGTCCTGGCCGAACAGGATCAGATGCCCCAGGGTCAGATCGACGCGGAAAATATCGAACACCGGTGCGAGGATAAACAAGGCGAAAAAACCGACCTGATACAGCCGACGTTTACGCTGCACGCGCGAATAACGGCCATCGCGATTCAGTGCATCGAACTGCACAAACTGCGTCTCGCCCTGGCTTTTCACTTTACAATCCATGGCACTTTTTACCGACCAGCGGGTATTCAAACGGTTTGCCGGCCATGGCCTTGGCCAGGCCGATGGTGCCCAGAATCACCAGCGTGGTATGCACGGCGGTGAAATAGAGCACCAGCACCACCCAGGTATAGGCGGCATCATAGCCACCGAGCAGCAGGATGGCGATGTTGGCCAGAATCAGTAGCACCCCGGCCCAGAGACTGGCAATCACTGTCTGTTCCAGATGACAGCGGGCCAGCGGTACAGTCTGACCGACATGCCGCCAGTACAGCACCAGCAGGGCGATAAACGCGAACCCCGGCAACAGCAGCAGGTTCACCAGATAGAGGGATTCGGCGACAACGGCCAGTGACTGCCCCGGCGGAGGTTGTTCATTGTCCGTAGGTTGCATAAACCACTTCCATCAACGCTTCGACGGTCTGCTCGTCATCGGTCAACGGTTCAATCAAGGCGGCACGGCAGGCCTCGGCCGGCTCGAAACCGCTTTGAATCAATGTGGCGGTATAGACCAGCAGACGGGTGCTGGCGCTCTCTTCGAGATCGTGTTCTTTCAGCTTGCGCAGGGACTGGCCCAGCGAGACCAGGCGTTTGGCGTTGAATTCGTCCACCCCGCCTTCCTGCATGACGATCTGCAGTTCCTGCTCGAACGGCGGGTAATCGAAACGCATGGAGATAAAGCGCTGGCGGGTACTCGGTTTCATGCCCTTGAGCAGGTTCTGGTAACCCGGGTTATAGGAGATCACCAGCATGAACTCCGGCGGCGCCTGCAACTCCTCGCCGGTACGCTCGATGGGCAGGATGCGCCGGTCGTCGGAGAGGGGATGCAATACCACCGTGGTGTCCTTGCGCGCCTCGACCACCTCATCCAGATAACAGATGCCGCCCTCGCGCACCGCCCGGGTCAGCGGGCCGTCCACCCAGTACGTGGCGCCGTCACCGATCAGATGCCGGCCGACCAGATCGGCTGAGGTCAGATCGTCATGACAGGAGACCGTATATAACGGGCGTCCCAGCTGCGCCGCCATATAGCTGATAAAGCGGGTCTTGCCGCAGCCGGTCGGCCCCTTGATCAGCACCGGCAGCCGGTTCCTCCAGGCATGCTCGAACAGGGCGATCTCGTTGGCGGTGGGTAAATAGAAAGGCTCATGCCCCTGACCCTGCCCGGCCATCTGTTGTGCAAATTCACTCATCTCACCTCTCCTATGTGTTTCCCAGCCACCAGGCCAGCCCGATCAGGCCAATGACGCTGACCAGGTAGACCATGACTATCATGCGCCATAACAGCCGGCTTTGTCTCAAGCCCATGAACCTGTCGGCCACCAGCTGGGTCTTGAGCAACGTGGCAATCAGCAGCAGGGTCACCACGCTGCCGCCCGAAAGCCCCATTTCGCCCACCACCAGCATCGCCAGGGTCAGCCCGACCAGCACCAGCCAGACCCGGGTGCACGGCCTTACCCGTACCCCTGGGCGTTTATTGGCGGTGGTCATTTCACTGTGAGTCCGGGCATCCATTGTCAGTTCTACTCAGCGTATGACATAAACCAGCGGAAACAGAATAATCCAGACCAGATCCACCATATGCCAGTAACTGGCGCCGGTCTCCATTCCATCATGTTTCTGCGCAGTATAATCACCATGACGTATTTTGACCGCCATAATGGTGAGAATAACCACTCCCAGTATGACATGCATAAAATGGAAAAAGGTCATCGACAGATAAAACATATAGAAGGTATTACTGCTCAGGGTAATACCTTGCTCGTATTTGGCATAAAACTCGAACAGTTTTATGACAATAAAGATACTGCCCAGCACGATCGCCGCCCACATCCACCTGGCGGCCTGTTTTTGCAGACTTTCACGGATTGCCGCGATGGAGCGAACAACAAAATAGCTGCTGGTAATCAGCACCAGCGTGTTGATCGCGCCGGCGGTGCGGTCCAGCTGCAGCTGGGAAGCATTAAAGAGTTCGACATTCTGGCTGCGTGCAAACGCGTAGGACAAAAAGAAAATACCAAATGCCAGTAATTCGGCATAGATGACAATCCAGATAACAAAATCGCCCGGCGGATACTCCTCTTTGCCTGCTGCCAGTGCTGTCGTTTGTTGCATAGCCCGTCTGGAGAAAGTCAGGGCCCGACCAATTACTGGCCGGGCCCTTCCTTTGGGACATTGCCGGCCTTATGCGCTGGCCGGTGCCGTCCGCTCCTCGCCTCCTATGAAGAAGCTGATGATGTACAGAACCAGGCCGATCAGGAAGATCACCCCGGCCACTTCACGCATCCAGTAGAACAGGGCAATCTTGTCCTGCACCGCCATGAACGACTGGGACTCCTCGGCGATCCGCTGCAGCCAGATCTGCAGGATACCGGCGCCGGTCAAAAACAGCGTGATGAACACCATGGCCACGGTCATCAGCCAGAAGGACCACATCTCCAGCACCTGCGACTTGTTGCTGTTGGCGGCCGCCCGGCCACGCAGCATCGGCATGGCGTAGGAGATAATCGCCAGCACGATCATGACATAGGCGCCGTAGAAGGCCATGTGACCGTGAGCCGCGGTGATCTGGCTGCCGTGGGTGTAGAAGTTCACCGGTGACAGGGTATGCAAAAAGCCCCACACACCGGCCCCGAGGAACGCCATCACCGGGGTCCCGATAGCCCACAGCATGGCCGCCTTGTTGGGATGCTGGCGGCGCCGACGGTTGGCCATATTAAAGGCGAAGATCACCATCATGAAGAACGGAATCGGCTCCAGGGCGGAGAAGATGGAACCCCACCACTGCCAGTATTCCGGGGTACCGATCCAGTAGTAGTGATGACCGGTGCCGATGATGCCGGTCAGCAGGGTCATGGCGATGATCACATACAACCATTTTTCCACCACCTCGCGATCCACGCCGGTCAGCTTGATCAGGACGAAGGCCAGGATGGCGCCCATGATCAGTTCCCAGACGCCTTCCACCCACAGATGAACAACCCACCACCAGTAGTATTTGTCCAGCACCAGGTTGTGCGGGTTATAGAACGCGAACAGGAAGAAGATGGCCAGGCCCCACAGACCGAGCAGTAATACCCAGCTGACCACCGTTTTACGTCCCTTGAGGATGGTAATGGTTACGTTATACAAAAAGCCCAGCACCACAACCACAATCCCGATTTTGATAATGGTCGGTTGTTCCAGGAATTCGCGGCCCATGGTGGGCAGTATCTCGTTGCCCGTAATCTTGGCCAGCGTGGCATAGGGCACCAGCAGATAGCCCAGCACGGTCACGGCGCCGGCCACCAGAAATATCCAGAACAGGATATACGCCAGCTTGGTACTGTGCAGCTCCGTCTCCGCCTCCTCGGGGACCAGGTAATAGGTCGCGCCCATGAAGCCGAACAACAACCAGACGATCAGCAGGTTGGTGTGCACCATGCGCGCAACATTGAAGGGAATCTCGGGAAACAGAAAATCCCCGATAACATATTGCAAGCCCAGGATCAGGCCGAACAGAATCTGACCGACGAACAGGGCAATTGCGGCAATAAAATAGGGCTTCGCAGCCATTTGTGATTGGTATTGCATGATGGACTCTCCCCTTATCCCTGAATATTCGGCGGCCAGCCGGCAGCATCAATTTCCGAGGCATATTTCAAAAACGCGGCCACGGCCTTGAGGTCCTCTTCGGACAGGTTGAACTGCGGCATACTGCGCCGTCCGGCAATCCCCTCTTCCGGTCGGCTTTTGATAAAGGCAATAATGGCCTCTTCGCTGTTACCGAAACGCTTGTAGACATTCCCCAGCTCCGGTGCGAAATAGGCTCCCTCGCCGAGCAGGGAATGGCAGCCGACACAGTTATTCTCTTCCCAGACCGCCTTGCCCCTGGCAACCTCGGGGGTAATGGCCTGGCGGTTGTCCCGCTCGGGCAGTGCCTTGCTGGTATCGAATGTCAGGGCCAGGAACAACAGGAAGAAAAATACGGCGCTTCCGTAAAACATGTTCCTTGCCATGGACTTGGTGAATTTTTCGCTCATGGTTTATCCCCTTCCTCCATCGAGTGGCGGTTGTATTTATACCTGTAGGGTATAGTCAACAACCTTGATCTACGTCAAACTGAAATTGCCGTTTCGCTTAACAAATCCGTATGAAAAACAACTAAATAACGGTACTCAGAGCAGATCGCGCAATCCCTGCACATCCAGCAGGCTGATATCGTTGCCTTTCACCTGAATCAGACCGGCGGCGGAGAGGCGGGTGAGGATACGCGAAAAGGTCTCGGGTTGTATCGAGAGACGGGAGGCGATGACACTTTTCGGCGTGCTGAGATGGATTTCCGCCAGTTCGATGGCGTCCTCCGGAAGTTGTTCGAGCAGGAACACGACCAATCGATAGGTTGCATTGTGCAGGGTGAGATTGCTGATCTCGTTGATCCGCGCGTGCAGGCGCCGGCTCATCCCGGCCATCAGTCGAAAACAGGTCTGTTGCGACTCTTCGAGTATCTTGCGAAAACCCTTCATATCGAAACTGTACAGTTCCGTGTCCACCAGGGCCTGTGACGAGACGGGATAGCGTTTGGCCTGCATGAACATAATGGCTTCGGCAAAGGTATTGCCCGGATAGAGGATTTCCATGACTTTCTCATCGCCATCGATGGAAAGACTGAAAAGCTTGATCTGCCCCTGGTGAACCAGATAGAAGCGATCCGCCGGCTGTCCGGCTTCGAACAGAAGGGATTTGGCCGGCAGACTGACCCGCTGCGAATTGCGCAGTACCCGTGTCAATTGCTCATCATCAAGCTCTTCAAATAAATACACATGATGCAGTTCGTCGAGTAGTGCCTGATCTGCTTCCATCAGGTAGGGCTCCTGTCGCCAATCGGGAATTGATCAGGGTCAAAGCCTAGCACACCTTATCTGCCGCAGAATAGCTTGTCGATTTATTACAGGCGGGCATGACACGACAATGAGGTTGCAGCTGCTTATAGCGGGACAATTGCCCGGTAGCCTGGAAACCCGGGATGTCTGGCAATCTGTCTGTGAACAACAAGGGGTTGAACTGGAGCTCATCGAAGTGGAGGATGAGCAGGGTCAGGAGCTGATTAACAAGCTTGGGATCAAAAGTTTTCCGGTACTGCTTGCCGACGGTAAAATCAGGGCTGTCGGCCGACCGGATCCGCAACACGCCGCCGACATACTTCAGAAATTGCTAATATCTTGAATTACCTCCCCCGCCGGATTCAACCGGTTTACTGAACTTTTTCTGCTCGCCGGCCCGGCGCAGATCAACGACTATGTCTCACTGGGTTACACCCGGGTCCTGATTCGCCAGCGACTGCACTGATCCGGCCGCTGCCGGTCATCAATTTTCCCTTTTCGTTCAGCTGCCGTTCAGGCTTGCTCCGCTACAGTCTCCTTAACCTCGGAATCATCCGGTACGAAAGGAGAACAGCCATGAACGCAACGACAACCCGCCTGTTTTTGACCGCCCTGCTGGCCGCCGGCAGCCTGCTGATCGCCGCCCCGGCCAGTGCCGGCAACAAACATTCCGGCCATAACGCCGGCTATCTGCCGGCGCATTACCAGTCGGATCACGGCCAGCACGGTCAGCGCAAATCACACCGCGGGCATCGCCACGACAAGCACCGCAGCCGGGGCCACAAGCCGCTGGGACACCGTCACGCCAGGCCCTATCCGCGTTATCGCCATCACAAACACCACCGGCCCAATGTCATCGTGGTACCGCGCAGCCGGCCCCATTACCGTCACCATCGCTCCTCTTCCGGTTTTTCCACCATTACCGGCGGGGTCATCGGCGGTATTGTCGGCAATAACCTGGGCAACGGCGATCCGGTGACGACCGGCATCGGTATCATGACCGGCGCGGTGATTGGCCATCGCATGGAGCACTGAGTGGCGGCAGTCTGAGCAACAACCCCACTGGAGCCGGGTCAGGGAGCCGGGTATGCTAAGTCTCCGTGCCGGTGAATCGAGCCGTTCCGGCATGTTCCGGAACGGCTCGCCCTCAGCTGCACGGGACTTTCATTAAACAACCCACCGGTTTATCCGGCTTTTGGAAACCATCATGTTGACGCGTATTGCCCTCACGGCGCTGTTATTGTCATTGAGCC
>JBKGZJ010000113.1:0-7355 GCA_046545635.1 Thiohalophilus sp. | reverse complement strand
TTTTCACGTGCGTCGTACGGTTAAGGCTGCTGCTAGTTTCAGGAAAAAGACAACAGCTCACTATGTCTCCATTGTGGAGGTTTTTTCTACCCCTCCTTCGAAAAAGAGGCTACCAAAGTTCTAGTATGGTTAGATTGCCCTCTAACAATCGCATGCAGCCCGACAAAATCGCCGCGCTTTGCTTGCAATTTAGCGGCTGTTCAAGGGGCCAGAGCACTTGAAATCGGGAAATAATTTTTACTTGAACGCGATGATGACATCGTCAAGGACAGGGCATGGACGAGATAGAGTATGCCGGTTTCTGGATCAGGGTCGGGGCGGCGTTTATTGATACGGTGCTAGTGATGATTATTATCGTGCCGATTTTGAACGCCGTTTATGGCCCGGGTTACTGGATGAGCGAGAAGCTGGTGCATGGTGGCTGGGATGTGTTGCTGAATTATATCTTCCCGGCGGTCGCTGTGATTGTTTTCTGGGTCTACAAGTCCGCCACGCCGGGGAAGATGGTGCTGAGGTTGAGGATTGTGGATGCCAGGACGGGCGGGAAGCCGACGACGGGGCAGTTTATCGGGCGCTATCTGGGCTATTACGTTTCGACCATCCCTTTGTTCCTCGGTCTGATCTGGGTGGGGATTGACCGGCGCAAACAGGGCTGGCATGACAAGCTGGCGGGGACGGTGGTGATCCGGGATAACCGGAAGGAGCCGGTCAGATTTGAGGGGTAGGACCGGAGTTAGACGAGCAGAATCTTTTGATTGACGAAAAGATGATGAAGGGACCAAAAACCAATCAAATAACAACAGGGTTAAATAATGAAAGGGATTGAACTGCTTGCGCTGGGGTTGCGGCTTGTGGGGATTTACGGGCTGCTCAAGGGGATTCAGTTTATCAGTATTGCTATCGGGTCGGTTCGGCAATATTCGATGATGAGCCCGGATGAGGATTTCTCGTTATGGTATGGGATATTCGGGGTGTCGCTGTTGCTGTATTTTCTCGCGGCACTGGCCCTGATCGTGTTCCCGGTTAAAATTGCAAAAAAGCTGATGCCGCGTAGTGATGAGCAGGCGCCGCTGACTCACATTGGTGCACAGGAACTTCAGGTTGTCGCCTTTACTATATTGGGAATTTATGTGCTTTCCTGGGCGATTCCTGATCTGGTTTCCAGGGCGGCTTTTCTATGGAATACAGTTCGTATGGATGATTTTTATGGGCCAACGGCGTTTAGTGAGCGGGTTATAAGCACCTGTGTTTCGGTTCTGCAGGTGGGGATAGGTCTCTATTTGTGTTTTCAGTCAGAAGGGCTCAGCCGGATTCTTATGATGATCCGTGGTTTGGGTTACAGGGGCCAGAAGCTGGAATAACCAGGCCTCAAACTTGTTCATTATTTGCAGTTAAAGACTCTATCCTGGCAGGTGCGTTCGGGATTCCGCGGACAGTATACTTATTTCTTACCACCAGACTGAGAGTAAGTTGAAACAGGTGTACTGCCTCCAGAATTACTATTGTCTAATATGCTGGATAACTGTTGTTCGCCCGATTTTGCCAGATGAGATTTCTGTCACAAATTATCATAAATAAAACCTGTATTTATCATGCACACTACATATGGCTTGATAGTTTTATTATGGTTGATGTGTACCACTCATCAATCCATACAGCAGTCGCCTTGCAGGAATCTTCGGGCGAGTATTTTGGTGTCGGGAATGCGAGATGGTTTTCCATTGCCCGAGTATTTTTTGTGGTTGCTCAATGTCGGCTATTCAGAAAAGCTATGCAAAACGCCATTTTGAGGCACATCTGGCGCGTCTTGTACTCAAAATGTTCGCTCGCCTCACTCTCGCCCGCTGTCACCAGATCGGCACTGTCATCGGCTGGCTTGCCTATCTCATGCCCACAAAGTTCCGCCGTGACGCCACCTCTAACGTGGAGGTCTGCTTTCCGCAGCTATCTAAAAAACAGCAAGGCGCCCTGATCCGGAAAAATCTTATTGAAACAGGCAAAACCCTGACAGAAGCCGGCCCTCTATTGCTCTGGAAGGCTGAATATATCGAGCAACACATCAAGTCTGTAGAGGGTGAGGATCTTGTCCACCAGGCGATGCTACGACACAACGGCGTTATCATCGCCTTTCCGCATATTGGAGCCTGGGAATTATTCTCATTATATTGTTCGCGCCGTTATCCAATGACCACCCTCTACCGTAAACCGCGTCAGCAGGAGCTGGATTCCCTCGTAAAACAGGGGCGCGAGCGGTTTGGTGCGCGACTTGTTCAAACCGATGCCAGCGGTGTGCGTGCGTTGTTAGAAGCTCTCAAGCGCGGGGAGGCGATCGGTATTTTGCCTGACCAGGAGCCACCACCGGGCTGTGGTGTTTTTGCTCCATTCTTTGATATCCCCGCCTACAGTATGACCCTGGTCTCTCAACTGGCCCGCCGGACCGGCGCCAGCGTAATCATTGGTTATGCCCGGCGCCTGCCCCGGGCTGCTGGCTACAATATCCATTTTCGCAACGCTTCCGATGGCATCCATGCGACATCGTTGGATAACTCTGTCAGCGTATTGAACAGGGACATCGCACAATGCATACGCGAAGTACCCGAGCAATATCAGTGGATCTACAAACGTTTCCGGAAGCGCCCTGCCGGTGTTCAATCTGTCTATGCCTGACTTTCACCGGACTTCGCCGGGGTAAAGAACCAGCATAACTCTTTGATAATCTCTCATTATCTGGCTGAAATTAGGTCGTAAATTCACTTAACGCAGTGTTTTCGAGGCCAAAATCCGCACATTGATAGACTCTCGGCCACGTATGCCGTCTTGTTATGCTTGCACAGAGCGATTTTCCGACAAAATCATTTTTTAAGCTCTCTGTATTGAGAATTTCGTGGCAAAAATTATCCGTATTCAACCGGTTGCGCCGGGCCGGTGCGGCTGCTCTCTATAACCTTAGGCGGTATGGTTCTCTCACCATGAATCAGGTGATTACAAATGATTAGTCGGTGGATCGTTGGGGTTGTGCTGTTATTCGGGGTATTGTTGCTTATGCTGCCGAAGTCGGATGAGAAGACGCTTTCCAGGATCGCGTCGGCTTCGATGCTGAAATGCACGCAGGATTTTCGTGAACAGGTGGCGCGACAGGTTCTCAGGCAGGATGTTGTCGGTGTATCGTTCGATAACAAATGCCCGGATCTGATCGGTTCTCTGGAGGTTGACGAGCAGGGCGGGATGGTGATTACTGGCGAGGCGTACTCGCTCAGGATGAACTTGATCCCGATGGTGGAGGGAGAAAAGGTACGCTGGTCTTGCCGTGGCGAACCCGCGGCGGCAGTGACCAGGCTATGCAAACCGTAATGACTATAATCGCTATCAGGAGATGACCATGGCCAGGGGTTCGACTTCGACAGGCAAGATTCTGGGGCTGGCGCTGATTGTGGTGGGTATCGGGCTGGCGATCTGGGGTTACCAGTTATCACAGTCCGTCGGTTCGCAGATCACCGAGGCGCTGACCGGGGCGGAGCGTGACAGGGTGATGATGTTCTATATCGGCGCCGCGGCCAGTTTTGTTGTTGGCGTCTATTTGACCATCAAAAACTAATTTGCGGAGGGATACGTGGATATAACCGGTCTGATTGTCTTTTTGCTGATCGGCGCACTGGCGGGCTGGATCGCCGGCAAGGTTATCACGGGGCGCGGGTTCGGTGTGCTGGGGAACATCGTGGTCGGGATCGTCGGCGCGGTGCTCGGGGGCGTCATGTTCCGCGTCGTTGGCCTGGCTGCCACCGGTTTGATCGGCGAAATCATTACCGCGACGGTGGGGGCGATCGTGTTGCTGTATATTGTCCTGCTGTTCAAGAAAGTCTGAAGCGGGCCTGTGTTGTCCTTGCGCCGGCAGTTCGCTGGCCTGCTTGTCTGGCTGGTGATCACTTTTATCTTTGCGGCGCCGGGTGCCTGGGTCTCGATCGAGGCCGGATCGTTTTATCTGCAACTGCAACGCCCGTCCTGGGCGCCGCCAGCCTCGGTGTTTTCGCCGGTCTGGACGACCCTGTTTATCCTGATGGCTGTTGCCGCCTGGCTGGTATGGCGCGTTAACGGCTTTGCCGGCGCGCGAGTGGCGCTGTCGCTGTATCTCGCCCAGCTTGTGTTTAACGTGCTGTGGAGCTGGCTATTCTTCGGCTGGCAACGGGGCGGCTTGGCGTTTGTCGATGTGATTGGGTTGTGGTGCCTGATCCTCGCCACGTTGATCGCCTTCTGGCGCATCAGTCGCCCGGCGGGGCTGTTACTGGTGCCCTATCTGCTGTGGGTCAGTTTCGCGGTGGTGTTGAATTACACGGTCTGGCAGCTCAATCCCCGGTTGTTGTGACATCGCCCGGTTTACTGCGCAACCTTGCCCGCCCCTGGCGGGGCAAGCGGGTTACTGGGTGGTATAGATCCGGTTGGGCTCGATGTAGCGCACCGTGGCGGTGTCGTGCGCCAGCCGGGCCATGGCCTCGGGGCCGGGATCGGATTGCAGATGCACCACATAGGTGTCCTTGCGCAGGTGACGCCAGCGGCTGACGCCGTAGTCGGCGAACAGCGCCCGTGCCGCCTCGGGGTCGGCGCCTTCGACGAGGCTCACCAGGTATTCACCGGGCACGCGCTTCGCCTGCGCCGCGGGTTGTTCGGCCACGGGCTGGCGCTGCCCGGTGTTCTCGGCCTGCGGCTGCATGCAGGCCGCGAGGCTCAGCGCGAGCAACACCACCAGGGATAACGGATTCCATCGCTTCATCGGGATGCCTCATCGATTTATTGAACGCTGGCGCTGACCCCGGTCGGCGCCTGAATGTATTTCAATGCCCGGTAGGCATCCACGGCGCGGCCGCTGGTGGTCTTGCCGTCCAGCGCACTGACCGCGTCGCCGCTGTTGACGACCGAGCCGAGCACATCGGCATAGGTATAGTCCGGATTGTAGGACCAGACCAGCGCCGCGAGCCCTGCGACGTGGGGGGTGGCCATGGAGGTGCCGTTGCTGAGGGCATAGGTGTCGGCACCGTCGACGGTGGTGTTGATATGAAACCCGTACGCCCTGGCACCATGACTCGTTATACCATCATCATTGGAGAGCAGTTGCAGACCAATGGAACAGCTTTCCGTCAGGCAGTTGCTTTTCGTCAGATCGTAGCTGAATGATCTCAACTCACCTCCCCCTGGACTGTTGAACGCACCGATCACAGAGCCGCCGACAAAGGGATCATCAGCCCCGTCAGGGTCGACGCCGACACGCAAAAAGTCGTCATCCTCAATAAAATACTCAAGAGACATATTGACCCCCGCGCCAATCAACCCGCTACTCAAATCGAATGATTTATAGGCCGTATCAGAGGCATCGTCGCCGTAATCCGAGTTCTCATTGGTGCAATAATCTGTCGGTGTAAACAGAGAGTATTCTTGACAATAAGTGTCTGTTCCGACATCCCAGGCCGGGCCCGATGTCCAGCCTGAAAACAAATTGTCGGTTATCACCTCGCCGGCCACGGCGCTTTGGATATTGACCCCCGGCGCACCCACATCGACGCTTTCAGCTCCGTAGTTGGAAAAGCTGGCCAGCTCGTAAGCCTGATCCAGCGCGGCCACGCAAATGATATTGTCGCTGGAGTTGGAGCAGGGATAAAACGGTGTGGTGTCATTGTCATCGCCGATGCCATCGTTTCCGCCATTGCCTGCAGCGACCACGACCAGGACACCGGCCGCGGCGGCACCCGCAATGGCGTCCGACATCGTTTCACTTGTCGGACCGCCCAGACTCATGTTGATGATCTTGGCGCCCTGATCGACGGCAAAATCGATTCCTGAAGCAATATCACGCAATTCACCCGAGCCATCGGGTCCGATGACACGCACGCTCATAAGGCTCGCCTGCCAGCAGACGCCGGTGATGCCGATGCCGTTGTTGCCGACCGCGCCGATGGTGCCGGCCACGTGGGTGCCGTGGCTTGCGCCGCCGGTGGGAATGGGATCATCATCTCCCGTCTCGGGATCCCCGTCGACGAAGTCCCAGCCATGGTTGGGATAGCCTGCACCGGTGCCGTCCCACATGTTGGCGGCCAGATCCTCGTGCGTGTAGTTGATGCCGGTGTCGACCACCGCCACCACCGTACTGCTACAATCGGTTTGCAGATCCCAGGCCGCCTCGGCGTTCATATCGTTATCGGGCGTGTCAGTGTTGTTCAGCCCCCAGAGTTTGTCGTTGATGTAATCAGGATCATCCGGTGCCTTCTGGGTATAGTAGAGGTAGTTGGGCTCGGCATACTCGATGCGCGGATCATTGGCATAGAGGCTTGCCATCGCTTTGGCATCGGCACTGCGCGGCAGTTTGATCAGGTGTACCCGATCGAGGGGGAGGGGCCGGTGGTCGCGGGCGTTGAGTTCGGCCATGAAGCTGCCCTGGACCGCCGCATCGGTCTGCTCTTTGAACTTGACCAGCAGTTCGCCCGGCACATGGTCGGGTCGGCTTTCGGCCGTGGGCAATTCGTCCGGCGCTCGGGGTGCCGCGGACAGGGAAAAACTCAGCAGGAAGGCAAGCAGAATCCAGAAATAACGCGGGTTGCTATGGTTGTTCATAGTGATATCCCTTTCAAAGTATCAAAACACGTAAACGACGTTCTCATCCGACGGTGCACTGCCTGATGGGTTGAGCGCCGAGTAGGCCACAACTTTTATATAATGGGTCCCTGACGAGAGCGTCAGCTCGGTCGATGTTGGTGCGCTCGAACCCGAAACATAGGGGACATCAACAAAATCAGCACTGCCGATATCAAAGCCCGAGGTGGTGCTGTGATAAACCCGGTAGCCTCCGCCCGAGCTGTTGACCCCCGATTCGCGGTTGGCATCCCAGCTGACGGCCACGGTGGACTCCGTAGGTGTCGAATCGCCACCACCGCCATCGCCACCGCAACCGGCGAGCAGCACTGTCAGTAACGCTAACGGAATCAGGAAAATGGGTAAATAATGGTGTTTCGTCCGGGCCTGCATAATTTCTCCCTAAAAATGACCAGGTCGTATTACTCCTGCCATGACGATAGCAATCATACTTTGAGTAAGTCAATAAACCATGTATGGCAGTACGTCAAAAACCTGAAAATCATGTTTGGATGCTATTTTTATAGCAGATGTTATCGTTCGCCGGTATGTTGATCTTGCACCGTATCGTAATGCCGAAAGTGTAATCGGCGTGCGTGATAACAGGCGACTTTGCTGGCTGTCTTGCGTGTACCGACAGGTTCGATGGCCTGGAGCCGTACTTTTATAAATAATCGGCGGCGGGTGAGATACAGGGTATCGGACGGCTGGCGAGTTGATCAGGATACGTTGATTTGTGC
>JBKGZJ010000112.1:0-7417 GCA_046545635.1 Thiohalophilus sp. | reverse complement strand
TGACGAGTATCTATGAGCAATCAATTCGAAGAAAATATTGAACTGCTGCCGCTGAAGGAGTTTACCGAGCGGGCGTATCTCGATTACTCGATGTACGTGATCATGGATCGGGCGTTGCCGCATGTGGGTGACGGCCTCAAGCCGGTGCAGCGGCGTATCGTGTATGCCATGTCCGACCTGGGGCTGAAAGCCGGTTCCAAGTTCAAGAAATCCGCAAGAACCGTCGGTGACGTGCTGGGTAAGTTCCATCCCCACGGCGACAGCGCCTGCTACGAAGCGATGGTGCTCATGGCGCAGCCGTTCTCCTATCGTTATCCGCTGCTGGAAGGCCAGGGCAACTGGGGCTCGCCGGATGATCCCAAGTCCTTCGCCGCCATGCGTTACACCGAGGCGCGTCTGTCCCGCTACGCGGATCTGCTGTTGTCCGAGCTGGGGCAGGGGACGGTCGACTGGGTGCCCAATTTTGATGGCACCATGACCGAGCCGGAGGTCCTGCCGGCCCGGGTCCCGCATGTGTTGATGAACGGGACGACCGGCATTGCCGTGGGAATGAGTACCGACATTCCGCCGCATAATCTCACCGAACTGCTTAATGCCGCGATTCACCTGCTGGAAAACCCCAAAACGACGATCAGGGAGCTTTGCAAGCACCTGCCCGGGCCGGACTATCCCACCGACGCGGAGATCATTACCCCGAAAGCCGATCTGGTAAAAATGTATGAAACCGGCCACGGTTCGATCCGCATGCGGGCCCGTTACGAGCGGGAAAAAGATGACATTATCATTACCGCGCTGCCCCATCAGACCTCGCCGGCCAAGATCCTGGAACAGATTGCCGCGCAGATGCAGGCCAAAAAACTGCCCATGGTGGTGGATCTGCGCGACGAATCGGATCATGAGCACCCGACCCGTCTGGTGATCGTCCCGCGTTCCAACCGGGTGGACGCGGATGAGGTCATGACGCATTTGTTTGCAACCACCGATCTGGAGCGGACTTACCGGGTCAACATGAATGTCATCGGCCTCAATGGCCGGCCCGGCGTGCGTCACCTCAAAGACCTGCTCACTGACTGGCTGACCTTCCGCACCGCTACCGTACGCCGGCGCCTGGAGTATCGCCTGGACAAGGTCAGCAAGCGGCTGCACATCCTCGACGGTCTGATGATCGCCTATCTCAATATTGACGAGGTGATCAGGATCATTCGCGAGAATGACAGGCCCAAGCCGGTGTTGATGAAACGCTTTAAACTGTCGGACGAACAGGCCGAGGCGATTCTGGAGCTCAAGCTGCGACATCTGGCCAGGCTTGAAGAGATGAGCATTCGCGGCGAACAAAAAGAGCTGAAAGAGGAGCAGGCCGAGCTGCAGAAAATTCTCGGTTCCAAACAACGTCTCAAGACACTGGTCAAAAAAGAGCTCAAGGACGTGGCCAAAGAGTATGGCGACAAGCGGCGCTCGCCGATCGTGACCCGTGAAGCGGCCCAGGCGCTGGATGTGACCGAACTGGTCAGTGCCGATCCGATTACGATCGTACTGTCGGAAAAAGGCTGGATCCGTACCGCCAGGGGTCACGAGATGGATCCGACCGAGCTCAATTACAAATCCGGCGATGCCTATCTCAACAGTGCCCGCGGCAAGTCCAACCAGCTGGCGGTGGTGATTGACTCCACCGGGCGCACCTATGCCCTGCCGGCGCATACCCTGCCGTCAGCGCGAGGGCAGGGTGAACCGCTCACCGGTCGTCTGAGTCCGCCGCCCGGCGCCACTTTCTGTGGTGTGGTGACGGGCAATCCGGACCAGCTGGTCTTGCTCGCCACCAGCCACGGGTATGGCCTGGTGACGACGCTGGAGGACATGATCACCCGTAACAAGAAGGGCAAGGCGATGCTGAAAGTGCCCGAGGGGGCAAAGGTCCTGCCGCCGGTGCCGGTGACCGATATGGAAACCTACTGGGTGGCGATGGTCTCCAACGAAGGCAAGCTGTTAATTCACCATGTGGCCGAGTTGCCGGTATTGCCCAAAGGCAAGGGCGTCAAGATTATGAACATCCCGCCGGCCAAAGCCAAAAGCGGGCAGGAGTACGCCACGGCCGTCACCGTGCTCGAGGAGCAGGACAGCCTCAAGATCTATTCCGGTAAACGGCATAAGGTGCTCAAGCCCGAGGAGATGGAGCCTTACGAAGGTGAGCGGGCGCAACGCGGGATAAAACTGCCACAGGGCTTTCGTAGCGTGACCCGCATGGAACCGGTGCCCGAGTAGCGTCGAAACCTGAAGCGCCGGGAATCAGTTTTGCTCCTGCGGAGAGGGAAGGATCGAGCCTTTTTCCTGAAGTTGCCGGAGTTTTCTCAAAACCCGGTGTGCGCGCTCGATATACGCCTCGAGTTTCTGGTTGTCAGGCGCTATGGTTTGCAGTGACTCCCATATTTTCAGGGCATGTTCAATCTTGCCGGCACTATAAAGCCGCCTGGCGGATTCCATGCGCTGTTCTATGCCGGACTTCAAATGCTTGTCCAGATCATCCAGGAGATCCTGTGCCTCTGAATCCAGGGACGAAAAATCATTCGACGTCTGCAAATGATCATGGGACCGTTGCAGATTATCAAGACTGTAACCTTTTCTGAGATTGGTAAGTAAGTCCATTGTCTGCTGTTTGTACTGTCTCAGGCTGGCTTCGTTTTCCCGGCTGATCTTTTTACGGGCAGAGGCCAGGCGCGAGTCGTCCCGAACATTGCTATCTATTCGTTCGGCCAGTGTCAGGCAGGTGCGCGTCAAATCAAGTTTGTCGGCCGCACTTGCGGTCTGTGCGCATTCGATCAGCGCCTGTAATGCCTGTTGCCGATCCTGCTCATAGTCACGGATTCCGGAAACAGAGCGGTAATTTCCGGGCACAGCATTTTTTATCTGCCTGTACAACGCGGCACTGTTACCCAGCCATAAACCTTTTTTTATCAACAGTCGTAATTCAAGGTCTTTAAGGTAGGCCTGTCTTTTATCAAGAAATTCAGCATGTGATTGGCGTAGTTTTTCGTGCTCGGGGATTTTATTCAGGGTCTCTTCATAGAGTTGTGATGCCTTATGCCATTTGTTTTGGGAAACAAGGCGGTTTGCGCTGGTAATGGTTTTTTGTTCAAGCTTGTCGGCCAGATTCTGTATCTGCTTTTTTTTCTGCATTAGCAGCGCATAGTTATTATTGTCGGGCTTGATATGTTCAAGCGTGTTGAGCGCTTTCTGGTATTCTTCTTCTTCAATCCACCGGTCGATTTTTTCAGGTAGATTGGCATCAAAGGAATGCAGGTAGGCGCAATTACTCAGCAATACGGACAGGGCAATGACAGAAACGATACGTAGAAATGTCATGCCACAAATTTTCCTGCCAGTATTTCATCGAGCTGGTAATCCATGGTGCTGCGGTAGGTGCTTGCAACGTCATTGACGATATAGGTTGAAACCGGATCGGCGATGCCGCGTAACTGAATCGACCTGTGTTTTTTCGCAATAACCCGCCAGTTTATATCCTTGTCTTTGTAGAACAGTTCGGTGATAGCGACCTGGCCTTTGTCGGCGACAGAATGGAGCCGGGAAGCAAGGTTGACGGCTTCTCCGACGACAGTATATTGCATGCGTTCCGGCGATCCCATGTTCCCGGCAAGCATGATGCCGGTGTTGACGCCGATTCGAAAATAGACCGGCTGTTTCCCCTCTCTGATTCGACGGGCGTTAAGCCGATCAACCAGTCGCTGAATCATCACGGCACAGGCGATTGCGTTGAATTTGTGTTCCTCATCATAATCCGGTATGCCAAAAACTATCATCGCACAATCACCCATATATTTGTCGATTGTGCCGTGATAAAGCTCGCTGACCATGGCGATGTAGGAGAAGTACTCATTGAGCAAATTGGCAACTTCATCAGGCGGAAGTTTCTCCGACATACTGGTAAAACCGACAATGTCGGCAAACAGCACCGAGCCTTCAATATGTTTACCGCCCAGGTGAACTTCATCGAGATTGGACAGTATCTGCCTGGCTACATTGGGGGAGACATAGCGTGAGAATGCATTTTCAACCTGGGATTTCTCCAGCAGTCCCTTTGCCATCTCATTAAAAGAGGAGGTCAGATAGCCGATTTCGTCGTTGCGGCGTTCATTTATCCGGTAACCGTAGTTGCCGCTACCGATAGCCCTGCTGGCGTCCATGAGCCTGTGTATGGGGCGAGACAGACGATCGCCCATGATGAAGGCAATAATAATCCCCAGAATGATCATCAGAATCGTGGCGGCCGCGATGGCGCTGATGGTGTGCTGTATTGATTCGTTCAGTGCCTCCTCGCTGAAACTGACCATCGCGTGACCGGCAATAACGCCCTGAAAGTGAATGGGAGTAATAAAAGAGACGGCATCGATCTTTTTACCCGCTTCATTGGAGGACTGCCAGGAGATGCTGTAACTGTTATTGCCAAGTTCATTGGACTGGCCGTACAGATTGATAATGTCCCTGACCGGACTGGCTCCGGAAGAGGCCAGAGTCTCGCCGTTATCGGAAAAAATGGCAGCGCCAAGAATACTTTCATTGCTGCCGAGATTGCTGATTACGACCATCAGGCTCAGGGTGTCATCGGACAGCACGAGTTCCTTGGAGGTCTCGGCCAGCTGGTTGACCATGGCCTGGCCATATTCATCCATCTGGCCGCGCAGCAGCTCGGTCTGATTGGTGACAATCACCAGTCCCAGCAGAATCATCCCCCCGCTGATCAAAAAGGTAATGATCAGCGACAACTTGTAGGCGATGGGAAAATATTCCGGGATATGGCTTTTGACAAAACGCCGCATTCGGGATCGCAGGCGCGTTCGCCAATGTTTCAATTGACGTACCATTGATCGCTGTTTTGACAGTATTCCCATATTTTTTATATTACCAGCAATGAGTCCGGGGTGGAGAATCGGGGCGGTGCAGTATAACGCTGCCGGAAATGAAATTGCCGTTTTGAGAATTCACCCTCCCCAATGCCTGTAATTATCGGTATATTTAAGCAAAATGTCACGGTTAGCGCCCGTGGATGCGACGGCGAATCCGGGACTGCTATTTTGTGAACCATGTCATATAACTCGCCGGCGGAGGAGACGCATTTGAGAACCACACTGAGCCGCGGCAGGCACAGAGGCGGAAAAATGGCGCTTCTCAAATCGCCGATCTTGCTGCTGTTGACCGTCGTGGCGCTGTTTCTGGGCTGTCTGCCCTGGCTGGGACTGCTGGCTGCCCATGATTCGGCCCAGCAGTATCTGCTGTTATTGCCGATACTGGCCGCTCTGGTCCTGTTCGCCGGGCTGTCGTCTCTGCTCGGGATGCAGATTTATTGCCGACGAATTTTGAAGGCCCGTCTGTTGCAGCAACCCTTGAGCGGCCTGGAACAGTGGTTGCATATCACGACATTCCGCCTGGCCCTGCGGCGACAGATCAATCCGCCCCGGGTGGCGATCTATCCTTCCCGTGAACTCAATGCCTTTGCGCTGGGCCTGCACCGACAGCATGCCACGATCGTGCTGAGCGAGGGACTGGTACACAGTCTGAAGCCCGGGGAGCTGGAATCGGTTCTGGCACATGAGATCAGTCATATTGCCAACGGGGACGTGCAGATCCTGGCCCTCCTGCAGGGGGTGTTGACGATTTTTATTCATGCCCCCGCCCGTCTGCTGGATGACATTGTATCGCGCTGCTGGCGGGGATATTCCCGCGGCGGGCGGATCTATCTCTGGACGCTGGTGGTGCTGCAGCTGGCCGGCGGCTGGCTGGCCAGTCTGTTGATTATGCGTTTCAGCCGGGAATGTGAATACCGGGCGGATCAGGGAGCGGCACAGCTCGTGGGTATAAAACAGATGCAGGGTGCACTGCGTTGTCTGAATGTCATGACAGCCGGTACGCAGCGTCGGCAACTTGCCGCCTTTGGTTTATCCGCCCGGCTTAAATTCCGTTTTACCCAATTGTTTAACAGTCACCCCGCCCTGCACGAAAGGCTCCGGGCCTTGCATACGGGTATTTGAAACAGGCATGATAAAACCCGTATCCGGCTGAACGTGCCGTTAAAGAATAAATACAATGCCAACACCACCCAAGGAGCCCTCATGTCCCTGATTCGTCCGTTTGCCGGCCTGCGCCCCGTGCCTGAACATGCCGGTGATGTTATCGCGCCACCCTATGATGTGCTCAATCGCGAAGAGGCGCGGGACAAGGCTCAGGGCAGGCCCTACAGTTTTTTACACATCTCCAGGCCGGAGATCGACCTGCCCGGGGATACCGACCCCTATGCGGACAGCGTTTATGCCAAGGGCGCGGAAAATTTGCAGAACCTGATCGACAATAAAATTCTGATGCGCGAAGCGCAGCCCTGTTATTACTTTTATCAGTTGCAAATGGGCGAGCATATACAAACCGGCCTGGTGGCGGTCGCGTCGGTGGCTGAATACGATCGCAATCGGATTCGAAAACATGAGTATACCCGTCCTGACAAGGAGACCGACCGGGTCAGACAGATTGACGCCCTCAATGCCCAGACCGGGCCGGTGTTTTTGACCTATCGACATAACGCAACGATCGATGAGCTGGCCGAAGCCGTTGGTCAAACCCCGCCGTTATACGATCTCACCGCCGACGACGGCGTTCGTCATGTGCTCTGGCGGGTGGATGATGCGGCGGATATCGAAACGATTACCTCGACGTTTGAAGCGATGGACTGTTTGTATATCGCCGACGGCCACCATCGTTCCGCGGCTGCGTCGCGGGTTGCCCAGATGCGCGCCGGAACGGGAAAAGCCGCCGGCGAGGCAAATCACGATTATTTTTTGTCGGTGATCTTTCCGGATAACCAGATGATGATACTCGATTACAACCGGGTCATTCGGGATCTGAACGGTCTGGATCCGGAAGCGTTTTTACACAAGCTGGAAGAAAGCTTCCGCCTCGAGACCAGCCCCGAACCGGTAAAGCCGGGCCGATCCGGCGAGTTCGGCATGTACCTGGGCGGGCAATGGTACCGGTTGACGATCGATCCGAACTGCATTCCCCGGGAGGATCCGGTGGGGCGGCTTGATGTCAGTTTATTGCAGAACAATCTGATCGATCCGGTACTGGGGATCGGGGATCCCCGCCGCGACAAGCGTATCGACTTTGTCGGCGGGATACGCGGCCTGGCGGAACTGGAAAGGCGGGTCGACAGCGGCGAGATGCAGGTGGCGTTTGCCCTGTATCCGACCAGCCTGTCGGATCTGATGGCGGTGGCCGACGCCAACGAAGTCATGCCGCCCAAATCCACCTGGTTCGAACCCAAACTGGCCGACGGCCTGGTCTCGCACGTGCTGGACTGACAACCCGAACCGGCGAAGCCGATCGGCTGTTTACGGGAAGCTAAATAATTGCTCCTGAA
>JBKGZJ010000111.1:0-7571 GCA_046545635.1 Thiohalophilus sp. | reverse complement strand
CGTGCCTACGTTGACATGCGGCTTGTTACGTTCGAATTTTTCCTTGGACACCGTCTTACCCTCTAATTCTGTTTATGTATTGAATCAGGATGCTTTCTTAATCACTTCGTCTGCGACACTCGCAGGCGCTTCGCTGTATTTGGCAAACTCCATGCTGTAGCTGGCGCGCCCCTGGGTCGCGGACCGCAGGTCGGTCGCGTAACCGAACATTTCCGCCAGCGGTACTTCAGCATGAATCAGCTTGCCTGCCGGGCCGTCCTCCATTCCCTGAACCATCCCGCGACGGCGGTTCAGATCACCCATGACGTCCCCCATGTACTCTTCCGGGGTCACGACTTCCACTTTCATCATCGGCTCCAGCAAGACCGGATTTGCCTTTCTGGCGCCTTCCCTGAACCCCATGGAACCGGCGATCTTGAAGGCCATTTCCGAGGAGTCAACCTCGTGGAACGAACCGTCAAACAGCGTGACCTTGACGTCCACCATCGGAAAACCGCCGATAACGCCATTTTCCATCTGTTCCTGAATCCCTTTGTCCACCGACGGAATGTATTCCCTGGGAATCACGCCGCCGACAATTTCGTTCACAAACTCGTAACCGCCGCCCTGTTCCTGCGGCTCAATCCGCAGCCAGACATGCCCGAACTGACCGCGCCCGCCCGACTGGCGGACAAACTTGCCTTCCTGCTCGACCTTCTTGCGAATGGTCTCGCGGTAGGCCACCTGCGGCGCGCCGACATTGGCGTCAACCTTGAACTCGCGTTTCAGGCGGTCGACGATAATATCCAGATGCAGCTCGCCCATCCCGGAGATGATCGTCTGCCCCGATTCCTCGTCGGTATGCACCCGAAACGAGGGATCTTCCTGGGCCAGCTTCGACAGGGCGATCCCCATCTTTTCCTGGTCGGCCTTGGTTCTCGGCTCGATGGCCACCGAGATAACCGGCTCGGGGAACTCCATCCGTTCCAGGGTAATGACCTTGTCCGGGTCACACAGGGTCTCACCTGTGGTGACATCCTTGAGCCCGACTGCCGCGGCAATGTCGCCGGCGCGGACTTCTTTCAATTCTTCGCGCGAATTGGAGTGCATCTGCACCAGTCGCCCAATGCGCTCTTTTTTACCCTTGATCGGGTTGTAAACCGTGTCCCCGGCTTTCACCACGCCGGAGTAGACCCGGAAAAACGTCAGACTGCCGACAAACGGGTCGGTGGCGATTTTAAACGCCAGCGCGGCAAACGGCTCATCATCATCCGACTTGCGCAGCGCCTCGGTCACGTCGTCTTCCAGTACGCCCCGGATCGCCTTCACTTCGATCGGCGAGGGCATGTAGTCGATGACCGCATCGAGCATGGCCTGCACGCCCTTGTTCTTGAAGGCCGAGCCGCACAGCACCGGCACGATTTCATTCGCCAGGGTGCGAGCCCGCAGGCCCTGCTTGATCTCGTCGGCGGACAGGTCGCCGTTTTCGAGATAGCTTTCCATCAACGCTTCACTGGCCTCGGCGGCGGCTTCGACCATCTGCTCGCGCAGTTCCTGCGCCCTGGTCCGGAGCTCCTCGGGAATCTCCCGCTGCTCGTAGCTGGCCCCGAAATCGGCCTCGTTCCAGTAAATCGCCTTCATCCGAATCAGGTCGACGATGCCCTGAAAATTGTCTTCGGCACCGATATTCAGCTGAATCGGCACCGCATTCGCGCCAAGACGCTTTTTAATCTGCTCGACCACGCGCAGAAAATCGGCGCCGGCGCGGTCCATCTTGTTGACGAAGGCCATGCGCGGGACTTCGTACTTGTTCGCCTGGCGCCAGACCGTCTCTGACTGGGGCTCCACGCCGCCGACGGCGCAGAACACGGCACAGGCACCGTCCAGTACCCGCAAGGAGCGCTCCACCTCGATGGTGAAGTCCACGTGCCCCGGCGTATCAATAATGTTGATCCGGTGCTGCGGATACTGCTGATCCATGCCCTGCCAGAAGCAGGTGGTGGCGGCGGAGGTAATGGTAATGCCGCGCTCCTGTTCCTGCTCCATCCAGTCCATGACCGCCGCGCCGTCATGAACCTCACCAATCTTGTGCGAAATCCCGGTGTAGAAGAGGATCCGCTCGGTCGTCGTCGTCTTGCCGGCATCGATATGGGCCATGATGCCGATATTGCGATAACGATCGATTGGTGTTTTGCGGGCCACTCTCTTAACTCAGTATCAAATTACCAACGGTAGTGGGCAAACGCCTTGTTCGCCTCCGCCATCCGATGGGTGTCTTCGCGTTTTTTCACGGCCGAGCCGCGATTTTCGCCGGCTTCCAGCAGCTCGCCGGCCAGCCGGGCACCCATGCCTTTTTCGCTGCGCTTGCGCGCGGCTTCCACGAGCCAGCGCATGGCCAGCGCGTTGCGCCGTGCCGGGCGGACTTCGACCGGCACCTGGTAGGTCGCACCACCGACACGGCGGGATTTGACCTCGACCATCGGGCGGACGTTATCCAGCGCTTTTTCCAGCGCTTCGACCGCGTCCGCGCGGGTCTTGCCCGAGACAGTCTCGAGCGCGCCGTATACTACCTTCTCGGCGACGGATTTCTTGCCGTCGAGCATTAACATATTGATAAACTTGGCAATCAGTTCCGATTTATATTTCGGATCCGGGAGGATTGCCCGTTTTTCTGCTTGTCGCCTTCTTGCCATCGTCTATTCCGCGTTGTCAGTGATTCAGCGTCAATTCGCTGCTATTAATAATAAACCTAGGATTTGGGTCGCTTGGCGCCGTATTTTGAACGGCCCTGCCGGCGATCGTTCACCCCGGCGGTATCCAGCGAACCGCGTACCGTGTGATAGCGCACACCCGGCAGGTCCTTGACACGGCCGCCGCGAATCAGCACGACCGAGTGTTCCTGCAGGTTATGGCCTTCACCGCCGATATAACTGGCGACTTCATAGCCGTTGGTCAGGCGCACACGGGCCACTTTACGTAACGCCGAGTTCGGTTTTTTCGGCGTGGTGGTGTAAACGCGCGTACAGACCCCGCGACGCTGCGGGCACGCTTCCAGTGCCGGGACGTTGCTCTTCTGGGGCCGGCGTTTGCGCGGCTTACGTACTAACTGGTTAATGGTTGCCATAAGTCTTTGTCTTTCTTGGTCCAGAAAATAAACGACAGGCCGGCGCACCGACCTGTCGTGAGGCGCGAGATTTTATGGGGCTGCGGGGTTCCTGTCAACAGTATCCCGCCCCCGATCGCGAATTTTTGGGGTTTTTAGCCCCGCAGCCCGGGATGAACCCGATCGACATGCACAACTGTCCCTCGCCCCGCCGCGTCAGGCCAAAGCCATGACTAACTATGCGGGTATAAGGGCGATTCGGGCGGCGATCAGTTTTGCTGATCCACCGATTCGGCGTCGCCCGACTGTTCGATCTCGGCCGCGGCGGCCGCCAGCGCGGCTTCGGCCGATTCGGCCTCCTTGCGCTGACGCCGGCGCTCCTTGTGGAACGCCTGGCCGGTGCCGGCCGGAATCAGCCGACCGACGATGACGTTCTCCTTGAGGCCGCGCAGATCGTCGATCTTGCCGGTGACGGCCGCTTCGGTCAGCACCCGGGTCGTCTCCTGGAAGGAGGCCGCGGAGATGAACGACTCGGTCGCCAGCGAGGCCTTGGTGATCCCCAGCAGCACCGGTTCGAACAGCGCCGGCTGACGATCTGCCGCCAGCATGCGCTCGTTCTCTTCCAGCACCCGGGAACGCTCCACCTGCTCGCCCTTGAGGAAGCCGGTATCGCCCGGCGAGGTGATATCCACTTTGCGCAGCATCTGCCGCACGATCACCTCGATGTGCTTGTCGTTGATTTTGACACCCTGCAGGCGGTAGACATCCTGCACCTCATTGACGATATAGCGCGCCAGCTCCTCGACCCCCAGCAAACGCAGGATGTCGTGCGGATTCGGCTCGCCTTCGGCAATGATTTCACCTTTTTCCACGTGCTCGCCTTCGAACACGGTGACATGACGCCATTTGGGAATCAGCTCTTCATAGGTATCGCCTTCGTTCGGGGTGATTACCAGACGCTGTTTGCCCTTGGTCTCCTTGCCAAAACTGACTGTCCCGGAGATTTCCGCCAGAATGGAGGACTCCTTCGGTTTGCGTGCTTCAAACAGATCGGCCACCCGCGGCAGACCACCGGTGATGTCACGGGTCTTGGAGGATTCCTGCGGAATCCGCGCAATGGCGTCACCCACGCTGACCGCATCCCCGTCCTTGAGGGAGATGATCGCGCCCGAGGGCAGATAGTAATGCGCCGGCAAGTCGGTCCCGACGATATTCATGTCGTTGCCTTCCTTGTCGATCAGCTTGACCATCGGCCGCAGATCCTTGGCCTGACTGCTGCGTTGCTTGGGATCCATGACCACCAGGCGGGAGAGACCGGTCACTTCGTCGACCTCGGCCTGTACGGTGACGCCTTCGATGATATCCATGAACTTCACCCGACCTTCGACTTCGGTGACGATCGGATGGGTATGCGGATCCCAGTTGGCGACGATCTGGCCGGCCTCGACGGCATCGCCATCATTGGCCGAGATCACTGCACCATAGGGCACCTTGTAGCGCTCCCGTTCGCGGTTGTTCTCGTCCAGCACGGTGATTTCCCCGGAACGGGAGACCGCCACGTGGTTGCCACTGGCATGCTGGATGGTCTTGATATTGTGCAGTCGGACCGTGCCCCTGGTCTTGATCTCGATGTTGCTGACCGCCGCGGAACGGCTGGCGGCACCGCCGATATGGAAGGTCCGCATGGTCAGCTGGGTACCCGGCTCACCGATGGACTGGGCGGCGATGACACCCACCGACTCGCCCTGGTTGACCAGGTGCCCACGTGCCAGATCGCGGCCGTAGCAGATGGCACAGACGCCGTGCAGGTTGTCACAGGTAATCGGCGACCGGACCTGAATGTGGTCGATCCCCATCCCTTCGAGCCGGGCGACCCAATGCTCGTCCAGCAGGGTCCCGGCCGGAATAATCACCTCGCCATCGGCACCCTTGGCATCCTCGGCGGTCACGCGGCCCAGTACCCGCTCGGAGAGGGGTTCGACCACGTCGCCACCCTCGATGAGCGAGGAGATCAGCATGCCGTGGCTGGTGCCGCAGTCGTCGCCGGAAACCACCAGATCCTGGGAGACATCCACCAGCCGGCGGGTCAGGTAACCGGAGTTGGCGGTCTTCAGCGCGGTGTCGGCCAGACCCTTGCGGGCGCCGTGGGTAGAAATAAAGTACTGCAGCACCGACAACCCCTCGCGGAAGTTGGCGGTAATCGGCGTTTCGATGATGGAGCCGTCCGGCTTGGCCATCAGACCGCGCATCCCGGCCAGCTGACGAATCTGTGCCGCGCTACCGCGGGCGCCTGAATCGGCCATCATGAAGATCGAGTTATAGGACGGCTGGCGAACAATATTGCCTTCCTTGTCCTTGATCTCATCCACGCCCAGCTTGTCCATCATCGCCTTGGCCACCTGATCATTGGTATGGGACCAGATATCCACGACCTTGTTGTAACGCTCGCCGTTGGTCACCAGACCGGAGGTATACTGTTCCTCGATCTCCTTGACCTCTTCTTCGGCCGCGGCCAGAATTTCGGCCTTCTCTTCCGGGATTTCCATGTCATCGGCGCCGAAGGAGATGCCGGCCTTGGTGGAATAGGCAAAACCGGTGTACATCAACTGGTCGGCAAAGACCACGGTGGCCTTCAGGCCCAGCTTGCGATAACAGGCGTTGATCAGCCCGGAGATCGCCTTCTTTTTCATTTCCATGTTAAAGAGGCTGAACTCCATACCTTCCGGGGCGATTTCGTACAACAGCGCGCGACCGACAGTGGTCTCCTGCAACGAGACTTTTTCGGTGCTGTTGCCCTCGTCATCAATCTCGAATTCATGGATACGCACCTTGACGCGGGCCTGCAGATCCACGACCCCGTTGTTATAGGCCCGATCCACTTCCTTCACATCGGCGAAGACCATGCCCTCACCCTTGCCGTTGACCCGCTCACGGGTCATCCAGTACAGCCCCAGCACCACGTCCTGGGACGGCACGATGATCGGCTCGCCGTTGGCCGGCGACAGAATGTTGTTGGAGGACATCATCAGCGCCCGGGCTTCGAGCTGCGCTTCCAGCGACAGCGGAACATGCACCGCCATCTGGTCACCGTCGAAGTCGGCGTTGAAGGCGGTACAGACCAGCGGATGCAACTGAATCGCCTTGCCTTCGATCAGCACCGGCTCGAACGCCTGGATACCGAGACGATGCAGGGTCGGGGCGCGATTGAGCATCACCGGATGTTCGCGAATGACTTCTTCGAGGATGTCCCAGACTTCTGCCCCCTCGCGCTCGACCATTTTCTTGGCCGCCTTGATGGTGGTGGCCAGGCCGCGACGCTCCAGCTTACTGAAAATAAAGGGTTTAAACAGCTCCAGCGCCATTTTCTTGGGCAGGCCGCACTGATGCAGACGCAGTGCCGGCCCGACCACGATCACGGAACGCCCGGAGTAGTCGACGCGCTTGCCGAGCAGGTTCTGGCGGAAACGGCCCTGCTTGCCCTTGATCATGTCGGCCAGGGATTTGAGCGGACGCTTGTTGGAGCCGGTAATGGCCCGGCCGCGACGGCCGTTGTCCAGCAGCGCATCGACCGATTCCTGCAACATGCGTTTTTCGTTGCGCACGATGATGTCGGGCGCATTGAGATCCAGCAGGCGTTTGAGACGGTTGTTGCGGTTGATCACCCGGCGATACAGATCATTCAGATCCGAGGTGGCGAAACGGCCGCCTTCCAGCGGCACCAGCGGACGCAGTTCCGGCGGCAGCACCGGCAGCACGGTCATGACCATCCACTCGGGCTTGTTGCCGGACTCGACAAAGGCCTCGATCAGCTTGAGGCGCTTGCCGAGTTTCTTGAGTTTGGTTTCGGACTTGGTGGCGCCCATATCTTCGCGCACCTTGTCGGCTTCCTGCTGCAGATTGATATTACCCAGCAGAGCCTGGACCGCTTCGGCCCCCATGCGGGCGTCGAATTCATCGCCGAATTCTTCAATCGCTTCCAGATAGGCTTCATCGGTCAATAACTGACCCCGCTCCAGGGTCGTCATGCCCGGCTCGACCACCACGAAAGCCTCGAAATAGAGCACCCGCTCGATATCCCGCAGAGTCATATCCAGCAACAGGCCCATGCGCGAGGGCAATGACTTCAGGAACCAGATGTGCGCGACCGGCGAGGCCAGTTCGATATGGCCCATGCGCTCGCGGCGGACCTTGGCCAGGGTAACCTCAATGCCGCATTTTTCGCAGATGACGCCACGGTGCTTGAGGCGCTTGTACTTGCCACACAGGCACTCATAGTCCTTGATGGGCCCGAAGATTTTGGCACAGAACAGGCCATCGCGTTCCGGCTTGAAGGTCCGGTAATTGATGGTCTCCGGCTTTTTGACCTCACCATAGGACCAGGAACGGATTTTCTGCGGCGACGCCAAGCCGATGCGAATCGCATCGAAGTCTTCGGTCTGGCCCTGCTGTTTCAGAATCTTGAGTAGGTCTTTCACGTTGCCACTCCTAA
>JBKGZJ010000110.1:0-7627 GCA_046545635.1 Thiohalophilus sp. | reverse complement strand
ATAGCAGGAGTCAGAGTCAACCCTGTGTCGTCTGTCAGAACCACCAAAACCCTGTATATTCCCTTTTGAGTATACGCCAGGAAAACCACATGCAAATCTGGGTCGATGCCGACGCCTGTCCGGCGGTGATCAAGGAGATTCTGTTCCGCGCGGCACAGCGCACGGGGACAGCGATGACGCTGGTGGCGAACCAGTACGTCAGGGTGCCCAAATCCCGATATATCAAGTCGCTGCGGGTCGAGCACGGGTTTGACGTGGCGGACAACGAGATCGTGCGGCGGGTCGCGCCGGGCGATCTGGTGATCACCAGTGACATCCCGCTGGCGGCGGAGGTGATCGAAAAGGGCGGACAGGCGCTGAGTTTTCGCGGCGAGTTATATACCATTGAGAACATTCGCTCGCGGCTGAACATGCGCGATTTCATGGATACGCTGCGCGCCAGCGGGGTGGATACCGGCGGACAGGCGGCAATGAGCCAGAGTGAGCGCCAGACATTTGCCAACCACCTGGATCAAATTCTTACCCGCAGCCAGGCGCCGGGCTGATGCCGCATGCTGAAACTGCTGCACACCATCGAACAACACGATCCCGACGCCCTGATCCGGACTTTGAAACGGGAGCTGGAATCGGGTGTCGGGGCGAACCTGCCGCTGGATCAGGGCACCGGCGAGGGCGGTTACAGCGATGCGCGCGATTTGCAGGTGACCGTGCTGGGCATCGAGCAGGATGATGTTGCCGTGCATGCCCGCATCGGGGTCTTCTTCACCGAGATCGTGGCCAATTGCAGCTGCGGGGACGAGCCGCTGCATAAACCCGCCTATTGCGAGATGATGCTGGTCATCGATCGGATCACCGGTGCGGCCATTGCCAAGGTGTTTGGGGATTGATCAGAATATGTTGCGCATCTCCCGGAATGTGGTGATTCCCGACAACGAGATCGAGATGCAGGCGATCCGCGCCCAGGGAGCGGGCGGACAGAATGTGAACAAGGTCGCCTCGGCCATTCATCTGCGTTTTGATATTCATGCCTCATCCCTGCCGGATTTTTACAAGCAGCGTTTGCTGGCACGCGCCGATCAGCGCATCTCCTCGGACGGGGTGGTCGTGATCAAGGCACAGCGCTACCGCAGCCAGGAGAAAAACCGCGAGGAGGCCCTGGAGCGACTGGTCGAGCTGATCCGCTCGGCACTGGTGACGCATAAAAAGCGCAAGCCGACCCGGCCGACCCGCGCCGCGGTCAAGCGCCGTCTGGAGGCCAAACAAAAGCGCGGTAAAATCAAGCGTCATCGCGGCAAGGTGCGTCCCGACGAGTAGCCGCGCCGCTTGTCCCGCGATGGCCGGGTTCATATACTGAGTGCTGGTTTTTGACTCAGGGACGCTGCTGCGCGTATGGCAAACAAGCCGGTTATCGCCGATATCAAACCCGCCAAAGTCAACCTGTCCACCGATCAGGAATACTATTTTTGTGTCTGCGGTCGCTCGCAGAATCAGCCGTTTTGTGATGGCTCCCATGCCGGTACCGGTTTCGAGCCATTGGCCTTTACACCGCAGAAAGATGGTGAAGCCTTTTTGTGCAACTGCAAGCACAGCGGCAATCTGCCCTATTGCGACGGCAGCCATAACCGGTTTGGCGAGAGCATGATCGGCAAGGAAGGTCCCGGTACGGACAACGAGAGCGATGCGCCCAGGCAGGACGATGCGAAAAAACCGAAACAGCCCGAACCGAAAGCCACCGGGGAAGAGCCGACCCTGGAACTGATACATCAGCTGGCGAAGGACGGCCTGGAGACGCTGGGCAAACACGGGCCGGTGGCGGCGATGGGGGTGCCGCGCCACAGGCTGCCGGACTGGAATGACATCCAGATCATGGTCGCGCAACTGCACGACAGGCCGCTGGACGATGACGCCACGGTCGATACCGAACTGGTGATCGGTCCGCAAAGTCAAAAACCCCTCTGTTTGAAAACCCCGTTGCTGGTCGCCGACATGAGTTTCGGCTCGCTCTCCGAAGAGGCGCGCCTGGCGCTGGCCAGAGGTGCCGAGCAGGTCGGCACCGGGATCTGTTCCGGCGAGGGCGGCATGCTGGCGGAAGAACAGCAGGCCAACAGTCGCTATCTGTTTGAACTGGGCAGTGCGTGCTTCGGGTATGACGCGTCCATCCCGGAAAAAGTCCAGGCATTTCACTTCAAGGGCGGGCAGGCGGCCAAGACCGGCACCGGCGGACACCTGCCCGGCGCCAAGGTGAGTCAGAAGATCGCCGGGGTGCGCGGCATTCCCGCAGGCGAGTCGGCCTATTCACCTCCGACCTTTGCCGATCTGCGCGAGCCGGCCGATTTCAACCGTTTCGCCGATCGGGTGCGCGAGATCAGCGGCGGGATTCCCGTCGGATTCAAACTGAGCGCCAACCATATTGAACGGGATATCGAGTTCGCCCTGCAGGCCGGCGCCGATTATCTGATCCTCGACGGGCGCGGTGGCGGCACCGGGGCCTCCCCCTTGCTGTTTCGCGATCATATCAGCGTGCCGACCATCCCCGCGCTGGCGCGGGCGCGGCGGTATCTGGATCAGCAGGGCGCCAGCGGCAAGGTGACCCTGATCATCACCGGCGGATTGCGTACCCCGGCCGACTTTATCAAGGCACTGGCGCTGGGCGCCGACGGGATCACGCTGGCCAACAGCGCGATCCAGGCGATCGGTTGCGTGGCGGCGCGTATCTGCCATACCAATCAGTGTCCCTCGGGCGTGGCCACCCAGGACCCGCAACTGCGCCAGCGACTGGATGTGGATGACGGCGCCCATCGGCTGGCCCGCTTTCTGCAATCGTCCACGAGCCTGATGCAGGTGATGGCGCGGGCCTGTGGGCATACGCGGCTCGATCAGTTCAATCCAAAAGATCTGGCGACCTTCGATTACGAGATGGCGCGGCTGTCGGGCATCGTTTATGCCGGCATGGCCGCTCAGCCGTGATGGGGTGCGATCGCAACGCGTGCAATGATTGACATGAGACGGGTAGCCGATGCCAGTATCGTATCGTCCTTCACTCCGGCGCCGGGGCTGGGCAATCCCCATGTCCAGACCCTGTTGCCGCGGTTTATCAATCGTCGCCCGCTGGCGGTGAGCTGGCAGGAATTACCGTTGCCGGACGGCGACTTTGTCGATCTCGCCTGGCGTACCCAGCCGGCTTCATCTGTGACGACACCGCTCGTGGCGGTGTTCCACGGCCTGGAAGGCTCGCTCTGTTCCCCCTATGCGCGGGACATTCTGCACGCCATCGAACAGCGCGGCTGGCACGGGGTGCTGATGCACTTTCGCGGCTGTTCCGGGCGGCTCAATCGCCTGCCCCGTTCCTATCACAGCGGCGAGACCGGCGATGCGCGCTATTTTTTAAGCTGGTTGCGCGAGCAGTATCCCCATGCGCCGCTGGCGGCGGTGGGCTATTCGCTGGGCGGCAACATGCTGCTCAAGCTGCAGGCCGAGTGGGGCGCTGAATCGCCGCTGCGCGCGGCGGTGTCGGTGTCGGCCCCCCTGAAACTGGCCGTCTGTGCTGATCGTATCAACCAGGGGTTTTCGAAAGTGTACGAGCGCCATCTGGTCAAAAGCCTGGTGAGAAAAGTGCTGACGAAATTTGCCGATCATGATTACGAACAACTGATCGGGTTGACGCCGCAACAGATTGCAAAAGCACGCACCTTTCGTCGCTTCGATAACCTGTTCACCGCGCCGATCCACGGCTTTGCCGATGCCGACGATTATTATCAAAAATCAAGCGCCTTTGATTATCTTGGTGATATCCGGCAGCCGGCGTTGATCGTCCAGGCGTTCGATGATCCGTTCATGACCCCGGCGATTCTGCCCGACGGGCAACAATTGCCCGCCAACGTCCGGCTGGCGGTGAGCCGGCGGGGCGGGCATGTCGGCTTTGTCAGCGGTTCGCTCATGCGACCCCGTTACTGGCTGACGGAGGCGGTACCCGATTATCTGGCCGGGTTTTTCTGATTGGGGTGGATGAGCTGGCGATACATGCGTGATATCTGATGTTGATAAAAGCGTTACCACGAAGACACGAAGAAAAAAATGAATATACTTCGAGACTTCGTGGTAAAAAAGGTCACCCTGCCGAGGGCCTGCGTGACATCCGTCAGATTCGGGCAGTCAGGTAGCGCATCCGCGCAACCTGACCTACACCTTGCCGGGTCGAAAGAGCCATCTTCCAACGAAGCATACGGGGACGGCAACGCCTGTTTGTGTCTCATCGCCTGAGACGGTGGTTTACCAATGTTTCATTATTACACTTCGACACTTCGTGTCTTCGTGGTAAAAATTAGCGTCAGTGGCGTAGGTCACGCTGGCGATAGCCTGCGTGACATCCGTCTGACCACCGAACGCACTGAAGACGTGATGGCGGACCTTTCAGTGTCGTCGGTGTTTCGGTGGTGATTCTTGCCGGGAGCCGTGTGGCCTCAGGCCGGGGAGGCGATGTTGCTTTCGCCGATGGCGCCGGTTTTCAGTTCGGCGGCAAAGTCGAGCATACGCTGGACCGAGACCCTGGCCTGCCGGGCGATCGCCGGGTCCACGTGAACCTCGTTGCTCCCCTGTTCGAGTGAGCCAGCCAGGTTCTGCAGGCCGTTCATGGCCATCCACGGGCAGTGGGCGCAACTGCCGCAGGAGGCGCCGATGCCGCCGGTGGGCGCCTCGATCAGTTTCTTCCCGGGGGCCGCTTCGTGCATCTTGTAGAAGATGCCCCGGTCGGTGGCGACGATGAAGGTCTCGTTGGGCAGATCGTGCACCGCATTGATCAGCTGGGTAGTGGAGCCGACCACATCGGCCTGTTCGATCACATCGGCCGGGGACTCGGGATGGACCAGCACCGCCGCCCCGGGATGTTTGTCGCGCAGCTTGCGCAGCTCGGCGGCCTTGAATTCGTCATGCACGATGCAGGCCCCCTGCCACAGGACCATATCGGCGCCGGTGACCTTTTGCACGTAATCGCCCAGATAGCGATCCGGGGCCCAGATGATCTTCTCGCCCTTCTCGTGCAGGTATTGCACGACCCTGCTGGCGATGCTGGAGGTGACCACCCAGTCGGCGCGGGCCTTCACCTCGGCCGAGGTGTTGGCGTAGACCACGACGGTGCGATCGGGGTACTGATCGCAGAAGGCACTGAACTTGTCCGCGGGGCAGCTCAGATCCAGCGAGCACTCGGCCTGCAGGGTCGGCATCAGCACCCGTTTTTCGGGGTTGAGGATCTTGGCCGTCTCGCCCATGAAGCGAACGCCGGCGACCACGATGGTGCTGGCCGGGTGGTCATGGCCGAAGCGGGCCATTTCCAGGGAGTCGGAGACGCAGCCGCCGGTCTCGTCCGCCAGCTGCTGCAGATCGTCGTCGGTGTAGTAGTGGGCCACCAGCACCGCGTCCTTCTCCTTCAGCAGCCGCTTGATGCGCGCGAACAGTTCCCGGCGCTCGGCCTCGCTCAGCGGTTTGGCCGGCGGGGTCAGCAACGCCTGCTGGCGAATGGGTTCGATATCGATGCCTGGAGCCTGGGCGGAATTCATCATCTTCACCAAGAGGTTAGTGCGTTTTGTGACCGGTTTCCTGCTATAGCTTACCCACAGGGGTCATTCCGGGGGTATATAGCCGATGGGGGAGAGCCCCTGCTGTTTGGTGTCAGCCTTCTATATAAGGGTCGTACGCGGCTGGCACAAGGCGGCTGCCGCATATCGGTCAGAAAATGACCAGGCGCCATAAAATATTAAAGTATTTTGCTAGAAATATCTTGTAACAGGCTGATATTTTTGTAATATACAGGAAAAGGCAGCAAGGAACGGTGCATGAATAACCTGAAAATAATTGAGAAGATTTGCAAGTGCCTGCGCTTGTCCGAATCCGCCAATCCCCATGAGGCCGCCGCCGCGCTGCGTCAGGCGCATCGGCTGATGCGTAAACACCGGATCGGCGAAGATCAGATTCTGGCCGCCGGGGTGGCCGAATCGGTGATCGACTCGGGCATGCGCTACAACCCCCCGTTCTGGGCGGTAGCGCTGTCGAACCTGATTTGCGAGGCGTTTGACTGCCGGGTGCTGGTCTCACGCCGTTACGGCCGCTCGCCGGAATTTCGTTTCATCGGTCTTGAACAGGCCCCACAGGTGGCCGGCTATTGCTTCAGCGTGCTTTATCGCCAGCTGGAGCGGGCCCGGGAGCAGTTTGTGGCCGAGCTGGATATCGAGCCGCGGGCCGAGCGCGAGCGCCGGGGCGAGGTTTTTGTACAGGCCTGGCTGATCCGGGTGGCCCGCACCGTTGCCGAGTTCAGCAGCGAACCGGGGACCCGCGAGGCGGTGGACGCCTATATCCGTGAGCAATACGCCAATACCGGTGAGCAGTGGTATCAGGACTCGTTGCAGACCGCAAACGAGGATTATGAGACGATTCTCAGCGGCATGCGCGCGGGTGATGCGGTGACCCTGTTTCGCTCCATCGCCACCCGGATGCGTCCCGGCCTGCCGCCGCTGAAGCAGTCGGCCTGATCCCTCCACCCCCCCATTATGAAAGCGGGGACGTAATCTCGCATTTTTGGTATGCTGCTTTCCCGGTCTGTGTGGGGCAGGCATGACCAATGTCGACCTTTATTACCTATAAACTCGATGGCGTCGTTCGCAAGATTCCGTGCAAGTCGGTGCTGACGCTCGGGCGTGACATGAACAGCGACGTGGTGTTGCCGGATCTGCACGCCTCGCGCAATCATGCCATGATTCGTTGCATCGGCAGCGGCGATTATTATCTGATCGACGGCGGTAGCTCCAACGGCAGTTTCGTCAATCGTCAGCGGGTGGCCATGCCCAGGCTGCTGAAAAACGGCGATCGGATTACCATTGGCCGGTTCGAAATGCTGTTTGAACAAAGCAAGAAAGAGACCGGCGAATTCGACACCCTCTCCCTGCAAGACACCGTCATCTCCGATAGCCCTGATATCAAGCAGATTACCGTGCTGGTGGCCGATATCCGGGGTTTTACCTCGCTCTCCGAACAGGTCGACATCCGCACCCTGACCAAACTGATGAACCGCTGGTTTCATAATGTGAGTAACGCGATTTTCGACAACGCCGGCACGGTGGACAAGTTTATCGGTGATTGCGTATTTGCCCGCTGGGAATCGGATGAAGATCAGAGCAAGACCCTGAAGCAGGCGCTTAATGCCGCACTGCTGATCAACGATATTACCCGGGAGCTGAACAGCGCCTTCAGCGAACTGCCGGAGCCGGTCAAAATTGGTGTCGGCATCAACACCGGTGCCGCCTCGATGGGGATCGGTCATGACAATACGGCACTGGGCGATGCGGTGAATATTGCCTTTCGCCTGGAAAGTGCCACCAAGATTCTCGGATCAGATATGGTGTTGAGTGAAACCGCTTACCGGCATTTGCCGGCCGAACGGCTGGCGGGCAAGACCCACCATTTACGCATCAAGGGCAAGCGCGATCCGATCCGGATCTGCAGTCTGGCGTTTGACGAGGTCAGGCAGATTCTTGGAAAGATGAAATAAAATAGTTCTGAGTTCTGAGTTCTGAGTTCTAAGTTCTCAGCACTGGGTTTTCAGGTGTGCATGAATTTGCGCACATCGAGAATCATCTCT
>JBKGZJ010000109.1:0-7642 GCA_046545635.1 Thiohalophilus sp. | reverse complement strand
AACTTCGCATTCATCGCTTGAGGCGATGAATGCGGGAAACCATGTCCAGTTTGCGCAGACGGCGCATGATACGCGCCAGATGCTGGCGGTTTTTCACCGAGACGGTAAAACTCAGGGTCGAATGCAGGCCATCGCGTTCTTCGATACTGACATTCTCGATATTCGCTTCCATCTCCGAGATGGTCGCGGCGATGGTGGCCAGGACGCCGCGTTGATTATGAACCAGCATCCGAATATCGATCGGAAACTCGCCTTCAATTTCCTGCTCCCATTCGACGTCGATCCATTTCTCGGGGCGGTTGCGATACTCGGCGACGTTCTTGCAATCCTCGGTATGAATCACGATACCGCGGCCCGAGGTCACAAACCCCAGAATCGGATCGCCGGGGATCGGTCGACAACACTTGGCATAGGTCACTATCGTACCTTCGGTCCCCTTGATAGCCAGAGGGATGCCCTGGGTTTTTTCTTTCTCGCCGGGCAGCGCCTCGTGTTCGGAAGCCAGCAGGGCACGTGCGACCACCATGGCCATCTGGTTACCGAAGCCAATCTCGCTGAACATCTGCTCCATGTTCTCGAAACCGAATTCAACCAATACCTGCTGTACCTGCTCGTCGGCCAGATTTTCCAGTGCGGTGCCATGGGCCGCCAGACTCTTGTTCAGCAGCCGCATGCCCAGCAGAACCGCCTCTTCCATATGCAGGTTCTTCAAAAAGGCGCGGATATTGGAGCGGGCCTTGGCCGTGGTGACAAAGTCCAGCCAGGCCGGGTTGGGTTGCGCGCCCCTGGAGGTGATGATTTCCACGGTCTGGCCGTTGAGCAGGCCGGTACGCAACGGCATCAGACGTCGATCGATCTTGGCCGCCACGCATTGATTGCCCACATCACTGTGCACCGCGTAGGCAAAATCGACGGCGGTGGCACCGCGTGGCAGCACCTTGATCTCACCATGCGGGGTGAGAACATAAACTTCATCGGGAAACAGATCGATCTTGACGTGTTCGAGAAACTCGATGGAGTTGCCGGCGTTCTGCTGCATCTCCAGCAATTCGTGTAACCACTGGCGGGCGCGCATCTGGGCGTTATTGCTGATGCCTTCGTTGGTTTTATACATCCAGTGGGCGGCAATCCCGGCTTCGGAAACCTTGTGCATATCCTCGGTACGGATCTGCACTTCGATGGCCACGCCGTAGGGACTCATCAGTACGGTGTGCAGAGACTGGTAACCGTTGGCCTTGGGAATAGCGATGTAATCCTTGAAGCGGCCCGGCACCGGCGTATACAGATTATGAATCGCCCCCAGCACCCGGTAACAGGCATCGACATTGTCAACAATGATTCGAAATGCATAGACATCCATCACTTCACTGAAGGAGAGATGCTTGTCGCGCATCTTCTTGTAGATACTGTACAGATGTTTCTCGCGACCGATGACCCGTCCGATCAAGCCTTCCTGCTGCAAGCGGGATTTGATGGTCTCCTCCATCTTGCTCACGATTTCCTTGCGGTTGCCGCGCGCCTTTTTCAGCCCCTCTTCGAGGATCTTGCTGCGCCACGGATACATGGCGGTGAAACCGAGATCCTCCAGCTCCAGGCGTACGTTGTTCATACCCAGGCGGTTGGCGATCGGGGCGTAGATGTCGAGTGTTTCGCGGGCGATACGCCGGCGCTTGTCCGGGCGCATCACCCCCAGGGTGCGCATGTTGTGCAGGCGATCGGCAAGCTTGATCAGGATCACCCGGATATCGCGGGTCATGGCCAGCATCATCTTGCGAAAGTTTTCCGCCTGCGCCTCGGCCTTGTTTTCAAAATGGATATGGGTGAGCTTGGAGACCCCGTCGACCAGTTCGGCGATATGCTGACCGAAACGTTTTTCCACCATCTCCTTGGGGACTTTGGTGTCCTCAATCACATCATGCAAAATGGCCGCCATGATGCTGAGGTGATCGACCCGCAGCTCCGCCAGGATGCGGGCGACGGCGATGGGGTGGGTGATATAGGGTTCGCCGCTGAGACGATGCTGGCCGTCGTGGGCCTCGGCCCCGAACAGGTAGGCCTGGTAGACTTCGGCGACCTGTTCGGGCTCAAGGTATTCATCGAGCATCTCGCACAGATGCCTGATCCGAAATGCCTCGTTCGGCGGGGGGGTAACCTTTGAAAGTGGACGGGCGATTACTCGCGATCCTCTTTTTCTGATGCTGATGACGCTTCACCGGCAGCCGGCTTGTCGGCCCCTTCTTCTTCGTCACCGCCCAGTTCGGCACCCAGCGCGGCCTTGATGGCGGCGGCAACATCGATATCCTCGTCACTCTCGGCGTCACCGGTTTCGATCCCGCTGCTGCCGGATTCCAGTTCGGCCGCCACTTCCAGCTCGGCGGCCGCCTGTTCGTCGGTCAGCGGGGCGAAACTGTCCTCAATCACCTCGGGCGTATCCAGGATCGAGCTGTCGATCAGCCCTTCGGAGATCTCGCGCAGGGCGATGACGGTCGGCTTGTCGTTTTCCGGGTCGACCAGCGGGTCCCGGCCATTGGCGATCTGACGCGCGCGACGCGCGGAAACCAGTACCAGCTCGAAACGGTTTTCGAGGTTGTCCAGACAATCTTCTACGGTAACACGTGCCATTATTTCACTCCGGGGATTCGGGCCGCGCCCCTGCCGGCGCGGCCGGGCAATTGTTCAGGGACCGACCATTATAGTCATCCGGGCAGGGTGGTGCCAGACATAAAAACAGGGGCCAGGGGCCAGGAGGGTGGGCGGATAAAAATCAGCCCCGGCAAATCTTCTAGCAACTAGCCCCTAGTCACTAGCCCCTCCCTCAAGCAGTTGCTTGAGGGACTCAGCGTGGCGCCGGGACTGGGCCTCGAAGCGCAGGCGGCGGGCCAGGACGATGTTCTGCAAATCCGCCAGCGCGATCTCGAAATCATCATTAAACACCAGATAGTCGAATTCGGCGTAATGGGACATTTCGTTGACCGCATCGCGCATGCGCCGGGCAATCACCTCGTCGGGATCCTGGCCACGACCGCGCAGCCGCTCTTCCAGGGCCTCGCGCGAGGGCGGCAGGATGAAAATGCCCACACTGCCGGGGACCTGCCGGCGCACCTGGGCCGCGCCCTGCCAGTCGATCTCCAGGATCACGTCCCGCCCGGCGTCCAGCTCCTGTTCGATGCTGGCGGTGGCGGTACCGTAGTAGTTGTCGAACACCCTGGCGTGCTCGAGAAAGCGGCCCGCCTCGATCATCTGCTCGAACGTCGGCACATCGGTGAAATGATAATGGATCCCGTCCTGCTCGCCGGGGCGCATGGGCCGGGTGGTGTGCGAGACGGAGACGTCGATATCGGGCGTACTCTCCACCAGCGCCGCCACCAGCGAGGTCTTGCCCGCCCCGGAGGGCGCGGCGATCACATACAGGGTGCCGAGGGTGGGTTGGTTGTCTGTCAGTGCCATAGGATTGCCCCCGACGGGTTATTCAATATTCTGTACCTGCTCGCGCATCTGCTCGATCAGCACCTTGAGATCCACCGAGGCGCGGGTCATGCGCCTGTCCACCGACTTGGATCCCAGGGTGTTGGCCTCCCGGTGCAGCTCCTGCATCAGAAAATCGAGCCGGCGGCCGACGGGCTGATCCGCCTCCAGCACCTCGCGGATCTCCTCCAGGTGCATGCGCAGACGATCCAGCTCTTCGTCCACATCGGCCTTTTGCACCAGCAGCACCAGCTCCTGCTCCAGCCGGTCCTCGTCCAGTTCCTGCGACAGTCCCGCCAGGCGCTCGCGCAGCTTGTCGCGCAGGGCCTGGCGGATCGCCGGCAGCGCCTGTTCCAGCGGAACGAGGATCGCCTCGATGGCGTCACAGCGTTGCAGCAGCGCCTCGCCCAGTCTGGCGCCCTCGCGCCCGCGCATGGCCTGCAGATCATTCAGCGCCGCCTCGAGCAGCTCACCCAGGCGCTGTTGCAGCTGATCACTGTCCACAGTCGGGCTGCCAATCACGCCGGGCCAGCGCATCAGATCCACGGCATTGACCGGCGCCGGATTATAGATGTATTTATCGATGGCATGGCTGGTCCTGGCCAGCTTCTTCACCAGCTCATAATCCACATCCAGCGTCTCGCCAGAGATCGGCGGCTGAAAACGCAGAGTGATATCCAGCTTGCCCCGCGCCACCCGCTGCGCCACCTGCTCGCGAATCAACGGTTCAAAACCGCGCAACTCGTCGGGCAGGCGCAGATTCAGTTCGAGATAGCGATGGTTGACGGAACGAATTTCGAGACTGAATTCGCCGGATTCACCCGTCTGCTGCTGGCGGGTGAAGGCGGTCATACTGTGGACCATGATCGATATCTTTTCTTTAAATTAATACATTTGGATGTCGATGCCGATAAGGATAGCGTACAGCAAGCGACGGGGGTTGACCATCCATCCTGCCGGCGAGTGTGGTAATCTTGGCAGGCTGACAGGGGCAGATATCCGACATGGCCAGAATCACTCACCAACTACCCAGGGGCACCCGCCTGGACGGCTATACCATCGAGCGCGTGATCGGCGGTGGCGGCTTCAGTATCGTCTACCTGGCCACCGACGGCACCGGGCAGAAAGTGGTGATCAAGGAGTACATGCCCAGCAAGCTGGCGGTACGCAACGAGGACCTGGACGTGGTCGCCTCGCAGGACCACTTCGTCGAGCGCTTCGCCCACGGCCGACGGCTGTTCTTTCAGGAGGCCGGCACCCTCTCTTCGATCAAACACCCCAATATCGTCAACGTGATCAACTTCTTCCGTCAGCACGGCACGGTCTACATGGTGATGGAATTCGAGGACGGCGCCAACCTGCAGGGCTATATCCTCAAACACAAGGGCAAGATGAGCGAGGCCTTTATTCTGACCGTGTTTCACGGCCTGCTGGACGGCCTGCGACATATTCACAGTCGGGGGCTGCTGCACCTGGACATCAAGCCGGGCAATATCCATCTGCGTCCCGGCGGCCGGCCCCTGTTGCTCGATTTCGGCGCGGTGCACGAGATGATGCACTCCCGCCAGTTTCAGCCCAACCAGGTGGTCACCCCCGGCTATTCCCCCATCGAACAGCTGGATCCCGGCGGCTATGTGGGCCCCTGGACCGACATTTACGCCATCGGCGCCACCCTGCGCACCTGCATGAGCGGCCAGCCGCCTCTCTCCTCCACCAAACGCCGTGAGCGGGACACCCTGCGCCCGGCGATATACGCCTTTAAAAAGAGTTACTCGCCCCGGTTGCTGGCCGCCGTGGACCGGGCCATGGAAGTGGATCCGATGCTGCGTCCCCAGTCGGTGGATGAACTGCAAACCCTGCTGGACAAGGGCGAGGCGTCCGACGCGGCGCTGGAAGAGGGCTGACCATGCAGGTGGAGATCGGACGCACCAGCCGACTCGGCAACCGCGAGGTGAACCAGGATCGCCTCGGGGCTTTTGTCAGTGAGCAGGGGGCGCTGCTCGTTCTGGGCGACGGCCTGGGCGGCCGTCCCGGCGGGGACGTCGCCGCCCAGGCACTGGTCGATACCATCGAGACCGAGCTGGAGCTGCATCCCTTACCGGCGGAGGATCCGCCCCGCTTTTTACGCGAGCTGCTGCGCCGCGCCCACCGCGCAGTGCTGCTCAGCGGCCAGGAACAGGACCCGCCCCTGGCCCCCGGCACCACCGCCGTGCTCTCCCTGGTACAAAACGGCCAGGCCTGGTGGGCCCATGTCGGCGACAGCCGCGTCTACCTGTTCCGTGACGGCCTGCCGATCTACCGTACCCAGGACCACTCCTACGTGGAACAGCTTTACCAGGCCGGGCAGATCTCCCTCTCCGGGCGTCAGGGCCATCCCATGCGCAATTTCGTCACCCAGTGCATCGGCCTCAATCCCGGCGAGCCCCAGGTGACCATCAGCAACAGTATCGCCCTGCAGGAAGGCGATATATTGCTGTTATGCTCCGACGGCTTCTGGGAACCGCTGGACGACGCCCTGATCGGCTCCAGCCTGGAGGCGGGCAGTCTGCGCGAGAGCATCGACAAACTGGCCGAGCGCGCCGAACAGGTCAGCTATCCCCACAGCGACAACACCAGCGCCGTGGCCGCCCGCATCATCTCCCTGCAGCAACCGCAACCCAAACCCCGCCAGACCAGCCAGCGCCGAAGTGACGTCAACACCCTCGACGGCGCCATCGAAGAGATCGAACGCGCCATCAAAACCTACGAAGACGAAATGAAATAACGTTAACAAGCTATTCACCACGAAGTCTCGAAGACACGAAGAAGTACTTCAGTAATCACTTCGTGACTTCGCGTCTTCGTGGTAAAAACAATTTTCTTTATTAACGCCAAACGTCGGGCGCGTTATACTGTCGGCACATTCAAGCGACGAGATTCCAGATTATGCGACCCAGCGGCCGAGCTCCCGATCAGTTACGCGATATCAAGATTACCCGTCACTACACCAAGCATGCCGAGGGCTCGGTACTGGTCGAGTTCGGGGATACCAGGGTGATTTGCACCGCCAGTGTCGAGGATCGGGTACCGGGTTTTCTGCGTGGTCAGAACCAGGGCTGGATTACCGCCGAATACGGCATGTTGCCCCGTTCGACCGGCAGCCGCATGGGCCGCGAAGCGGCGCGCGGCAAGCAGGGCGGGCGGACCGTGGAAATCCAGCGTTTGATCGGCCGCTCGCTGCGCGCCGCCGTGGATCTCAAAACACTGGGCGAGTTTTCCATCACCATCGACTGTGACGTCATCCAGGCCGACGGCGGCACCCGCACCGCCTCGATCACCGGCGGCTACGTGGCGCTGGCGGATGCCATCAGCCACATGCTGGAAACCAAAATGATTAAAAAGGATCCGCTGATCAACCATGTCGCCTCCATTTCGGTCGGCGTCTATCAGGGCACGCCGATCATGGATCTCGATTATCCCGAGGATTCCAATTGTGAAACCGACATGAACCTGGTGATGACCGACGAGGGCAAGTTCATCGAGATCCAGGGTACCGCCGAAGGTGTGCCCTTCTCGCCGCAGGAACTGCAGGCCATGCTGGATCTCGGCAAGCAGGCCATCGACCAGTTGATCGACAAGCAACGCGAAGCACTGGGCGCCTGACCATGCAGCGCATCGTGCTCGCCAGTAACAATCCCGGCAAGGTACGCGAGATCGATCAGATGCTGGCCGGACTCGACCTGCAGGTACTGCCACAGTCCGAATTCAATGCCGGCGATGTGGAAGAGACCGGCCTGACCTTTGTCGAAAACGCGATCCTCAAGGCACGTAACGCCGCGCAACACGCAAACCTGCCGGCCATCGCCGACGACTCGGGCCTGGAGGTGGATGCCCTCAACGGTGCGCCCGGCATCTACTCGGCCCGCTATGCCGGCATCAATGCCAGTGACGAGCAGAACCTGCAAAAACTGCTGACGGATTTAGCCGATGTCCCCGATGCCGAACGCAGCGCGCGCTTTCAGTGCCTGCTGGTCTACCTGCGCCACGCCAGCGATCCCACCCCCCTGATCTGCCAGGGTACCTGGGAAGGTCTCATTACCCGTGAACCGCAAGGCGACAACGGCTTCGGTTACGACCCGGTGTTTTATGTCCCGGACCAGCACTGCACCTCGGCCCAACTGCCCGCCGAAACCAAGAA
>JBKGZJ010000108.1:0-7653 GCA_046545635.1 Thiohalophilus sp. | reverse complement strand
CGATGGCTTTCTCCCAGCTGACCATGACGCCCTCGGTCATGGTGTCGGAGAGCTGCGGCATTTTAATGGTATGGGCGTCCTCGGCCGGGGCCACTTCAACATTCGCGGCTTCGGCGGACGCAGCGGCGGCCGGTTCGGTCTGTTCCTGTTCAGCTGCGGGGGCGGCTTCACCGCCGGCGCTGGCCGGGGCGGCGGCGCCTTCGGACTGCACCTCGTCGGCACTGGCCACCAGGTAGCCCATCGCCTCGCCCACCGGGATGGTGGCATCCACCGGCTGCAGCGGTCCGGACAGGTAGCCCTCGCGGAACACTTCCACGTCCATGATCGCCTTGTCGGTCTCGACCGTGGCGACGATATCGCCGCGCTCGACCTTGTCGCCGATGTTCTTCTCCCAGCTGACCACCACGCCTTCGGTCATGGTGTCGGAGAGCTGGGGCATTTTAATCGTGTAAGCTTCAGCCATGATTTTCCGTATTCTTTAAGCTGTGGGCCGGCCCACCGGGCCGGCCGACCGCCGGGTCGCGACCCGGCCTACATTTAGATTTTTCCGAGAGCCTTGAGAGCGCCGTGGTAGACGTCGTCGGCGCTGGGGATCGCGGCTTTTTCCAGCCTGGCGTTGTACGGCACCGGCACATCGGCGGCGTGGATACGCACGGGCTGGGAATCGAGGGCGAAGAAGCAGTCCTCGATGATGCCGGTGATGATCTCCGAGCCGACGCCGACCGGGGCTTCGTCTTCCTCGGCCACGACCACCCGGTGGGTCTTCTCCACCGAGGTGCGGATGGTTTCGCGATCGATCGGCTTGAGTACACGCAGATCCACGACCTCGGCGCTGATGCCGTCGGCTTCCAGGCGTTTGGCCGCTTCCAGGCACAGGTGCACGCTGAAGTTGTAACCGATTAACGTGATATCGGTGCCTTCGCGCACGACCTCGGCGCCTTCCAGCGGGCGGAAGAACTCCTCGTCGGGAATCTCTTCCTTGAGGTTATACATCTGCTCGTGCTCGATGATGATCACCGGGTCGTTGGAGCGGATCGCGGATTTGAGCATGCCGTAAGCGTCCAGCGGACCGCGCGGGGTGACCACGCGCAGGCCGGAGGTGGACATGAACATGCGCGCCAGGCGGGCCGAGTGCTGGGCCGCCAGCTGATGCGCGGTGCCGCCCGGGGTGCGCATCACGATCGGGCACTGCAACTGACCGCCGGACATGTAGCGGATCTTGGCCGCCGCGTTGATCAGCGTGTCCAGCGCCAGCAGCGCGAAGTTGATCGACATGATCTCGATGACCGGACGCATGCCGACCATGGAGGCGCCGATGCCGATCCCGGTGTAGGAGTTTTCGGAAATGGGGGTGTCGATGATGCGCTGCGGCCCGTACTTGTCGTACAGCCCGGAGGTGGCCTTGTAGGTGCCGCCAACGACGCCGATGTCCTCGCCCATGGCGATAACCATCGGATCGTTCGCCATCTCTTCATCATGGGCCCGGCGGATCGCTTCCCAATATGCCGTCTCTGCCATTGTTGTAATTCCTCTTTATTTCTGCAGCGGACCGACCCAGCGCGGATCCGGGTTGTCGTCCAGTACGTATTTGTTCAGGTCCTCGACCTTCGGTTCCGGACTCTCCTCGGCGAACTTGATGATGTCGTTTTCAATCTCCTCATCGATCGCCTTGTCCATTGCCTTGATCTCGTCCTCGGTCACTACGCCGGTCTTGAGCAGGCGCTCACTGTAAAGACGAATGGGATCGCGTTTCATCCACTCTTCTTCCTCGTCCTTGGTGCGATAGCCCTTGGCGTCGGACATGGAGTGACCGCGATAGCGGTAGGTCATAAATTCAATGAAATAAGGCTTCTGTTCCTTGCGCACATAATCGATGGCTTCCTTGGCCGCGTCCATCACGGTGTCGATATCCATGCCGTCGTGCTGGCTGGCCTTCATGTCATAGGCGCAGATCCGCTTGTACTGGTCACGCACCGCCGTGGAACGATCGATGTGGGTGCCGATGGCATACAGGTTGTTCTCGCACACGAACAGCACCGGCAGTTCCCAGACCGAGGCCATGTTCAGGGTCTCGTGGAAGGTGCCCTGGTTGTTGGCGCCGTCGCCCAGAAAACAGATCGCGATCTGGTCTGTGCCCTTGTGCTTGGCGCCCAGCGCCAGGCCGGCGGCCAGCGGGAACGGCTGGCCCACCAGGGCGTAACCGCCCATGAAATTCTGGCTGGCATCGAAGATGTGCATGGAACCGCCGCGTCCCCGGGACGAGCCGGTCTCCTTGCCATAGAGTTCCGCCATCACCTCGCGCGGTTGCGCGCCGGTCTTGATGGCATGAATATGATCGCGATAACCGGTAATGACGTAATCGTTTTCCTGGCCCTTGCCGACATTGGCCATCTCCAGAACTCCCGTGGCCACCGCCTCCTGGCCGGAGTAGAGATGCAAAAAGCCACCGACCTTGCGTTCCATATAGGCTTCGAACGTGCGATCCTCGAAGCGGCGGAAAAACATCATTTCCCGCAGCAGGCGTTTTTTGTCCGCGTCTTTCATAGGGATCCTTGTCTTATTTTGCAGCTAAATGAAGATGTTACGGGTAGTTTACCCCATCCCCCAAATCAAAGCCGCGTATGATCGACGTTTTGTGCGACAAGGTCAAGAAAAATCCCGCCCGCGGGCGGATTACAAAGGACCAATTATCCTTTAAAATCAGCAACTAAAATTAAAAACTGTGGACCGGTTGGCATCCCGCAAGGGGATGGACCCGACCCGGGTGGACACTTACACAGTCAGACAAATCGGGTTTTAGCATGTCTCAGGAAGAAGCGATCTATCAGTGGCTCGACAACATGAGCAAATCCGTGGCCATGCAGGATCTGGAAAAGCATATGGCGCTGATCTCGCCCTATGTCCGGGTCTATGGCGTGCCCGGCCACGAGACGATCGACTACGACGGCTGGCGCCAGCGGCGCAAAAACGAATTCGAGCACGACCTGCTCGCCCGCCTCAGCTATAAAGTGGTTAGAATCAAGACCCAGGCCCTGCGCCGGATCGCGTTCCAGGTGAAAGAGACCCTCTGCGCCCGCAACGGCAAAGCGGTGGTGTTGAACAAGGACATCATGCTGGAGCTGGAGCCGGACGACAAATGGCGCGTCGTGGAAGAAAAAATTCATGACTGGGAAGTTCGCGAATCAGCCTGACAGGAAATCGTATGAGCCAAGACTACCGAACCGAAAAAGACAGCCTGGGTGAACTGCAGGTCCCGGCCGATGCCCTGTACGGCGCGCAGACCCGGCGCGCGGTGGAGAACTTCCCCGTCAGCGGCCTGCCCCTGCCGCGCGCCTTCATACGCGCACTGGGGCTGGTCAAGCACGCCTGCGCCGAAACCAACCGGCAACTCGGTCTGCTGGACAGCGCCCGGGCCGAGGCCATAAAAAAAGCATCCCTGCAGGTCGCCGCCGGCGAGTTCGACGACCACTTCCCCATCGATGTCTTCCAGACCGGCTCGGGTACCAGCACCAACATGAACGCCAACGAGGTGATCGCGCATCTGGCCTGCGACGACAAGCTGACCGTGCATCCCAACGATCACGTCAACATGAGCCAGAGCTCCAATGATGTGATCCCCACGGCCATACATGTCAGTGCCGCGCTGGAGATTCATGAGCAACTGTTGCCGGCGTTACAGCACCTGGCCCAGACGATCGATCACAGAGGCAATGAACTCAAAGACGTGGTCAAGACCGGCCGCACCCACCTGATGGATGCCATGCCCGTCACCCTGCAACAGGAACTTCATGCCTGGCGGGATCAGATTCGCGACGGCATTGCGCGCCTCGAATCCACCTTGCCACGTCTGCAGGCCCTGCCTCAGGGCGGCACAGCCGTGGGTACCGGGATCAACGCCCACGCCGATTTCGGCAAGGGCGTGGCCAACACGTTGAAACAACAGACCGGCTTTGATTTTTACGCCATGCCCAATGCCTTTGTCGGGCTGGCCAGTCAGGATACCGCCGTGGAGGTCAGCGGCCAGCTCAAGACCGTCGCCGTCAGCATCATGAAGATCGCCAACGATCTGCGCTGGATGAACAGCGGCCCGCTGGCAGGGCTGGGCGAGATCGAACTGCCGGCGTTACAGCCGGGCAGCTCCATCATGCCGGGCAAGATCAATCCGGTGATCCCCGAGTCCGCCGCCATGGTCAGCGCCCAGGTGATCGGCAACGACACCACCATCACCGTCGCCGGCCAGTCCGGTAACTTCCAGCTCAATGTCATGCTGCCGGTGATCGCCTGCAACCTGCTGCAAAGCATCCAGCTGCTGGGCAACACCGCCCGCCTGCTGGCCGATCGCGCCATCGCCGGCTTCAAGGTTAACGCGGAAGTGATCCAGGCCGCGCTGGATCGCAACCCGATCCTGGTCACCGCCCTCAACCCGGTCATCGGCTACGAGCAAGGCGCGGCCATTGCCAAGCGCGCCTACGCCGAGAACCGCCCGGTAATCGACGTGGCCATGGAGATGACCGATCTGAGTGAGGAGGAACTGAAAAAACTGCTGGACCCGGCGGCGCTGACCCGTGGCGGCATCCACGACTGAAGTGAAATGTATATTGATCCGGGTTCGCGAATAAACGCCAATCAATGCGAATCACCAATGACAGGCTTTTGTTAGCGTCTATTGGCGTTCATTCGCGGACTGTTTTATTCCAACTGATGCAAGCACACTATGACCACGCGCTGCGGCTGGGCCGGGCCCGATCAAATCTATCTTGATTATCATGATCACGAATGGGGCGTGCCGGTATACGATGACCGGCTGCTGTTCGAGTTTTTGATCCTCGAAGGCGCCCAGGCGGGGCTGAGCTGGATCACCATTTTGAAAAAACGCGAGGCCTATCGCCAGGCTTTCCACAATTTTGACGCGGAAAAGATCGCCCGTTTCTCACGCACTAAAATAGAGCAACTGCTGAAAAATTCCGCTATCATTCGCAACCGGTTAAAAATTGAATCAACCATCACCAACGCGCGGGCTTTTCTTGAACTGCGTGAACAACAGGGCAGCTTCAGCGATTATCTCTGGCAGTTTGTTGACGGGCGCCCGATACAGAATAAATGGAAAAACGATTCCCAGGTACCGGCGTCGACCAAAACATCCGAAACCATGAGCCGGGATCTCAAGCGCCGCGGCTTCCGGTTTGTGGGACCGACGATTTGTTACGCCTATATGCAGGCCGTTGGCATGGTCAACGATCACATCACCAGTTGTTACCGGCACAAACAGGTGGCAAAACTGGGGAAGTAAGTTGGGAAACTGAAGTATGAATATCAGAACATTTTTCGGCGTTTCTTCGGAACAGGTCAGTCATGCCGAACGACTGGTCTCCGGGCTCGGCGGGTTTGTCGGGATCTTTCTGATCGCGGTCGTCAGCTACTATTTCACCGGCTTTGAAGGCGCAGCCATGATTGTCCCTTCCATGGGGGCCTCGGCGGTGCTGGTCTTTGCGGTACCGCATGGCAAACTTTCTCAACCGTGGAACGTGCTGGGTGGCAATGGTATTTCCGCCCTGGTCGGCATGACCTGTTACCTGTATGTTCCCGATGTCTTTCTTGCCGCGGCCCTGGCGGTGGGTATCGCGATCACCCTGATGCATTACATGTCCTGCATTCATCCGCCGGGCGGCGCTTCCGCGCTGGTAGCGGTGATTGGCGGCGATGCCATTCATGCGCTCGGTTACCAGTATGTTCTGACACCGGTTCTGCTGAACTCGTTTATCATCTTCCTGGTCGCCATTTGTTTCAATTACCTTTTCCCCTGGCGGCGCTACCCGACCAGCCTGATGAAATCGGCTTCCCAGGTCAGCCCGATACAAAAGCAGGAAGACAATATCCCCCGCCTTGCCCAGGACGATCTCGATTACGCCATGCGCAAGATGGATTTGCTGGTGGACATGACCGTCGACGACTTGGTACAGCTCTATTCACTGGCTTCAAAATATTCCCAGACTAGGCACCTGCAACCCGAAGACATCAAGCTCAACCACTATTACAGCAATGGACTATACGGCGGACTCTGGCAGGTCCGGCAGATCATCGACGAATCCCCGCATGAGAACCCCGCGCGCGACAAGGTGATTTACAAGATTATCGAGGGTCATAACCGTTACAGCACCGGTATCTCCACCCGCGAAGAATTCGCTTTCTGGGCACGCTATGAAGTCGAACAGCAAGGAACCTACTAGGTTCCTCCGGGCGGGACCATCGAATCCGAATCGGGATCGTAAACCCGTGAAAGCGCCGGCATATTCAATTGTTGCACCAATGATGCCGCGAATGTATGCGTACGGGGCACAAATGAATTGTCCTGCGGGTGACAATGAAATACCGGTAAAGCGGTAGGCCAGGTTGCGCGCAGCGTTCCATGGCAGCCTGCTTCGATTCATGGTTGTGTCATGCCGGTTATCGTCAACGTAGACCCGTGCCACTGCCACTTCTTTCTCAAGTGACAGGAATTCACACGGAGGACGCGGCGTCGCAGAGGCGCGGAGAACCCAAATTGACGATCAGAGAACCCGAAAAACGTTAAATTTGGGATTGACGATATTCACCCCCTCTGGCCCCTCCCCCGGCTAAGGTGCATAATTGTTGCCAATCAATATTGGATTTGACGATGAACGAAATCACCCTGACCAGACCTGACGACTGGCACCTGCATGTGCGCGACGGTGTGATGCTGCGTGACGTACTGGCTGATACCGCAAAACGCTTTGCCCGGGCGATTATCATGCCCAATCTCAAGCCCCCGGTGACCACAGTCGATCAGGCCCTGGCTTACCGGCAACGGATTCTGGCTGCGTTGCCGCAGGGGGCGCCGTTCAATCCCCTGATGACGCTGTACCTCACCGATGACACCACGGCGGAGGAAATCCGCAGGGCCGCCGAACATCCGCACGTGCATGCCGTAAAGCTCTATCCCGCCGGCGCCACCACCCACTCGGCGGCGGGCGTCACGGCGATCGAGAAAACCTGGGACGCCATCGAGGCGATGGCCGAAACCGGCCTGCCGTTACTGATTCACGGTGAAGCCACCGCCCCGGAGATCGATATCTTCGATCGCGAACAGGTCTATATTGAACAGACCCTCGAACCGCTACTGAAAAAATTCCCGACGCTGAAGGTTGTGCTGGAACACATCACCACCCGCCAGGCCGCCGAGTTCGTCCATGCCGGCCCCGACAACCTGGGCGCCACCATCACCCCCCACCATCTGCTGATGAACCGCAATGCCATGTTCCGCGGCGGCATGAACCCGCATCACTTCTGCCTGCCGATCCTCAAGCGGGAACAACATCGTCAGGCGCTGCTCAAGGCCGCTATCAGCGGCAGTCCGAAGTTCTTTCTGGGCACCGACAGCGCACCCCATTCGCGTCAGGCCAAGGAGTCGGGTTGCGGTTGCGCCGGGATCTATTCGGCGCATGCCGCGCTGGAACTGTATGCCGAGGCCTTCGATGAGGCGGGCGCGCTGGACAAACTGGAAGGCTTTGCCAGCCACTACGGCGCCGATTTTTACGGCCTGCCGCGCAACAGCGATCGGATCACCCTGGTCAGGGAAGACTGGACCGTGGCCGGCAGTATGCAGTTTGGCGAGGAAGAGCTGATTCCGCTGCG